>NZ_JBIVBY010000019.1:0-82566 GCF_044746405.1 Pseudomonas sp. NPDC086251
CGCCGCATGATGGCGTGGACACGCCGCAAGCCGCTCAAGGTTTTCAGGTAGACCGTGGCATCGCGGATACTGTAAATCGCTGCCAAGACTTGTCAGCACACCGAATCCTCTGATCGAGATACACAAGTGATCGAAAATCTACGTAACATCGCCATCAATGCTCACGTTGACCATGGTAAAACCACCCGGGTAGACAAACTCTTGCGTCAATCCGGCACCCTGGAGCGCAACGAGCTCAACGACGAGCGCGTGATGGACTCCAACGACCAGGAGAAAGAGCGCGGTATTACCATTCTGGCGAAAAACACCGCCATCAACTGGAACGGCTACCACATCAACATCGTGGACACCCCGGGCCACGCCGACTTCGGCGGCGAAGTTGAACGCGTAATGTCGATGGTTGACTCCGTTCTGCTGCTGGTTGACGCTCAAGACGGCCCTATGCCGCAAACCCGTTTCGTGACCAAGAAGGCTTTCGAAGCCGGCCTGCGTCCAATCGTGGTAATTAACAAGGTTGACCGTCCAGGCGCGCGTCCGGACTGGGTTCTGGATCAGATCTTCGACCTGTTCGACAACCTCGGTGCTACCGAAGAACAACTGGACTTCCAGGTTGTTTACGCTTCGGCCCTGAACGGTATTGCCGGTCTGGAACACACCGCCATGGCGGAAGACATGACCCCGCTGTACCAGGCGATCGTCGACCACGTTCCAGCTCCGAAAGTTGACCGTGACGGCCCGTTCCAGATGCAAATCTCGGCACTGGACTACAACAGCTTCCTGGGTGTTATCGGCGTTGGCCGTATCGCTCGTGGTCGCGTCAAGCCGAACACCCAAGTCGTGGCTATCGACGTTGACGGCAAGCGCCGCAACGGTCGTATCCTGAAGCTGATGGGTCACCACGGTCTGCACCGCATCGACGTTGAAGAAGCAGCTGCCGGCGACATCGTCTGCATCAGCGGCTTCGACCAGCTGTTCATCTCCGACACCCTGTGCGACCCACAGACCGTTGAAGCGATGAAGCCGCTGACCGTTGACGAACCAACCGTTTCCATGACCTTCCAGGTTAACGACTCGCCTTTCTGCGGTCGTGAAGGCAAGTTCGTCACCAGCCGTAACATCAAAGAGCGTCTGGACAAAGAACTGCTCTACAACGTTGCCCTGCGCGTTGAAGAAGGCGACACCGCCGACAAGTTCAAAGTCTCCGGCCGTGGTGAGCTGCACCTCTCGGTACTGATCGAAACCATGCGTCGCGAAGGCTTCGAAATGGGTGTTGGTCGTCCGGAAGTGATCATCCGTCTGGTTGACGGCGTGAAGCACGAACCGTACGAAAACGTGACCATCGACCTGCCGGAAGAATCCCAGGGCGCGATCATGGAGCAAATCGGTAACCGTAAAGGCGACCTGACCAACATGGTTCCGGATGGCAAGGGCCGTGTGCGCCTTGAGTACAACATCCCGGCTCGTGGTTTGATCGGTTTCCGTAACGAGTTCCTGACCCTGACCTCTGGTGCAGGCATCCTGACCTCGATCTTCGACCGTTACGACGTGATGAAGTCCGGCGACATGTCCGGCCGTCAGAACGGCGTGCTGGTGTCGGTAGCTACCGGTAAGGCACTGACTTACTCGCTGGAAACCCTGCAAGCTCGCGGCAAACTGTTCCTGGGTCACGGCGAAGACGTGTACGAAGGTCAAATCGTCGGCATCAACAGCCGCGACAACGACCTGGGCGTCAACCCAACCAAAGGCAAGAAGCTCGACAACATGCGTGCCTCGGGTAAAGACGAAACCATCGCTCTGGTTCCGCCTATCCGTTTCACCCTGGAACAAGCGCTTGAGTTCGTGCAAGAAGACGAACTGTGCGAAGTGACTCCTAAGTCCATCCGTCTTCGCAAGAAGATCCTGGGCGAAAGCGAGCGTACCCGCGCTGCCAAGAAGTCCGGTAACTGAGTCATTTAGTTAGCTGACAAAAAAAACGCCCCCGACCGCAAGGTCGGGGGCGTTTTTGTTTGTCCGGGGTTTGTGCGGTGTTTGTTCTGGCCCCTTCGCGGGCAAGCCTCGCTCCTACACGGATCGCATGAATCCTGTAGGAGCGAGGCTTGCCCGCGAAGGCGGCCTGTCAGCCGTCGAAGAACCCAGCGATCGTTAAAATTTTTCGAGGGTACGACGGCCGGCGCTGCTCTCACGCGCCACTTCCTTCGGCTTATAAGCGCAATACCCCGGCCGCGGGCCGATTTTCGGGTGATTGCGGCAAGTATCCGGGCGCTTTTCATAAATAGTGCACAGACGGCTCTTACGATCCAGGTACAGGCAATCGTTGTTGCTCATGCGCTGGAGGGTGAAGATCTCGGACTTCTGGTTGTAACGCTCGACGATCCCTTCCTTCTGCAGGCGCTTGGCGATGTTCTTCGCTGGCTCGCCGCGCTCGAATTCGTCGACAATGCCGATACGGATCAGATCCTTGATCTTGACCTCGACCGGCAAGGTGCAGCAGCTGGACACGCACGAGCCGCACATCGGGGCCGAATATTTGGCCCAGGTATCGAGGCGATCGATCTCCGCGGCGGCGATCAGGTTGGACTTCATCATCGGTTGTTACCAGCATGCATCAGGGCGCGCGATCATACCGGGACTGGTGGATTTTTGAACAACCTTTCGCCAGATTTTTTCGAATGCAGCCCAATGACACCTGTATTCCGGCACGAGCCCTGCATTCTTTCCGGCACACGACACTCTAATGTCGACCTATCTCGCACTTACTGGAGAAACTGCCGAACCAGAGTTCCAACGACCTGTCAGACCGTCTAGGCTCAACTACTCCACGCTCGCTCGAGGTCCTATCGATGACTCAAGAACCACTTGTTCGCGAAGCACAGGTGGCCGCATTCCGCGACGCCGTCTTGACCAAACTCACCTACGCGGTGGGCAAAGACCCGGATCATGCCTTCGACCACGACTGGTTCGAAGCCATTGCCCTGGCGGCGCGTGATCACATGGTCGAGCACTGGATGGACCATACGCGGCAGATTTACCGTAAAGGCCAGAAGCGCGTTTACTACCTCTCGCTGGAATTCCTCATCGGCCGTTTGCTCTACGACAGCCTGAGCAACCTCGGCCTGCTCGACGTGGCTCGCGAAGCCCTGACCGAACTCGGCGTCGACCTGGAACGCATCCGCCTGCTGGAGCCCGACGCGGCGCTGGGTAACGGCGGCCTCGGTCGACTGGCGGCGTGCTTCATGGAAAGCATGTCCACCCTCGGTATCGCTGGCCACGGTTACGGTATTCGTTACGAGCACGGTCTGTTCCGCCAGGCGATCGTCGACGGCTGGCAGCAGGAACAAACCGAACACTGGCTGGATTTCGGCAACCCGTGGGAGTTTGAACGGCCAGAAGTCGTTTACACGATCGGCTTCGGCGGCAGCGTCGAGACCGTCACCGATGACGCCGGCAAATCCAAGCAAGTCTGGAGCCCGGCAGAAACCGTTCGGGCGATTGCCTACGACACGCCGGTGGTCGGTTGGCGCGGAGCGAGCGTCAACACCCTGCGGCTGTGGCGCGCACGGGCCATGGAAGATTTGCACCTGGAGCGCTTCAACGCTGGCGACCACTTGGGCGCGGTAGCCGAAGTGGCCCGGGCCGAGAGTATTTCCCGCGTGCTCTACCCGGCGGACAGCACCGAAGCCGGCCAGGAACTGCGTCTGCGCCAGGAATACTTTTTTGTCGCCGCCTCGCTGCAGGATTTGCTCCGTCGCCATCGCAATATGCACACCTCGGTGCTGACCCTGGGCGATCACGCGGCGATCCAGCTTAACGATACGCACCCCTCGATTGCCGTGGCCGAGCTGATGCGGCAACTGGTCGACGTCTATGACGTGGCGTGGGACGCGGCGTGGCAGGTTACCGTCGATACGCTCTCGTACACCAACCACACGCTGTTGCCGGAAGCGCTGGAAACCTGGCCGGTCGGTTTGATGGAGCGCATGTTGCCGCGACACATGCAGATCATTTACCTGATCAACGCTCAGCACATCGACTCTCTGCGCGCCAAGGGCATTCACGATTTCGACGTGCTGCGTTCGGTGTCGCTGATCGAGGAAGACAACGGCCGTCGCGTGCGCATGGGTAACCTGGCGTTCCTGGGGTCTCATAGCGTCAACGGTGTATCCGCGTTGCACACGCAGCTGATGCGCAAAACCGTGTTCTCCGAGTTGCACAACCTTTACCCGGAGCGGATCAACAACAAGACCAACGGCATCACCTTCCGCCGCTGGCTCTATCAGGCCAACCCTGAACTGACGTCGATGATGGTCGATGCCCTCGGGCCTGATCTGCTGGATAACCCTGAAGAACGCTTGCTCGACCTGGAACCCTTCGCCGAGAAAGCCGCGTTCCGCAAGGCGTTCGCCGAGCAACGGCTGCACAGCAAGAAAGCCCTGGCGTACATCATCCACGAGCGGCTCGGGGTGGCGGTCAACCCGGCAGCGATGTTCGACGTCCAGGTCAAACGGATCCACGAATACAAACGTCAGTTGCTCAATTTGCTGCACACCGTGGCGTTGTATCAGGCTATTCGTGCCGAGCCGGAAATCGACTGGGTGCCGCGCGTGAAGATCTTCGCCGGCAAGGCGGCGGCGAGTTATCACCAGGCCAAGTTGATCATCAAGCTGACCAACGATATCGCCCGTGTCGTGAACAACGACCCGACGGTGCGCGGTTTGCTGAAAGTGGTGTTCTTGCCCAATTACAACGTCAGCCTGGCCGAAAGCATTATTCCGGCGGCGGATTTGTCGGAGCAGATTTCCACGGCCGGTTTCGAAGCCTCGGGCACCAGTAACATGAAGTTCGGCCTCAATGGCGCGCTGACCATCGGTACCCTGGACGGCGCCAACGTGGAAATGTGCGAACGCATCGGCGCCGAGCACATGTTCATCTTTGGCCTCAGCGCCCAGCAGGTTGAAGCGCGCAAGCAGAACCATGAGTTCAACGCGACGCCGGACATTGCCGCCTCCCATCGTCTCAATGATGTGCTGCAAGCGATTCGCGGCGGGGTGTTCTCGCCGGACGATCCGTCCCGTTACACCGGGTTGATCGATTCGCTGATCGACTACGACCGCTTTCTGGTCTGTGCCGACTTTGATTCCTATTGGAATGCTCAGATGCGCGTTGAAGCCCATTGGCACGATTCGAAAGAGTGGTGGCGTTCGGCGGTGTTGAACACGTCGCGGATGGGCTGGTTCTCCTCTGACCGGACGATTCGCGAGTACGCCACGGATATCTGGAGGGCACTGGAGTAACTTTTAGCGACAAATGTGCGCAAGGCCCGACGGCCGTTGGGCCTGATCGATATACTAAGCACCAGTTTCAGTGAGCGCTGCGCGCTCATTCGCGGGCAAGCCTCGCTCCTACAGGGATCGCGTATTTCTGTAGGAGCGAGGCTTGCCCGCGAATGACGTCAGCGCAGACGCTACAAGGCAATGGGCCGCTTAGGGATATCGACCATGCAATGGATGTTCATGCTGATAGGGCTGGTGCTGGGCTGGATACTCGATGAGTCGTTCAGCGATGCGCTATTAGGCGCACTGCTCGGGTTGGGCATCGGCCAGACCCTTCGCATCGGTCGCTTGGTTTCTCAGGCCGCCGAGCAACAACGCCAGCTTCAATCGGCCCAGGTTGCGCTGGGGGCGGTGGAGCAACGTCTGGCATTGCTGGAGGTGTCCGGCGTCAAGGCGCCTGAAGCCAGCGAGCCTGTCCCGACGCCTGAATTCATTCTCGATGAAATACCCGTCGAAGCCCCGGAACTGATCTGGGAGCTTCCGCCCGACCTCGAACCGATCACCGTCGCCGCCACCGAAACCAGTCGTCCGCTGCCAGTCGATGCCTGGAAACCCGAACCGGTCGCCCGTGAACCGCAAGCACCCGCCGCCCCTCGCGGCCCCAATTTCATCGACCGTGCCATCAGCGGCGCCCGCGCCTGGCTGTTCGGCGGCAACACGGTGCTGCGGGTTGGCGTGGTGTTGTTGTTCCTCGGCCTAGCATTCCTGCTGCGTTACGCCACCGAAGGCATGGTGGTGCCGATCGAGTTGCGTTACGCCGGTGTTGCAGCGGCCGCGTTAGGCCTGCTGGGATTGGGTTGGTGGCTCAGAACCCGCAACAGCCATTACGCCTTGATGCTGCAAGGCACCGGGATCGCGGTGTTGTACCTGACGGTGTTTGCCGCGATGCGGCTGCATCCGCTGCTCGACCCTTCGGCGGCATTGGGCCTGCTGGTCGCGGTGACGGTGTTCTCGGCGATTCTCGCCATCACCCAGGATGCGCTGGGGCTCGCCGCTGCGGCAGCGCTGGGCGGTTTCGCCGCGCCGATTTTGACGTCCACCGGCGCCGGCAACCACGTCGCGCTGTTCAGCTACTTCGCCTTGCTCAATGCCGGCATCCTCGCAATTGCGTGGTTCAAGGCCTGGCGTCTGCTCAACCTGATCGGGTTTGTCGGCACCTTCGGCATCGGTTTCGCCTGGGGCTTGCGTTCTTATACGCCGGATCTGCTGTGGAGCACCGAGCCGTTCCTGATCCTGTTTTTCCTGATGTACCTGGCCATCGGCCTGCTGTTCACCCGGCGCAAGTTGCTGGAGATGAGTGACGCACCAGAAGATGGCAGCCGCGAGGCCTTGCTGCGCTGGTCGGCGCGCAAGGGTGATTACGTCGACGGTACGATGCTGTTCGGTCCGCCCATTGTCGGCTTCGGTTTGCAGTTCGCGCTGGTGCAGCATCTGGAATTCGCTGCCGCCTTCAGCGCGCTGGCGTTGGGCATGATCTACATGGGGCTGGCGCGCCTGCTGATGGGCGGCCGCGCGTTGCTGCTGGCGGAAACCTGCCTGGCGCTGGGGGTGATTTTCGCCAGTCTGGCGATTCCATTAGGGCTGGATGCGCGCTGGACGTCGGCGGCCTGGGCAGTGGAAGGCGCGGGGATCTTCTGGCTCGGTCTGCGCCAGCAACGACCGCTGGCCCGCGCCTTTGCCTTGCTGCTGCAAGTGGGCTCGGCGCTGGCGTTCCTCAGTGAGTTGCGCGGTGGCGAAAGCAGCCTGCTGGACGGTGCGCCGCTCGGTGCATTGATGCTCGGCGTGGCGTTGTTGTTCAGCTTCTACCAATTGCGCAAAGCGTTGCCCGAACAGACCACGCCGTGGGAACGCAAAGGCCTGCCGGTGTTGGCTTGCCTCGGTCTGACCTTCCTTTATCTGCTGGCACCGTTGTTCTTCTTCACCCACGGCACGGCGATCAGTTGGGCGCTGGCGGGGTTGGCGACCTTGTTCGTCGGCCTGCGCCTGCAATCGCGGACGTTCCTGTTCACCGCGTTTGCCGTGCAACTGCTGGGTGGCGCGTTGTTTCTGTTGCGGCTGCAAGGTTCGAGCGCTGACTCCGGCGCCGTGTTCAGCGCCGGTTGGAGCGGCTTGCTCAGTGCTTCCTTGATCGGCCTGGCGCTGATCGCCGGCATGTTGTTGGCGGCTCGCGATGACATGGTTCGCAGCGACATTCGACTGTTGCGTGGCTTGTCGGTGGTGCTGCTCGCCGGTTTGGTGCTGATCAACCTGGCGGTGCTGTTCGTCCTGCCCTGGCAAACCGCGAGTGCGGTGTGGGCGGCCAGTGGTTTGTTGATCATCTGGCTCAGTTTGTACCTCAAGCAGCGCGTGAGTTTTGTCTTCGGTCTGCTGTTGCAGGTGATTGGCGGTGCGGCGTTCCTGCTGGCCGGGCCGGACGTGCTTGGGCCGTTGGCCAGCGAGGGTTTGCGCCCACTGGCGCACAGCGGTTTCTGGACGCCGTGGGTGCTGGGCCTGGCGGCGTTCGTCGGCGCCTGGCGCTTGCAGCTCGGCACTCACGCCACGGCCTTCGATGCGCTGAGTTTGCAGCGGTTGTCCGACGTGCTGCTGGTCTGGGGCGCGGGTTGGTGGGCGTTGGCGTGGATCAGTGAAGTACTGCGATTTGCGCCGTTGAATCTGCAAGCGACCTTGTTGCTGGCCGTCGCCGCCCTGAGCGTCGCGCTATGGACGCTGTTGGCGCTGCGATTGAAATGGTCGGCGCTGGGCTTGCTCTGCACCTTGTTAATGCCGGCGGCGGGTCTGGTGTTGGTCGCCGCGTGGCATTCGCGTTATCACCCGGCGGCCAACGTTGGCTGGCTGGCGTGGGCGGCAGTGTTCGTCGTGCATTTCATCTCCCTGCGGCGTCTGGCGCCGAGTCTGTCGGCACGCGCGCTCAGTGCCGCCCACGTGCTCGGCTGCTGGCTGTTGATCGGCGTGCTGGCGCTGGAGTTGCGTTACGGTTTGCTGCTGTTGTCCGAGCAATACAACGCATGGCGCTGGTTGGGCTGGGCGATTCTGCCGAGCCTGTATCTGGTGCTGATGGCTGCGCCGCGCAGCTGGCCATGGCCGGTGTCGGCTTATGCTCGCGAATACCGCCTCTACGCGGCGGCACCGCTGGCGGTGTTGATGCTCGGCTGGTTCTGGCTGGCGAACATCGTCAGCGACGGCACTGCCGAGCCGCTGCCCTACGTGCCATTGATCAACCCGCTGGAGTTGGGCCTGTTGTTCGCGCTGTTCGGTGTTTACGTGTGGTCGCGCACCGCCGTGACACAACTGGCGATCCGCAAGGACTACGCCGAACATGCCGCGCAACTGATCGCTGGCGTGTCGCTGTTCGTGTTCTTCACGGCGCTGGTAATGCGCACGGCTCACCATTGGGGCGGCGTGCCGTTCGAATGGGATGCGTTGCTTGAATCGATGCTGGTGCAGGCCGGTCTGTCGATCGTCTGGACCTTGATGGCGCTGAGTCTGATGATCGGCGGCCATTTGCGTCATCGCCGCGAAGTCTGGTTGATCGGTGCGGCGCTGATCGGCGTGGTGGTGGCCAAACTGTTCTTCGTTGAATTGAGTAACCGCGGCGGCCTCGCCCGGATCGTGTCGTTTATCGGCGTTGGCGTGTTGCTGCTGGTGGTGGGCTATTTCGCGCCGTTGCCGCCCAAGCGCGCCGATGCTCTGCCTGAGGCTGATAAACCGGCCCCGGAAACCGAAGGAGTGTCATCTTGAGTCAGAAGCTGAACCTGAACTGGTTGGGCGCAGTTGCAATGGGTGTGGCGTTGTCGGCCGGTGCCCAGGAAAAACCGGCGGACTTCAGCACTCAGGTGCCGTTGACCGTGACCGGCGAAGGCCCGTGGTATCGCCTCGAATTGCCCTTGGCCGTGCAACTGAATGCGCGGCAAACCGACCTGAGCGACGTGCGCGTGTTCAACGCTGCGGGCGAGGCTCAGGCCTACGCCCTGGCGCGGGAGTCCGCGCAGACCAGCGAAAACCGCGCCCTGACCGATGTGAAATGGTTTCCGCTGTACAACTCGGCGGACGACACCGAACGGGCGCCGAGCGTGCGCGTGCAATCGAGCGCCAATGGCACCCTGGTCGAAGTGCAGCCGTCCAGCCAGTTGGAGGCGGGCGAAGAAGTGCTGCGCGGCTGGTTGCTCGATGCCAGTGGGATCAAGGCGCCGTTGCAGCAGCTGATCCTCGACTGGACCAGCGAGCGCGACGGCTTCCAGCGTTTCAGCATCGAAGCCAGCGACGACTTGCAGAATTGGCAGTCTTGGGGCGAGGGGCAAGTGGCGCGGCTGACGTTTGCCGACGAGCGGGTCGAGCAGCATGAAGTCGGCTTGCCGGGGCAGTCGGCGCGCTATTTGCGCCTGCTGTGGAGCACGCCGCAATCGGCACCGGTGCTGACCTCGGCGCAACTGGAAAGCGCCAGCAGCCGCAGCCTGCCGCTGCCATTGGTCTGGTCGCAACCGTTGGCCGGCAGTCGTGTGAAGGCCGGTGAATACACCTGGCAATTGCCGATGGGGTTGCACGTCGAACGCTTGCAGGTCGAGCTGAGTCAGCCCAACAGCCTGGCGCCGGTGACGTTGGCCGGCCGTCGGGAAAGCAGCCTGCCGTGGCAGGCGCTGAGCAGTGGTTTGCTCTATCGCCTGACTCAGAATGGCCAGGACGTGGTGCAGAATGAATTGCAGCTGCCGGGGCAAACCGTGCAGCAGTTGAAACTGACCGTTGATGAGCGCGGCGGTGGACTCGGCGAAGAGGCACCGACGGTTCGGTTTGCCGTGCGTTCGACGCAATTGGTGTTCCTGGCGCGCGGCGCCGGTCCTTACACGCTGGCACTGGGAAGTGCGTCGGTGAAGGCGGCGAACCTGCCATTGGCGACGTTGATCCCGGATTACAGCGCGGCGAAATGGGCGGCGTTGGGCAAGGCTTCGGCTGATGGCGGGGTGGTTGTAGCCCCAGCGTCGACGGTGACAACCGCAGCAACGACCGACACGAACTGGAAGAAATTCGGGTTGTGGGCGGTGTTGTTGCTGAGTGTTTTGTTCCTGGGGGCGATGGCGTTCAGCTTGCTGCGCAAGCCTCCAGTCAAGCCCTAGGCTGTCGCTTCGCGCCAGTTCGCGGGCAAGCCTCGCTCCTACGGGAATCGCGTGAATCCTGTAGGAGCGAGGCTTGCCCGCGAAGGGGCCATTACAACCAGCAAAAATATCAAAACTGCCATTAATCCCAGACCCACATCCCATCCATTTCGAACTACGCTCATCCCGGCGCATGAACTCTATTGGGCGGATCACGTCTGATAGGAGGAAATGCGCCCCGACTCGCGCTAAACTGCGCGGGTTTTTAGCCCCCAATCCACCGGAGCCTTCCATGTCCCGCGTTACCCTGAGTCGCTATTTGATTGAGCAGACCCGTAGCAATAACACCCCTGCCGATCTGCGTTTCCTGATCGAAGTGGTGGCGCGTGCTTGCAAAGAGATCAACCACGCCGTGTCCAAAGGCGCCCTCGGTGGTGTTCTGGGCAGCATGGGCACTGAAAACGTTCAAGGTGAAGTGCAGAAGAAACTCGACGTGATCTCCAACGAGATTCTGCTCGAAGCCAACGAATGGGGCGGTCACCTGGCCGGCATGGCGTCCGAAGAAATGGACAATGCCTACCAGATCCCGGGCAAATACCCGAAAGGCGCGTACCTGTTGGTTTTCGACCCACTGGACGGTTCGTCGAACATCGATATCAACGCGCCGGTCGGTACGATCTTCTCGGTGCTGCGTTGCCCGAGCGAATACCTGAGCCAGAACGAGCCCTTGAACGAAAAGGCTTTCCTGCAGCCAGGCACCGAGCAAGTGGCAGCCGGTTACGCGATCTACGGTCCACAGACCATGTTGATCCTGACCCTGGGCGATGGCGTGAAAGGCTTCACCCTGGACCGTGAAATGGGCAGCTTCGTGCTGACCCACGAAGACATCAAGATCCCGGAAACCACCCAGGAATTCGCGATCAACGCGTCCAACCAGCGTCACTGGGAAGCGCCGGTACAACGCTACGTCGGCGAATTGCTGGCGGGCGAAGAAGGCCCGCTGAAAAAGAACTACAACATGCGCTGGGTCGCCGCGATGGTCGCGGACGTGCACCGCATCCTGACCCGTGGCGGTCTGTTCATGTACCCACGCGACAGCCGCGAACCATCCAAGCCGGGCAAGCTGCGCCTGATGTACGAAGCCAACCCGATGTCGTTCCTGGTTGAACAGGCCGGCGGCGCGTCCACCGATGGCCATCAGCGCATCCTCGACATCAAGCCTGACGGCTTGCACCAGCGTGTTGCGGTGTTCCTCGGTTCGAAAGAAGAAGTCGAACGCGTCACGGCTTACCACAAGGAATAAACCATGACCGCGCCCTGGCAGCCGTTGCTCGAATGGTGGTTTGGAACTTCCGAATCCTCAAAAGAAGTGGCGGCTGACAAGGGCAAGTTGTGGTTCGGCAAGCGCGACAGCCAGGACCTCGAAGCGCGTACGCGTTTCGGGAACTGGGTCGAGCAGGCACTGGCCGGCGGATTGACCGAGTGGGCGCAACGCCCCGAAGGTTGGCTGGCCCTGGTGTTGCTACTCGACCAAATCCCGCGAATGATCTTTCGCGACTCCCCCAAATCCTTTGCAGGCGATCTCAGGGCCCAGGCGCTGGTCGCGAAAGGTATTGCTGCGGATTTCGATCGGCAGTTACAGCCGATTCAGCGCGTGTTTATCTACCTGGTGTTTGAGCATTGCGAGAATCTGGCGGTGCAGAACGAGGCGGTTTCCCGCTACATCGACCTGGTGGCACAACAGCCGGAAACGGATCGAGCGCTGTTTACCGATTACCTGAATTACGCCGAGAAGCATCAGAAGGTGATTGCGCAGTTTGGGCGGTTCCCGCATAGGAATGCGGTGTTGGGGCGGGAGTCTACGGGTGAGGAATTGGTGTTTCTTTCGAAGCCGGGTTCACGGTTTTAGTTGTTTGGGGCGGCCGATGCCGCCATCGCCAGCAGGCTGGCTCCCACGTTTGATCTGTGGCGTTCACAAATCCCCTGTGGGAGCTAGCCTGCTAGCGATTGTGCCAGTGGCAGCACCTTAGATCCTGAAACTACCGACCAACTGCTTCAACCGCGCCGCCTGCTGCTCTAGATCCGAGCAAGCACGCAAGGTCGACTGCAGGTTCTCCACACCTTCCTGGTTCAGCGTGTTGATCTCGGTGATGTCGACGTTGATCGACTCCACTACAGCGGTCTGCTCTTCGGTCGCCGTCGCCACGGATTGGTTCATGCCGTCGATTTCACCGATACGCTGGGTCACGCTGCCCAGGCGTTCACCGGCCTGGTTGGCGATGCCGACGCTGCTTTCGCTCTGGCGCTGGCTGTCGGTCATGGTGCTGACCGCTTCGCGGGCGCCGACTTGCAGCTCTTCGATCATCTTCTGCACTTGCTGCGCCGAATCCTGGGTGCGGTGGGCGAGGTTGCGCACCTCGTCCGCGACCACGGCGAAACCGCGCCCGGCTTCACCGGCACGCGCGGCTTCAATCGCGGCGTTGAGGGCCAACAGGTTGGTCTGCTGCGAGATGCTGGTGATCACTTCCAGAATCTGCCCGATGTTGACGGTGTTGCTGTTGAGCGTCTCGATGTTGCCGCACGAATCGCTGATCTTCGCCGACAGCTGCTGCATCGCCGCGATGGTTTTATCCACCACGTGCTGACCGTCTTCGGCCAAGGCCCGGGCATCGCTGGAATGCTGGGAGGCGAGGGCGGCGTTCTGGGCGATTTCCTGGGCGGCGGCGCCCAGTTCGTTGATCGCTGCGGCCACGCTGCTGGTGCGCGAGGCTTGCTGGTCGGAGTTGTACATCGACGAGTTCGATGCCGCCACCACACGCAAGGCAACTTCGTTGACCTGGCCGGTGGCCGAGGCCACTTCGGTAATCGAGGTATGAATACGTTCGACAAAACGGTTGAACGAGGTGCCCAGGGCGCCAAATTCGTCGTGGCCATGAATGGTCAGGCGTTTGGTCAGGTCACCTTCGCCTTCGGCGATGTCATGCATCGCGCGACCCATGGTCAACAGCGGCTGCATCAGGAAACTGATCAACATGCCCAGCAGCGCAATGATGATCACCACGGCGATGACCATGGCGATGATTGCCGAGGTGCGGAACTCGCTGAGCATCGAGAACGCGGTGTCTTGATCGAGCACCAGCGCCACGTACCAGTCCGCCGACGGCACGCCGTTGACGTGGGTGAAGGAGATGAACTGGCGCTTGCCGTCGATCTCGACCTCTTTCATGCCCGGGCTGACTTTCGGCGCACCGTTGGGGTAGGCGTCGGCCAGACTCTTGAGCACCAGTTTGCTGTCCGGGTGGATCAGGATTTTGCCGTCGGCACTGACGATAAACGCATGCCCGTGACCGCCGAAGTTCAGCGAGTTGATGATCGCGCTGACGCTGGACAGGTCGATGTCTGCGCCGGCAACGCCGATCATCTGGCTCTCGTGCTTCACCGGCGTGGCCACGGTGATCACCAGTTTGCCGGACGACGCGGCGATGTACGGTTCGGTGACGATGGTCTGTTGCGCGCCGTTGGCCGCCTTGTACCAGCCGCGTGCGCGTGGGTCGTAGTCGGCGGCGCGGTTACCGGCCGGGATCGAGAACATCACGCCGTCGGCGCCACCGAAGTAGCTCAGCTGAAAGTTGCTGGTATAGGCCGGAAGGTCGATCGCACGTTTGAGACTGGCCTGAGCGCTGCCGTCCACGGCGATCTGCTGGGACAACGATTGCAGCAACTGGATGCGGCTTTCCAGCCAGGTCTGGATGTTGCTGGTGGTCAGGCTGCCGAGTTCCTGCATCGACGATTCGGTACTGCTGCGCAGGGTCTGGCGCTGCCGGTAGTCGTTGAACAGGATGAAACACGCGAATGCAACCGCCACCACGAGGGCAGCAGCCAACAAGATCTTGTGGCTGAACTTCATGTTTCTGGTCATTAAATGAGCTACCGCGGGAGGGGACTGGTCGAACTTTGTGATTATTGCAGGGGCTACTGTAGGAGCGAGCAAGCTCGCTCCTACAGGACCTATGTCGACAGGACAGTGCCAAAGATTAGGCGTCTTTTGCGAAAACCGACGAAATACTCAACAGCAAAAGAAAGTGGCTGATTTTTCGGCAAAAGGCAGACGAGCGGCCTAATAAATAGCCGGCCTGTCAGGGAACCAGACAGGGGTTTTCTCTTCTAAGCTTCTGCTTGGCAGCCATGCCATTCCCCTTCGCCCCAGGAGCTACACCATGTCGCTGCGATCTATCGCCCTGCTTTCGTTCTGCGTGTTGTTGGCTGCGTGCAGCAAGGTCAATCAGGAAAACTATTCCAAACTGTCGGCCGGCATGCCCAAGGCCGAGGTAGAAACCTTGCTGGGTAAGCCCGCCGACTGCTCGGGCGCGCTCGGCATGTCCAGTTGCACCTGGGGCGACAAGAACAGCTTTATCAGCGTGCAGTACGCCGGTGACAAAGTGTTGATGTTTTCCGGCCAAGGCCTGAAGTAAACCGGGGCTATACGCCCACGGGAGAAAAACAATGAAGCGGTTATTGATGTTACTTTTTGCCGGCCTGGTACTGGCCGGCTGTGCCACTTCTGGCAATGATCCGTTGGCGCCCAAGACCGTCAACAGCGTCAATCTCAAGAAGTACCAAGGGACCTGGTACGAATTGGCCCGTCTGCCGATGTATTTCCAGCGCAACTGCGCGCAATCCGAAGCCCATTACACGCTCTTGCCTGACGGTAACATTGCGGTCTTGAACCGCTGCCTGACGCCGCAGTGGCAATGGGAAGAAGCCAAGGGCACGGCTTATCCACAAGTGCCGGGCAAGACCGACAAGTTGTGGGTCGAGTTCGATACCTGGTTCTCGCGATTGCTGCCGGGCGTGGCGAAAGGGGAATACTGGGTGTTGTACGTCAGCGACGACTACAAGACCGCGATCGTTGGCGACCCGAGCCGTCGTTATCTGTGGCTGCTGTCACGGACCCCGACGGTCAATGGTGTCGTGCGTGAAGAATTGCTGAGCAAGGCGCGTCAGCAAGGCTACGACACCACGCGACTGATCTGGCGTGCGTCGGATACGCAGATGGCCAAGACCTCGAATTAACGGTTGGCACATAGCAAATGTGGGAGCGGGCTTGCTCGCGAAAGCGGTTTAACAGTCAACGAAGATGTTGAATGTTATGGCCCCTTCGCGAGCAAGCTCGCTCCCACATTTGGGTTTGCGTTAGCCCAGGAGGTCGCGCAGGACTTGGGTGAACGCGCGATTACTCTCTTCTTCGCCGGCATGGCGCCCATCACGCACAACCCACTGGCCGTTGACCAGCACATCCCGCACCTGGCGATCGCCACCGGCAAACAACCAGCGATTGAGAATCCCGTCACCATTTGCCGTCGCCAGGTACGGATCGTTGCCGTCCAGCACCAGCCAATCGGCACGCTTGCCGACTTCCAGTGCGCCAATCGGCTGACCCAACGCCTGAGCCCCGCCATCCAGCGCAGCGTCGTATAACGTGCGGCCCACCATCGGCTGATCGGCGCCATACAAACGATTTCGCCGCTGATCGCGCAGACGCTGGCCGTATTCCAGCCAGCGCAATTCTTCCACCACGCTCAACGACACATGGCTGTCGGAACCGATGCCCATGCGTCCACCCTGCGCGAGGAAATCCACCGCCGGGAAAATCCCGTCGCCGAGGTTGGCTTCGGTGGTCAGGCACAAACCGGCGATGGCGCGACTCTTGGCCATCAGCGTGACTTCTTCCGGGTTGGCGTGGGTCGCGTGGACCAGGCACCAGCGTTGGTCGACTTCAGTATTTTCGTACAACCATTGCAACGGACGGCGACCGCTCCAGCTCAGGCAGTCATCGACTTCTTTCTGCTGTTCGGCGATGTGAATGTGCACCGGGCATTGTTTGTCGCTGGCCGCCAGCACTTCGCTGATCTGCTGCGGTGTGACCGCGCGCAACGAGTGGAAACACAGACCCAGCGATTGCGCCGGCTGCTGCGCCAGGATCGGCTGCAAACGCGACTGAAGCTTGAGGTAGTTTTCGGTGCTGTTGATAAAGCGGCGCTGGCCGTCGTTCGGGGCCTGGCCGCCGAAACCGGAATGGCTGTACAGCACCGGCAGCAGGGTCAAACCGATACCCGCGGAGCTAGCGGCCTGGCTGATGCGCAGCGCCAGTTCGGCCGGGTCGGCGTACGGTTGGCCGCTGGTGTCGTGGTGCACATAATGAAATTCCGCGACCGAGGTGTAACCGGCCTTGAGCATTTCGATGTACAGCTGACGAGCGATGACGCCGAGCTGGTCCGGGCGGATTTTTCCGACGAGGCGATACATCAAATCGCGCCAGGTCCAGAAACTGTCGTTCGGATTACCCGCCACTTCCGCCAGCCCGGCCATGGCTCGCTGGAAGGCGTGGGAGTGCAGATTCGGCATACCCGGCAGCAGCGGGCCGCTTAGCCGTTCGGCGCCATCTGCAGTGGAATCGGCCTGGATATGGGTCAAAACGCCGTCGGCGCTGACCTCAAGACGTACATTGTTGGCCCATCCACTAGGCAGCAGCGCGCGTTCGGCAAAGAAGGCGGACATGGTTCAGCACCCCATCGTGTGTTATTTGTATATACATATACAGACGTTTGCCTGCTCGGTAAACTCCGGCAAGCTAGCAATCTCTTCTCAACGAACAAGGATCCACCGTGCCAACTCCGCCTGCCACATTGCCGCCGAATGCCAATCTGAGCGCCAATCTGGGCGACAGTCCGGCGCCCTTGTACGCCCGCGTCAAACAAATGATCACCCAGCAAATCGACAGTGGAAACTGGCCGCCGCACTACCGCGTTCCGTCGGAAAGTGAACTGGTCAGCCAGTTAGGCTTCAGCCGCATGACCATCAACCGCGCCCTGCGCGAGATGACCGCCGACGGTTTGCTGGTGCGTATGCAAGGCGTCGGCACCTTCGTCGCCGAGCCGAAAAGCCAGTCCGCTTTGTTTGAAGTGCACAACATCGCCGACGAAATCGCCTCGCGCGGCCATCGCCACACCTGCAAGGTCATCACGCTGGAAGAAGAGGCCGCCGGTTCCGAGCGCGCACTGGCCCTGGACATGCGCGAAGGCCAGAAGGTCTTTCACTCGCTGATCGTGCATTTCGAAAACGATATCCCGGTGCAAATCGAAGACCGTTTCGTCAATGCGCTGGTCGCTCCGGACTACCTCAAGCAGGATTTCACCCTGCAAACGCCATACGCCTACCTGAACCAGGTGGCACCGCTGACCGAAGGCGAGCACGTGGTCGAGGCGATTCTGGCCGAGGCGTCCGAATGCAAATTGCTGCAGATTGAAAAGGGCGAGCCGTGCCTGCTGATTCGTCGCCGCACTTGGTCTGGCCGCCAGCCGGTGACCGCCGCCCGTTTGATCCACCCCGGTTCCCGTCATCGTCTGGAAGGTCGGTTTCATAAATAGAGAGCCATAAATGAATCAAGTGAAGGTTCTACGCGCAAAAGATTACCCGCGCATGCCGTGGAAGAACGGCGGCGGCAGCACTGAAGAAATCACTCGCGATGCCGGCACCAGCCTCGAAGGTTTCGGCTGGCGCCTGTCGATTGCCGACATTGGCGAGTCGGGCGGGTTTTCCACCTTCGCCGGTTACGAGCGGGTGATCACCGTGCTGCAGGGTGATGGCATGACCTTGTCGGTGGATGGCCAGGCCACACGGCCCTTGTTACCGATCGATCCGTTCGCCTTCAGCGGTGAGAGTCAGGTGTCGTGCACTTTGCTCGGCGGCCCGATTCGCGATTTCAACCTGATCTATGCGCCGCAGCGTTATAGCGCGCGGTTGCAGTGGCTGGACGGCGAACAGCGGTTTTTCAGCTCGGCGGGCAGCGTGTTGGTGTTCAGTGTCACCGAAGCGCTGGCCTTGAAGGTGGGGAACAGCGACGCACAACTGGGTCGCCATGATTGCCTGCAGCTCGACGGTAACGCTGGGCTGCTGGAAATCTCCAGCAATGGCCCGTGCTGTGTGATTGAACTGATCGCACGTTGATTCAACATCCCTTTCGCGGGCAAGCCTCGCTCCTACAGGTTCTATGTCAATCCCCGATCGAGGGACGACAATAATCTGTAGGAGCGAGGCTTGCCCGCGAAGCTTTTCGCTACTCAAACCTGTTCCAGAATGCGCACCACTTTGTTACCGAACGCCCCAGCGTGGCGCAAAACCTCGCTCAAGTAACAACGCTCACACCCCCGCAAAATCCCCCTGAAAAATTTCATCTTCGCCAGAACCCTTGTTCCAGGCGCCTTCCAGCCATTCCAAAAGTTTTCTTGAACAGCCATCCAATAAGTTGGCCGCTTGATTGCATATGCTTGTATGTACAAGTAAAGACGTATGCGTATGAGTCGATCGAGACTCCTCGCAGCGTCCACTGATTCGCTTGTAGCGCGTTGACGCGCACAGGCTGGCTTGCCCACCGCCAGGGTTGGTTTGAATTGATCGCTGAGGAGTCTTTTTCGTGACTGACAATACCCAGAAACCTACCAAGTACCGTAACGTTGAAATTCGTGCCGCACGCGGTAACAAGCTGACCGCCAAGAGCTGGCTGACTGAAGCGCCGCTGCGCATGCTGATGAACAACCTCGACCCTGAAGTCGCCGAGAACCCTAAAGAACTGGTGGTTTACGGTGGTATCGGTCGTGCGGCACGTAACTGGGAATGCTACGACAAGATCGTCGAAAGCCTGACCAACCTGAACGACGACGAGACCCTGCTGGTGCAATCCGGCAAGCCGGTCGGCGTGTTCAAGACCCACGCCAACGCACCCCGCGTACTGATCGCCAACTCCAACCTGGTGCCACACTGGGCGAGCTGGGAACACTTCAACGAACTCGACGCCAAAGGCCTGGCCATGTACGGCCAGATGACTGCCGGCAGCTGGATCTACATCGGCAGCCAGGGCATCGTCCAGGGCACCTACGAAACCTTCGTCGAAGCCGGTCGCCAACACTACAACGATGACCTCAAAGGTCGTTGGGTCCTGACCGCAGGCCTCGGCGGCATGGGCGGCGCTCAACCTCTGGCCGCCACCCTGGCCGGCGCGTGCTCGCTGAACATCGAATGCCAGCAGGTCAGCATCGATTTTCGCCTGAACAGCCGTTACGTCGACGAGCAAGCCAAAGACCTCGACGACGCTCTGGCCCGCATCGAGAAATACACCAAGGAAGGCAAGGCGATCTCCATCGCGCTGCTGGGTAACGCGGCGGAAATCCTGCCGGAACTGGTCAAGCGCGGCGTGCGCCCGGACATGGTCACCGACCAGACCAGCGCCCACGACCCGCTCAATGGTTACCTGCCGGCCGGCTGGACCTGGGAAGAGTACCGCGCTCGCGCCAAGACCGAGCCTGCTGCCGTGGTCAAAGCCGCCAAGCAATCGATGGCTGTGCACGTTAAAGCGATGCTCGAATTCCAGAAAATGGGCATTCCGACCTTCGACTACGGCAACAACATCCGTCAGATGGCCCAGGAAGAAGGCGTGGAAAACGCATTCGACTTCCCAGGTTTCGTACCGGCTTACATCCGTCCGCTGTTCTGCCGTGGCATCGGTCCATTCCGTTGGGCTGCGCTGTCGGGCAACGCTGAAGACATCTACAAGACCGACGCCAAAGTCAAAGAACTGATCCCGGACGACGCCCACCTGCACAACTGGCTGGACATGGCGCGCGAGCGCATCAGCTTCCAGGGGCTGCCGGCACGTATCTGCTGGGTTGGCCTGGGCCTGCGCGCCAAGCTCGGCCTGGCGTTCAATGAAATGGTCCGCAGCGGTGAATTGTCCGCGCCGATCGTGATCGGTCGCGACCACCTGGACTCCGGTTCGGTCGCCAGCCCGAACCGCGAAACCGAATCGATGCAAGACGGTTCCGATGCCGTGTCCGACTGGCCACTGCTCAACGCACTGCTCAACACCGCGAGCGGCGCGACCTGGGTTTCCCTGCACCACGGCGGCGGCGTCGGCATGGGCTTCTCCCAGCACTCGGGCATGGTGATTGTCTGCGACGGTACTGACGAAGCGGCCGAGCGTATTGCTCGCGTTCTGCACAACGACCCGGCGACCGGCGTTATGCGTCACGCCGATGCGGGTTACCAGATCGCGATCGACTGCGCCAAGGAACAAGGCCTGAACCTGCCGATGATCACCGGCAAATAAAACGGGCTTCGGCCTGATGCAATCCCCGTAGGAGCTGTCGAGTGAAACGAGGCTGCGATCTTTTGAAATTGATCTATTAAAAGCAAAAGATCGCAGCCTCGTTTTACTCGACAGCTCCTACAGGGATCTAACTAACAATCCACAGAGGTTGAATCATGGCGGTTAACAGCGAACGTGCAGGCAATAAACCGTTGATCGAGAAACGTTCGATCGACTACATCCCGGAAGCGGAAAGACACGGTCGTCTGTTGAGCCAGTTCACCCTGTGGATGGGTGCCAACCTGCAAATCACCGCGATTGTCACCGGGGCCTTGGCCGTGGTGCTGGGCGGTGATGTGTTCTGGTCGTTGATCGGTCTGTTGATCGGCCAACTGCTCGGCGGTGGCGTGATGGCGTTGCATGCGGCGCAAGGCCCCAAGCTTGGCCTGCCGCAGATGATCTCCAGCCGCGTGCAGTTCGGCGTGTATGGCGCGGCGATCCCGATCGTGCTGGTGTGTTTGATGTACCTCGGTTTCACCGCAACGGGAACCGTGCTTTCCGGCCAGGCGCTGGGCCAGTTGTTTGGCGTCAGCGACAGCGTCGGGATCCTTATCTTCGCCAGTGTCATCGTGCTGGTCACGGTGCTCGGTTATCGGGTGATCCATTGGATTGGCCGTGTTGCCAGTGTCATTGGTGTGATTGCCTTCGTTTATCTGTTCAGTCGTTTGATGAGTCAGACGGACGTTGGCGCACTTCTGCAAATCCGCCACTTCAGCTGGAGCAGCTTCCTGCTCGCGGTGTCGCTCGCGGCGTCCTGGCAGATCGCCTTCGGCCCGTACGTGGCTGACTATTCACGCTACTTGCCAAGCAAGACGTCCTCGGTGAAAACCTTTTTCGCCGCTGGCGCCGGTTCGGTCATTGGCGCACAAGTGGCGATGATCCTCGGTGTGTTCGCGGCCGCGTCGGCCAACGGCCAATTTGCCGGCCACGAAGTCGCCTACATCGTTGGTTTGGGCGGTACTGGTGCCACCGCTGCGCTGCTGTATTTCAGCATCGCGTTCGGCAAGGTCACCATCTCCACCCTGAACTCGTACGGCAGCTTCATGTGCATTGCGACGGTCATCAGCGGTTTCCGTGGTGATCTGAAAGTCACGCGCTTGCAGCGTCTGGTGTTCGTGCTGGTGATCGTCGGTGCGGCGACCCTGATGGCGTTGCTCGGTCAGCACTCGTTCCTCGGTGCGTTCAAGTCTTTCATCCTGTTCTTGCTCGCCTTCTTTACGCCCTGGAGCGCGATCAACCTGGTGGACTACTACTGCATCACCCGCGAGCGCTATGACGTGCCGGCGCTGGCCGATCCGAACGGTCGCTATGGCCGTTGGAACGCCCTCGGTATCAGCGTTTATGTCTTCGGTGTGCTGGTGCAACTGCCGTTCATCTCCACCAAGTTCTACACCGGTCCGCTGGTAGCGGCCCTGGGCGATGTGGATATTTCCTGGATCATCGGCCTGGTGATTCCCGCCGCCCTGTATTACGTGTGCGCGAAAAAATGGCACAGCCCAGTACCCGATCACCTGATTCTGCCAGTCGAGCAGGACAGCCATGCAGCACCTATAACAAGCGGGGCCGGTCGCGCTGCGGCGCAGGCCTGATTGGACGTGGACAGGGCCTGGATGCCTCTTGACTGCCGTAAGCCAATTCATGATTAGGAGCGTCACACAATGAAATCGAACAAGACCCTGCTGACCACATTGCTTTCCATGGGCCTGCTGGCCAGCGCCGGCGCCACTCAGGCGGCGGGTTGGTGCGAGTCGGGCAAACCGGTGAAATTTGCCGGCCTGAACTGGGAAAGCGCCATGCTGCTGACCGACGTGCTGCAAGTCGTGTTGGAGAAAGGCTACGACTGCAAGACTGACAGCCTGCCGGGCAACTCCATCACCATGGAAAACGCCCTGAGCAGCAACGACATTCAAATTTTTGCCGAAGAGTGGGTCGGCCGCAGCGAAGTCTGGAACAAGGCCGAGAAGGCCGGCAAAGTCGTCGGTGTCGGCGCCCCTGTCGTGGGTGCTGTCGAAGGCTGGTACGTGCCACGCTACGTGATCGAAGGCGACGCCAAGCGTAAGCTGGAGCCGAAGGCACCGGACCTGAAAAACATTGCTGACCTGGGCAAATATTCCGCTGTATTCAAGGACGCCGAAGAGCCCTCCAAGGGCCGTTTCTACAACTGCCCGGCGGGCTGGACCTGTGAGCTCGACAACAGCGAAATGCTCAAAAGCTACGGCCTGGAAAGCACCTACACCAACTTCCGTCCGGGCACCGGTCCGGCGCTGGATGCGGCAGTGCTGTCGAGCTACAAGCGTGGCGAGCCGATCCTGTTCTACTACTGGTCGCCAACCCCGCTGATGGGCCAGGTCGACCTGGTCAAGCTCGACGAGAAACCAGGCGTGGACAAGCGCGTGACCATCAAGGTCGGCCTGTCCAAGACGTTCCACGAGCAAGCCCCGGAACTGGTGGCGGTACTGGAAAAGGTCAACCTGCCAATCGACCTGCTGAACCAGAACCTCGGGCGTATGGCCAAAGAGCGGATCGAGTCGCCAAAACTGGCCAAGATCTTCTTGAAGGAACATCCTGAAGTCTGGCACGCATGGGTGAGCGACGACGCAGCCAAGAAAATCGACGCGGCCTTGTAGGTTGAGCCTCTCCGGCTGTCGGCAACGGCAGTCGGACGCTTGATTGCAACCCCTTGATTGAGAGTCTCTTATGTTTCCCGAAAGCTTTACCTTTTCCATCGCCGACTGGGTCAACGGTTGGGTCGATTCGCTGGTCACCAACTACGGCGACGTGTTCCGGCACATCTCCGACACCCTGTTGTGGGCCATCGTCAATCTTGAAGGGCTGCTGCGTGCGGCGCCCTGGTGGCTGATGCTGGCAATCGTGGCGGGCGTTGCCTGGCACGCGACCCGCAAAGTCGTGACCACTGCGGTCATCGTCGGTCTGTTGTTCCTGGTCGGCGCGGTCGGCCTCTGGGACAAGCTGATGCAGACCCTCGCGCTGATGATGGTGGCGACGGTCATTTCCGTGCTGATCGGCATCCCGCTGGGCATTCTCTCGGCGCGCAGCAATCGCCTGCGTTCGGTGCTGATGCCGCTGCTGGACATCATGCAGACCATGCCGAGTTTCGTGTACCTGATCCCGGTGTTGATGCTGTTCGGCCTGGGCAAGGTCCCGGCGATTTTCGCCACCGTGATCTACGCCGCGCCACCGCTGATCCGCCTGACCGATCTGGGCATTCGCCAGGTCGACGGTGAAGTAATGGAAGCCATCAACGCCTTCGGTGCCAACCGCTGGCAGCAACTGTTTGGCGTGCAACTCCCGCTGGCCCTGCCGAGCATCATGGCCGGGATCAACCAGACCACCATGATGGCCCTGTCGATGGTCGTGATTGCCTCGATGATCGGTGCCCGTGGCCTGGGTGAAGACGTGTTGGTGGGGATTCAGACCCTCAACGTTGGACGTGGCCTTGAAGCCGGTCTGGCGATCGTGATTCTGGCAGTGGTGATCGACCGCATTACTCAAGCGTACGGTCGGCCACGGCATGAGGTGAGCAAATGAACAACGAAGCCATCAGCAAAATCGAAGTCAAAAACGTCTTCAAGATTTTCGGCAACCGCTCCAAGGAAGCGTTGGGCATGATCAGCCAGGGCAAAACCAAGGATCAGGTACTGGCCGAAACCGGCTGCGTGGTCGGCGTGAACGACTTGTCGTTGAGCATCGGCACCGGCGAGATCTTCGTGATCATGGGCCTGTCGGGTTCCGGCAAATCCACACTGGTGCGTCACTTCAATCGCCTGATCGACCCGACCAGCGGCGCGATTCTGGTGGATGGCGTGGACATCCTGCAATACGACATGGAAGCCCTGCGCGAATTTCGCCGGCACAAGATCAGCATGGTGTTCCAGAGCTTCGGCCTGCTGCCGCACAAGACCGTCGTGGACAACGTCGCCTACGGCTTGAAAGTGCGTGGCGAGACCAAGCAAATGTGCTCCGAACGCGCGCTGCACTGGATCAACACCGTGGGCCTCAAGGGCTACGAAAACAAATACCCGCATCAGCTCTCGGGCGGCATGCGTCAGCGTGTGGGGCTGGCCCGCGCGTTGGCGGCGGACACCGACATCATCCTGATGGACGAAGCGTTCAGTGCCCTCGACCCGCTGATCCGCGCCGAGATGCAGGACCAGTTGCTGGAGCTGCAAAAGACCCTGCACAAGACCATCGTGTTCATCACCCACGACCTCGACGAGGCCGTGCGCATCGGCAACCGCATTGCGATCCTCAAGGATGGCCGCCTGATTCAGGTCGGCACGCCGCGAGAGATCCTGCATTCGCCGGCGGATGAGTATGTCGACCGGTTCGTCCAGCGGCGGGCGGCGGTGGTTTAACAGATTTGCGGTGATTGGGCGGGCCCCTTCGCGGGCAAGCCTCGCTCCTACAAGTCGCCGTTGCATCCTGTAGGAGCGAGGTTTGCCCGCGAAGGCGTCGGCAAAGCTGCATCAATATTCAAGTTGTACGCACGAGGTCAAAGATGTCCCAGGCTGAAAAAATCGTTATCGCCGACGCCCCGTTGCGTTGGCAGGATGTGGTTGCCGTAGCCCGCCATGGCGCCCAGCTCGAGCTGTCGGCCCAGACCTGGGCGCGGATCGAAAATGCCCAGGCGATCGTCCAGCGCATCGTCGTCAGCGGCGAACGCGCCTATGGCGTCAACACCGGCCTCGGCGCCTTGTGCAACGTCTCGCTCAAAGACGAGCAACTCAGCCAACTGTCGCGCAACACGCTGCTCAGCCACGCCTGCGGCGTCGGCGCGCCATTGGCCGACGAACAGACCCGCGCGATTATCTGCGCTGCCATTCGGAACTACAGCCAGGGCAAATCCGGCATCCATCGCCAGGTCGTCGAAGCACTGCTGGCGCTGCTCAATCGCGGCATCACCCCGCAAGTGCCGTCCCAGGGTTCGGTTGGTTACCTGACCCACATGGCGCACATCAGCATCGCGCTGCTGGGCGTCGGCAATGTCAGCTATCGCGGGCAGATCGTTTCCGCGCAACAAGCACTGGCCGAAGAAGGCCTACAACCGGTGCAACTGGGTGCCAAAGATGGCTTGTGCCTGGTCAACGGCACGCCGTGCATGACCGGCCTCAGCTGCCTGGCGCTGGCCGACGCCACCCGTCTGCTGCAATGGGCCGACGTGATCGGCGCCATGAGCTTTGAAGCCCAGCGCGGGCAGATCGCCGCGTTCGATGCCGAGATCATTGCGCTCAAGCCGCATCCGGGCATGCAGCAAGTCGGCATCAACCTGCGGGCGTTGTTGGATGGCAGTGAAGTGATTGCTTCGAGCAAAGGCATTCGCACCCAGGATGCGCTGAGCATCCGTTCGATTCCGCAAGTTCACGGCGCCGCTCGCGATCAGCTTGAGCACGCCAGAAAGCAGATCGAAACCGAACTCAACTCCGTCACCGACAACCCGATGTTGCTGGGCACGCCGGACAACTTCCGGGTGATGTCCCAGGCCAACCCGCACGGCCAGTCAGTGGCATTGGCGGCAGATTTGCTGGCCATCGCGATGGCCGAAATCGGCTCCATCGCCGAGCGTCGCCTCGACCGTTTGATCAACCCGCACGTCAGCGGTCTGCCGGCATTCCTGGTGGCCAATCCGGGAGTCAATTCCGGGATGATGATCGTCCAGTACGTTGCCGCTTCGCTGTGTGCGGAAAACCGCCAATTGGCGCAACCGGCAGTGCTCGACAACTACGTCACCTCGGGCCTGCAGGAAGATCACCTGAGCATGGGCACCAACGCGGCGCTGAAGCTGCACCGTGCCCTGGAGAACTGCACGCAGATCCTCGCCATCGAGTACCTGCTGGCGGCCCAGGCATTTGAATTCCTCAAAGAACAACGCTTCGGCGCCGGCACCGATGCCGCCTGGCGTCTGCTGCGCGAGCGGGTTCCGGCCTACGACCAGGACCGCTGGCTGGCTCCGGACATCGCCGCCGCTGCCGGCGTGTTGAAAGACCCGATTTTGCTGCACAAGGCTTTACCGAATCTGAACTGATTCCCACCACACCAGCGTGCCAAGGCGCGGCTCCCCAAAAGTGAGACGCGACGGACAACGGACATCTCCGGAGCGTCTGGTGAGTTAATAAAAGACTCTCAAAAGGAGAATGATGTGACTGCGCTTAATTTGATTCCCGGCCAACTGAGCCTTGCCCAACTGCGTGATATCTATCAGCAGCCGGTCAAAATCACCCTCGACAACAGCGCATCGGCCCAGATCGAAGCCAGCGTTGCCTGCGTGGAACAGATCCTCGCCGAGAACCGCACTGCCTACGGCATCAACACCGGTTTCGGCCTGTTGGCTTCGACCCGCATTGCCAGCGAAGACCTGGAAAACCTGCAGCGCTCGCTGGTCCTGTCCCACGCCGCCGGCGTCGGCGAGCCGATCAGCGACGCGCTGGTGCGACTGGTCATGGTGCTCAAGGTCAACAGCCTGAGCCGTGGTTTTTCGGGCATTCGTCGCAAGGTCATCGACGCCCTGATCGCGCTGATCAACGCCGAGGTTTACCCGCACATTCCATTGAAAGGTTCGGTCGGTGCATCGGGCGATTTGGCGCCATTGGCCCACATGTCGCTGGTGCTGCTGGGCGAAGGCAAGGCTCGCTACAAGGGCGAGTGGATGGAAGCCACCGAAGCGCTGAAAATCGCCGGCCTGACGCCGCTGACTCTGGCCGCGAAAGAAGGCCTGGCGCTGCTCAACGGTACTCAGGTGTCCACCGCTTATGCATTGCGCGGTCTGATCGAAGGTGAAGACCTGTTCGCCGGTGCCGTGGCGCTGGGTGCCCTGACCGTTGAAGCGGTATTGGGCTCGCGCTCGCCGTTCGACGCACGCATCCACGCCGCTCGCGGCCAGAAAGGCCAGATCGACGCCGCGGCCGCTTACCGCGATCTGCTGGGTGAGCGCAGCGAAGTGTCCGACTCGCACCAGAACTGCGAAAAGGTCCAGGACCCGTACTCCCTGCGCTGCCAGCCGCAAGTCATGGGCGCGTGCCTGACCCAGTTCCGCCAGGCTGCCGAAGTGTTGGTCATTGAAGCCAACGCTGTTTCGGATAACCCGCTGGTGTTCGCCGCTGAAGGCGACGTGATCTCCGGCGGTAACTTCCACGCCGAACCGGTGGCCATGGCCGCTGACAACATGGCGCTGGCCATCGCTGAAATCGGCTCCCTGAGCGAGCGTCGTATCTCGCTGATGATGGACAAGCACATGTCGCAACTGCCGCCGTTCCTGGTGGCCAATGGCGGCGTGAACTCCGGCTTCATGATTGCCCAGGTGACGGCGGCGGCATTGGCCAGCGAGAACAAGGCACTGTCCCATCCGCATTCGGTGGACAGCCTGCCGACGTCGGCCAACCAGGAAGACCACGTGTCCATGGCCCCGGCGGCGGGCAAGCGCCTGTGGGAAATGGCCGAGAACACTCGCGGTGTTCTGGCGGTTGAATGGCTGGCTGCGTGCCAGGGCCTGGATCTGCGTGAGGGCTTGAAGACCTCGGCGAAACTTGAACAGGCACGGGCGATCCTGCGCAAAGAAGTACCGTTCTATGAGAAGGATCGCTTCTTTGCTCCGGACATCAACGCGGCGAGCGAGTTGTTGGCCACCCGTTGCCTGAACGAGCTGGTCGTGGCGAAGTTGCTGCCTAGCCTGTAATGGTTCCAATGTAGGAGCTGCCGCAGGCTGCGATCTTTTGATCTTGCTTTTTAAAAGATCGCAGCCTCGTTGCACTCGACAGCTCCTACAGGAGGTGATTCGGTTTGGCGTCGAATAAAAATAATTAGGGACGAGCAATGCAACAGCAAACAAAAGGACTCAAACGCGGGCTTTCTGCCCGACATATTCGCTTCATGGCGCTGGGGTCGGCGATCGGCACCGGGCTGTTTTACGGTTCTGCCTCGGCCATTCAGATGGCCGGGCCTGCGGTGCTGCTGGCTTATTTGATCGGTGGCGCGGCGGTGTTCATGGTCATGCGCGCCCTCGGTGAGATGGCGGTGCACAACCCGGTCGCCGGCTCGTTCGGCCAGTACGCCAGCACCTATCTGGGGCCGATGGCGGGCTTTATCCTCGGTTGGACCTACGCGTTCGAAATGGTCATCGTCGGCATGGCCGATGTCACCGCGTTCGGTATTTACATGGGCTTCTGGTTTCCGGAAGTCGATCGCTGGATCTGGGTCCTGGGCATCGTCTCGGTGGTTGGCGGCCTGAACCTGTGCAACGTCAAAGTCTTTGGCGAAATGGAGTTCTGGCTGTCGTTGCTCAAGGTCGCGGCCATCGTCGCGATGATCCTCGGCGGTTTCGGCATCATGCTGTTCGGCATCAGCAGTGCGCCCGGCGCCCAGGCGACCGACATCAGCAACCTCTGGAGCCATGGCGGCTTCATGCCCAACGGCGTGGGTGGCCTGATCGCTTCGTTCGCGGTGGTGATGTTTGCGTTCGGCGGCATTGAGATCATCGGCGTAACGGCCGGTGAAGCCAAAGACCCGCAGCGCGTGCTGCCCCGGGCGATCAATGCCGTGCCGTTGCGTATTTTGCTGTTCTACGTGCTGACCATGTTCGTACTGATGTCGATTTTTCCATGGCAGCAGATCGGCAGCCAGGGCAGCCCGTTCGTGCAGATTTTCGACAACCTGGGGATCAGCTCGGCGGCGACTATTCTGAATATCGTGGTGATCTCGGCGGCGATTTCAGCCATTAACAGCGACATCTTCGGCGCTGGCCGGATGATGTACGGCCTGGCCCAGCAAGGGCATGCGCCCAAGGGCTTTGCCAAGCTGTCGCGCAATGGCGTGCCGTGGATGACGGTGGTGGTGATGAGCGGCGCATTGCTGCTGGGCGTGCTGTTGAACTACCTGATTCCGGAAAACGTCTTTCTGTTGATCGCTTCCATCGCGACCTTTGCGACGGTGTGGGTCTGGTTGATGATTTTGCTCACTCAGGTGGCGATGCGTCGTTCGATGAGTAGCGAACAGGTCGCGCAACTGAAATTCCCGGTGCCGTTCTGGCCGTATGCGCCGATGGCGGCGATTGCCTTCATGCTGTTCATCTTCGGCGTGCTGGGCTATTTCCCGGACACCCAGGCGGCGTTGATCGTCGGCGTGGTCTGGATTGCTTTGCTGGTGCTGGCTTACCTGACGTGGGTCAAACCTGCGGCAGGGCAAGCAGCACGGGTGGAGCAGGAACCTTCTTTTTCACATCGATAACCTAACGGAGGCCACGGATGAAAACGCTCTGGCAACACTGCCACGTCGCAACCATGGCGCAAGGCGTCTACTCGATCATCGAGGATGCGGCCATCGTGACGTCAGGTGCGCACATTGAGTGGATCGGCCCGCGCGGCGAATTGCCGGCGGGTGAGTACTCGGCCACCAACGATCTGCAAGGCGCCTGGGTCACGCCGGGCCTGATCGACTGCCACACCCACACGGTGTTCGGCGGTAACCGCAGCGGCGAATTCGAACAGCGCCTGCAAGGCGTCAGCTATTCGGAAATCGCCGCGGCCGGTGGTGGCATTGCCAGCACCGTTCGCGCCACCCGCGCAGCGACCGAAGACGAGTTGTTCGCCAGTGCCGCCAAGCGTCTGAAAAGCTTGCTGCGCGACGGCGTGACCACGGTCGAGATGAAATCCGGCTACGGCCTCGACCTCGCCAGCGAACGCAAGATTTTGCGGGTGATCCGTCGCCTCGGCGCCGAACTGCCGGTCAGCGTGCGCAGCACCTGCCTGGCGGCTCACGCCTTGCCGCCGGAATACGCCGATCGCGCCGACGACTACATCGAGCACATCTGCGCTGAAATGCTCCCGGCCCTGGCTGCCGAAGGGCTGGTGGATGCGGTGGACGCGTTCTGCGAATACCTGGCGTTTTCCCCGGCGCAGGTCGAGCGGGTGTTCATCACTGCACAAGAACTGGGCTTGCCGGTGAAGCTGCATGCCGAGCAATTGTCGTCCCTGCACGGGTCGAGCCTGGCGGCGCGTTATCACGCCCTGTCGGCTGATCACCTGGAGTTCATGGACGAAGACGACGCTATCGCCATGGCCAAGTCCGGCACCGTCGCGGTGTTGCTGCCCGGCGCGTTCTACTTCCTGCGGGAAACCCAGTTGCCGCCGATGGACGCGCTGCGCAAACACGGCGTGAAAATCGCCATCGCCAGCGACCTCAACCCCGGCACCTCGCCCGCGTTGTCGTTGCGCCTGATGTTGAACATGGCGTGCACCTGCTTCCGCATGACCCCGGAAGAAGCGTTGGCCGGCGCGACTATTCACGCCGCCACCGCATTGGGCCTGGCCGAGACTCACGGCTCGCTGGAAGTCGGCAAGGTCGCGGATTTCGTCGCCTGGCAAATCGATCGTCCCGCCGACCTGTCGTACTGGCTGGGCGGCGACCTGGAAAAACGCGTCGTGCGTCACGGCGTCGAAACAAGCGTTTAGGAGAACAGTTGTGGATAAGGTTCTGAACTTCAAACAAGGCCGCGTGCCGCTGCTGATCAGCATGCCCCACGCGGGCCTGCGCCTGACCCCGGCCGTAGAAGCCGGGTTGATCCCCGACGCGAAAAGCCTGCCGGACACTGACTGGCACATTCCAAAACTTTACGAGTTTGCCGCCGAGCTGGGTGCCAGCACGTTGGCGGCCGAGTATTCGCGGTTTGTCATCGACCTGAACCGACCGTCCGACGACAAGCCTCTGTACGTTGGCGCGACCACCGGTTTGTATCCGGCAACGCTGTTCGACGGCATCCCGCTGTTCCGCGAGGGGCTGGAGCCTTCGAAAGAAGAGCGCGCGAGCTATCTGGAGCAGATCTGGACGCCGTACCACAGCACGTTGCAGAACGAACTGGCGCGACTGAAAGCCGAGTTCGGCTATGCACTGCTGTTCGACGCGCACTCGATCCGTTCGATCATCCCGCACCTGTTCGACGGCAAGCTGCCGGACTTCAACCTTGGCACCTTCAACGGCGCCAGTTGCGATCCGCAGTTGGCGACTCAACTGGAAGCGATCTGCGCCAGGCACGCCGATTACAGCCATGTGCTGAACGGTCGCTTCAAGGGCGGCCACATCACCCGGCATTACGGCAACCCGGCCGAGAACATCCATGCGGTGCAACTGGAGCTGGGCCAGTGCACGTACATGGAAGAGTTCGAGCCGTTCCGCTTTCGCCCGGATCTGGCCGAGCCGACGCAAGGGGTACTCAAGGAATTGCTGCAAGGCCTGCTCGCCTGGGGCGAGCAACACTACAAACGCTAAACCCCTGTGGGAGCGAGCCTGCTCGCGATAGCGGTGTGTCAGTTGACATCAATGTTGGCTGACCCACCGCTATCGCGAGCAGGCTCGCTCCCACAGGTTGGTGTTTGCATAACAGTCGCCACCGTGCAAAACACGGTCGCCACAGTTCGCTTTTACCGCTCGTCTGCTGCGTAATGTTTGGCCCACGGTGCACAAAGACACCGGCCCGACAATAATCCGCTGCCGCACGAGACTCTCCCAATGAAAAGACTGTTCACCCGCTGTCTCTCCATCCTCTGCGGCACGGCTCTTCTGAGCACCAGCGTTCTGGCCAGTGACGACGCTTCCTGCAAGGCCGTGCGCATGGGCGTGGTCAACTGGACCGACGTGATCGCCACCAGCGGCATGGCCGATGTGTTGCTCAACGGCCTCGGCTACGAAAGCAAGCAAACCAGCGCCGTGCAGCAAATCATCTTCGCCGGCATCCGCGACAAGCGCCTCGACATCTTCCTCGGTTACTGGAAACCGGCGATGGACAAGAACATCGCACCGTTCATCGCCGCCAATCAAGTGAAGGTCATGGACAAACCGAGCCTGGCCGACGCCCAAGCCACCCTCGCCGTGCCGGATTACGTCGCCGCAGCTGGACTGAAAACTTTCGCTGACATCGCCAGATTCCAAGACAAACTCGGCGGCAAGATCTACGGCATCGAGCCGGGCAGCGGTGCCAACACCACCATCAAAACCATGATCGAGACCAATCACTTCGGCTTGAAGGACTTCAAACTGATCGAGTCCGGTGAAGCCGGCATGCTTGCCGCCGTGCAGCGTGCGGTGAATCGCAAGGAGTTCGTGGTGTTTGTCGGTTGGACCCCGCACCCGATGAACATCAACATGAAGATCGCCTACCTGACCGGCAGCGAAGACGTCTACGGCCCGAATGAAGGCGCGGCCACCGTCTCCACCGTGACCGCCCCGGACTACGCCCAGCGCTGCCCGAACGTGAATCGTCTGCTGGAAAACCTGACCTTCACCGCCGCCCTGGAAAGCCAGTTGATGGTGCCGATCATGGAGCGCAAGACGCCTCAGGACGTTGCCAGGCAATGGCTGCGCGATAATCCGCAGGATCTGCAGCGCTGGCTCGCCGGCGTCAGCAGTTTCGATGGCAAAGACGGCGTAGCCACCGTTCAAGCCAGCTTGAAAAACTGACACCAGCACCCTGTAGGAGCGAGCTCGCTCGCGATAAACCCGAGAGCGCCGCGGGGTATCGGGCTTCCCGCGTTATCGTTGTCGATTATCGCGAGCAAGCTCGCTCCTACAGGGGCCCTACATTTCCCTGAACGGGCACTTGGCTTATGGCTCCTTATCCGCTTTCTGAACAGATGACGGCTTTTGTCGAGAAAACCGTCAGCTTCAACAGCACCGACAGCAGTCTCGCCGGATTGCGTCAGGCCTACAGCGAGATGTGCCGGGCGTTCACGCCGCCACGTCCTGCCGGGCTTTACGTGGTCGATTTTGAATTGGCTGGCGTGCTCGTGCGGTCTTATCAGCCGCCGGTTCCGCCATCGACCCACGGTGACCCGTGCATCGTCTATCTGCATGGCGGCGGTTGGGTGGTAGGGGACCTGGATTCCCACGACTTCATCTGCGCCGAACTGGCGTCAACGCTCGGTGTGTTGGTGATCGCCCTCGACTACCGCCTGGCGCCGGAGCATCCGTTTCCGGCGGCGTTCAACGATTGTCTCAAAGTCTGGCGAGCGCTGCGCACGGGGCCGTTCCGGCTCGATCCGGCACGCACACTGGTGGCGGGCGACAGTGCCGGCGGCAATCTCGCCGCCGCGTTGTGTCTGGCGCTGCGCGATGCTGGCGAACCGGTGCCCTGCGCGCAGGTGTTGATTTACCCGGGGCTGGGTGGCGATCACACGCTGCCGTCGCGCAGCGAATGCATCGACGCTCCATTGCTCAGCAGCAGTGACGTGGACTGTTATCACGCGTTGTATTTGCGCGGCACCCGACAGCCGGGTGCCTATGCGATGCCATTGCTCGCCAACGATTACAGCGGCCTGCCGCCCGCGTTGATCGCCGTGGCGCAGTTTGACCCGCTGCGCGATGACGGTGTGCGCTACGCCGAACGACTGAACGCCGCTGGCGTGGCGGCGACACTTTATTACGGGGAAGGGCTGGTTCATGGCTGTTTACGCGCTCGGGGGCAGGTCGCCGAGGTCGACGCACTCTATGAAACCCTTTTCAGCTATTTAACTGAAAAAAAACTGACGGCAAAACTCTGACTCTGCAAGGGCATGCTCATTGACGTAATTCGGGTTTATGATGCCGGACGGCAGAATAATAGAAGTCCCCCCAGGGATGACCTCGACCCCTTACGGAGCGCGCAATGCAGACTTTGTACCCGCAGATCAAACCCCACGCCCGGCACGATCTGGCCGTCGATGAAACTCACACGCTGTATGTCGACGAAAGCGGTTCACCGGAAGGTTTGCCGGTTGTGTTTATCCACGGCGGCCCCGGCGCCGGGTGTGATGCCCAGAGCCGCCGGTACTTCGATCCGAACCTGTATCGCATTGTCACCTTCGACCAGCGCGGTTGCGGTCGCTCCACGCCCCACGCCAATCTGGAAAACAACACCACCTGGGATCTGGTCGCCGACCTTGAGCGGATTCGCAAACACCTGGGCATCGATAAATGGGTGTTGTTCGGCGGTTCCTGGGGTTCGACGCTGGCCCTGGCCTACGCGCAAACCCACCCGGAGCGTGTGCACGGTCTGATCCTGCGCGGGATTTTTCTCTGCCGACCGCAGGAAATCGAGTGGTTCTACCAGGCGGGCGCCAGCCGTCTGTTCCCCGACTACTGGCAGGACTACATCGCGCCGATCCCGATGGACGAGCGCGACGACTTGCTCACCGCTTTCCACAAGCGCCTGATCGGCAACGATCAGATCGCCCAGATGCACGCGGCCAAGGCCTGGTCCACCTGGGAAGGCCGGACCGCGACCTTGCGTCCGAACCCGCTGGTGGTCGATCGTTTCTCCGAGCCACAGCGCGCGTTGTCCATCGCCCGCATCGAATGCCACTACTTCACCAACAACGCATTCCTGGAACCGAACCAGCTGATCCGCGACATGGGCAAGATCGCCCATCTGCCGGGCGTGATCGTCCACGGTCGCTACGACGTGATCTGTCCGCTGGATAACGCCTGGGAATTGCACCAGAACTGGCCAAACAGTGAGTTGCAGGTGATCCGTGACGCCGGCCACGCGGCGTCCGAACCGGGCATCACCGATGCACTGGTACGCGCCGCTGATCTGATGGCTCGGCGCTTGCTCGACCTGCCGCCCGAAGAAGCATGAAAGGCCTGCTGCAACGCGTGCGTGGCGCGCGAGTCGAGGTAGCAGGGGAAGTGGTTGGCGCCATCGATCAGGGGTTGTTGGTCCTGGTGGCCGTCGAGCCCGAGGATACTCGGGCCAGCGCCGACAAACTTCTGAATAAACTGCTTAACTATCGAGTGTTCAGCGACGCCGAGGGCAAGATGAATCTGTCCCTGGCGGATGTCGGTGGTGGGCTGCTGCTGGTCTCTCAGTTCACCCTGGCCGCCGACACCAAAAGCGGATTGCGCCCGAGTTTTTCGACTGCTGCCCCTCCGGCCCTGGGCGAAGAACTCTTCGACTATCTATTAGCCAAAGCGAAACAGGTGCATGGCACTGTGGCATCAGGTAGATTCGGCGCGGATATGCAGGTGCACCTGGTCAATGATGGCCCGGTAACCTTCCTTTTACAGACCTGAAAGCGCTTGAAACATCTTTTTAAGCACTTTTCGACTGAAAACAGGGGTTTTTCGCGAGAAATACTTTGTTAGCCCTGATGCGTTGTAACGCGGCCTACTAGATAATCGCGCGCTACGGGGATCAGCGTTCGTTGGTCCGTTTTTGACTTAGGTAGAGACTTGTCCTGGACCGATTGGGGAATCATTTAGCCCCACCGGAGTCGGAACAATGCTCGCCAACTTGGCAAGAGTGGTCCGTAAGGTCGGTTTTTCCATGCCGCACACCTCACAGGCCCTTTAACTGGCCGTTGGTTTTTTGATCTGTTTTCGGCGAGGGTTGCTCGTGATTGTTAGTCCCTGTAATGCACCAAAATTGACTGCCACACGGTTCCGAAGCGCTCTGGTAGCGGGCTCTGCTCTGCTCTGCCTGCTCAGCGCCGGCCAGCTTTGGGCATTCAGTCTGGATGATGTGTCGGTCAAGGCAAAAGAGCTGGCCGGGCAGAAATTCGAAGCTCCGCGCAGTAACCTGCCGAACGAATTCCGCGAGATGAAATTCGCCGACTATCAGAAAATTCGTTTCCGCACCGAAAAAGCCGAATGGGCCGATCAGAAAACCCCGTTCAAGCTTTCGTTCTATCACCAGGGCATGCACTTCGATACGCCGGTGAAAATCAACGAAATCACGGCTAACACCGTCGAAGAGATCAAATACGACCCAAGTCGTTTCGACTTCGGCGACGTGCAGTTCGATCCTAAGGCCACCGAACAACTGGGTTATGCCGGTTTCCGTGTGCTTTACCCGATCAACAAGGCCGACAAGCAAGACGAAATCATGACCATGCTCGGCGCGAGTTACTTCCGCGTTGTCGGCAAGGGTCACACTTATGGCTTGTCCGCTCGCGGCATGGCCATCGATACCGCGTTGCCGTCCGGCGAAGAATTCCCGCGTTTCACCGAGTTCTGGATTCAACAGCCAAAACCGGGCGACAAGCACCTGGTGATCTTCGCCCTGCTGGATTCGCCACGCGCGACCGGCGCGTATCGCCTGACCCTGCGTCCAGGCAGCGACACCATTGTCGACGTCAAGGCCCGGATGTTCCTGCGTGACAAGGTCACCAAGCTTGGCGTGGCGCCACTGACCAGCATGTTCCTGTTCGGTGCCAACCAGCCGTCGAAAGTGCTCAACTACCGTCGCGAGCTGCACGATTCCAGCGGTCTGTCGATCCATGCCGGCAACGGCGAGTGGATCTGGCGCCCGCTGAACAACCCGAAACACCTGGCGGTGAGCAACTTCTCCATAGAAAACCCGCGCGGCTTCGGCTTGCTGCAACGTGGCCGTGACTTCAGCCACTATGAAGACCTCGACGACCGCTACGACAAGCGCCCAAGTGCCTGGATCGAGCCAAAAGGCGATTGGGGCAAGGGTTCTGTAGACCTGGTGGAAATTCCGACCGCCGACGAAACCAACGACAACATCGTTGCGTTCTGGAGCCCGGAAAAACTGCCTGAGCCTGGCCAGCCGCTGGACGTTGCCTACCGCATGCACTGGACCATCGACGAAGCCGCCCTTCACGCACCGGACAGCGCCTGGGTGCAACAGACCCTGCGTTCCACGGGTGACGTGAAACAGTCCAACCTGATCCGTCAGCCAGACGGCAGCGTTGCCTACCTGGTCGACTTCGAAGGCCCGTCCCTTGCGGCATTGCCGGAAACGGCCGACGTGCGCAGTCAGGTCAGCGTCGGCGAGAATGCCGAACTGGTCGAGAACAGCGTGCGTTACAACCCTGAAACCAAGGGCTGGCGCCTGACCCTGCGGATGAAAATCAAGGATCCGGGCAAACCGACCGAGATGCGTGCTGCACTGGTCGAGAACATCGTGCCTGCCGATCTGGCCAAGTCGACAATTCCGGCGTCTAATTCTTCTGTAGCCAAGGCTGACAAGGTGGCTGCCAAGCAACAAGAGAAGATGGACAAAGACGTCAAGCAAGCTGAAGCCAAGCAGCAGGCCGACGCCAAGCCAGTCGCGGACACCAAGAACAAGGACAACAAGGACAACAATGACGCCAAGCAGCCAGTCGCTGCGGACGCGGTCCCAGCCACACCGGAATCGGCGGCGACTGAAGAAGTCCTGACCGAGACCTGGAGCTACCAGTTGCCTGCCGATGAGTAATTCACACGTACAACCAGAGACTCTTGCCGAGTATCTGGCGCATTTACCGATGACCGACCAGCAGCGCGCGGAACTCGCGGGCTGCAAGTCTTTCAGCGAACTGCACGAGCGTCTGTCGTCTTCGACGTTTGACGCGCCGACCGAGGTCGCCCAGGCGTCGGTTGGCAAGCGCTTGACCCTGAGCACTGCCGAAGAGCTGCAAGACGCCGAAATGCTGGTGCTCGACGCCAGCGGTCGCGTCTGCCTGCGAGCGACCCCGCCGATTCGTCGGACCAAGGTCGTGCCGGAGCCGTGGCGCACCAACATTCTGGTGCGTGGCTGGCGTCGTCTGACCGGTCGCACCAATCCGCCGGCTCCGCCGAAGGATGAACGCGTGTTGCCGGCGGCTCGCTGGCGCACCGTGGGTTCGATCCGCCGCTACATTCTGTTGGTCCTGATGCTCGGCCAGACCATCGTGGCCGGCTGGTACATGAAAGGCATCATGCCGTACCAGGGCTGGTCGTTCGTCGACCTCAACGAAGTGCTGCATCAACCGCTGACCCAGACGGCCACGCAAGTGCTGCCGTATGCACTGCAAACCAGCATCCTGATTCTGTTCGGGATTCTGTTCTGCTGGGTGTCGGCCGGTTTCTGGACCGCGCTGATGGGCTTCCTCGAGTTGCTCACCGGCCACGATAAATACCGTATCTCCGGCAAAAGCGCCGGCAACGAGCCGATTGCCAAGGACGCACGCACCGCACTGGTGATGCCGATCTGCAACGAGGACGTGCCGCGGGTATTCGCTGGTCTGCGGGCGACTTTCGAGTCGGTGGCGGCCACCGGTGACCTGGATCGCTTCGACTTCTTCGTCCTCAGTGACAGTAACGATGCCGATATCTGTGTCGCCGAGCAGCAGGCCTGGCTCGACGTCTGCCGTGAAGCCAAAGGCTTCGGCAAGATCTTCTATCGCCGCCGTCGCCGTCGGGTAAAACGCAAAAGCGGCAACCTCGACGACTTCTGCCGTCGTTGGGGCGGTGACTACAAGTACATGGTTGTGCTCGACGCGGACTCCGTGATGAGCGGCGATTGCCTGACCAGTCTGGTGCGCTTGATGGAAGCCACACCGGACGCCGGGATCATCCAGACCGCGCCACGTGCGTCGGGCATGGACACGCTGTATGCGCGCATGCAGCAGTTTGCGACCCGCGTTTACGGTCCGCTGTTTACCGCCGGTCTGCACTTCTGGCAGTTGGGCGAATCCCACTACTGGGGCCACAACGCGATCATCCGCATGAAGCCGTTCATCGAGCACTGCGCCCTGGCGCCGTTGCCCGGTAAAGGCGCCTTCGCCGGTGCGATTCTGTCCCACGACTTTGTTGAAGCAGCGCTGATGCGCCGTGCCGGCTGGGGCGTGTGGATTGCCTACGACTTGCCGGGCAGCTACGAAGAACTGCCGCCGAACCTGCTGGACGAACTCAAGCGTGACCGTCGCTGGTGCCACGGCAACCTGATGAACTTCCGGCTGTTCCTGGTCAAGGGCATGCACCCGGTGCATCGCGCGGTGTTCCTGACCGGCGTGATGTCTTACCTGTCGGCGCCGTTGTGGTTCTTCTTCCTGGTGCTGTCGACGGCGCTGCTGGCGGTCAACACCCTGATGGAGCCGCAGTACTTCCTGGAACCGCGTCAGCTCTATCCGTTGTGGCCGCAATGGCACCCGGACAAGGCGATTGCGCTGTTCTCGACTACCGTCGTGCTGCTGTTCCTGCCGAAGCTGTTGAGCATCATCCTGATCTGGGCCAAGGGCGCGAAAGAGTTCGGTGGCAAGTTCAAGGTGACGCTGTCGATGCTGCTGGAGATGCTGTTCTCCATGCTGCTGGCGCCGGTGCGGATGATTTTCCACACGCGTTTCGTGCTCGCCGCGTTCCTTGGCTGGGCCGCGACCTGGAACTCGCCGCAACGTGACGACGACTCCACGCCATGGAGCGAGGCGGTCAAGCGTCACGGTCCGCAAACCTTGCTGGGCTTCTTCTGGGCCTTGCTGGTGATCTGGCTGAACCCGAGCTTCCTGTGGTGGCTGGTGCCGATCGTCGGTTCGCTGATGCTGTCGATTCCGGTGTCGGTGATCTCCAGCCGTGTCGGTCTGGGCCTCAAGTCCCGTGACGAGAGCCTGTTCCTGATTCCCGAGGAATACAATCCGCCACAGGCGTTGCTGGCGACTGATCAGTACACCCACGAAAACCGTTGGCATGCGCTGAAAGACGGTTTCATCCGAGCGGTGGTCGACCCACAGCAGAACGCGTTGGCGTGTTCGCTGGCGACGTCCCGTCACGGTCAGGCCGAGCCGATCGAGTGGCTGCGTATCGAGCGGGTTCGTCATGCGCTGAAAGTCGGGCCTGATGGGCTGACCAACAACGAGCGTGTGGCCCTGTTGAGTGACCCGGTGGCATTGGGTCGCCTGCACGAGCAGATCTGGAACGAAAGCCACCCTGATTGGCTGGAAGCGTGGCGTAAATCGGTGAAGGCCGATCCCCATGCGCCGCTGTTGCCGCTCAAGCCATTGAGCGTGCAGCCTCAGTTGGCATAACGAAAAACCCCGCGAAAGCGGGGTTTTTTTTGATCGCGCGGGCGCAACAAATCCTGCCTAAACCCTTGTGCAAACGGGCGAGTACGTTAGCATCCGTCCCCGAATTGGCGCGCCCGGACAATTTTCTGTTCGTAACTGTCGGTTTTCCAAGGAAAACCGCTGTTTGCGCGCCTCATAACACAATGGTTTTGGGGACATGATGATGAAGAAGTATCTCTCGATGCTGCTGGTCGGCGTCACGGCGTGGGTTGCCGCCAGCACGGCGCAGGCCGGTGCCATCGATGACGCGGTCAAGCGCGGCACGCTGAAAGTCGGCATGGACCCGACCTACATGCCGTTCGAGATGACCAACAAGCGCGGTGAGATCATCGGCTTCGAAGTCGACATCCTCAAAGCGATGGCCAAGGCCATGGGCGTCAAGCTGGAGCTGGTGTCCACCGGTTACGACGGCATCATCCCGGCCCTGCTCACCGACAAGTTCGACATGATTGGCAGCGGCATGACCCTGACCCAGGAACGCAACCTGCGCCTGAACTTCAGCGAACCGTTCATCGTGGTCGGCCAGACGCTGCTGATCCGCAAGGAGCTGGAAGGCACCATCAAGTCCTATAAAGACCTGAACACCGCTGACTATCGCATCACCTCCAAGCTCGGCACCACCGGCGAGATGGTCGCCAAAAAGCTCATCTCCAAAGCCAAATACCACGGCTACGACAACGAGCAGGAAGCCGTGCTCGACGTGGTCAACGGCAAGGCCGATGCCTTCATCTACGACGCACCCTACAACGTCGTGGCCGTGAACAAGGCCGGTGCCGGCAAACTGGTGTTCCTCGACAAGCCGTTCACCTATGAGCCTTTGGCCTTCGGTCTGAAGAAAGGTGACTACGACAGCATCAACTTCATCAACAACTTCCTGCACCAGATCCACGAAGACGGCACCTACGATCGCATTCATGACAAGTGGTTTAAAGACACCGCTTGGCTGAAGGACATGGAATAAGGCCCGGTCAGATAGACCGCGCCGCTCCCTTCGCGGGCAAGCTCGCTCCTACAGGAGAATGCATTCCCCTGTAGGAGCGAGGCTTGCCCGCGAAGACGGCCTCCCAGGCAATACAGAATCCGGAACCTGCAAATCCCAATGAAACAGAAAAAAGCCCAATGGCCGTGGCACGTCTTAACCGTGCTGGTGCTGATCGGCCTGGCCGGCGCGTTGTACTACGCCACCTCGCTGATGTCCTACGAATGGCGCTGGAACCGCGTGCCGCAATACTTCGCCTACCACGCCGAAGAATCCCAGCGCGCCGCCGACATCTCCACCGTCAGCGAACTGGTGCGCAAGGGCGATAAAGCCGAAGTCACCCTGCGCAACGATGCCGGCGATGAGCAACACCTGGTCGTCGACGACAACAGCCTGCAAGTCGCCCAGGGCGATGACGTGGCCGAAGGCGACGTGATTGGCGTGACCCGCCATTGGGCGGCCGGACCACTGTTATGGGGCCTTTGGACCACCTTGTGGTTGTCCGTAGTGTCGGGCGTGCTCGGCTTGCTGATCGGCCTCGCCACGGGGCTGTGCCGTCTATCGAACAACCCGACCCTGCGCGACCTTTCGACCATTTACGTCGAACTGGTGCGCGGCACGCCGTTGCTGGTGCAGATATTCATCTTCTACTTCTTCATCGGCACCGTGATGAACCTGTCCCGGGAATTCGCCGGGATCGCCGCGCTGTCGCTGTTCACCGGCGCCTACGTCGCCGAGATCATCCGTTCGGGCGTGCAGTCGATCGCCCGTGGCCAAAACGAAGCCGCGCGCTCCCTGGGTTTGAGCGCTGGCCAGTCGATGCGCCACGTGGTGCTGCCGCAAGCCTTGAAGCGCGTGCTGCCACCGCTGGCCGGGCAGTTCATCAGTCTGGTCAAGGACACCTCGCTGGTGTCGGTGATCGCGATTACCGAACTGCTGAAAAGCGGTCGTGAAGTCATCACCACCTCGTTCTCGCCGTTCGAAATCCTGTTCTGCGTGGCCGGGCTGTATTTGTTGATCAACCTGCCGCTGTCGAAAATCGCCAGCCGGCTTGAGCGGAGGCTCGCGCAAAGTGATTGAAGTCCGCGATCTGGTAAAAGTCTTCGACACCCGTGGCCACGTGGTTCGCGCGGTGGATAACGTCACCACGCACGTGGCCAAGGGCGAAGTGCTGGTGGTGATCGGTCCGTCCGGATCCGGCAAATCGACCTTCCTGCGCTGCCTCAACGGCCTGGAAGAGTTCGATTCGGGCTCGGTGAGCATCGATGGCCTGCAATTGGCCGACCCGAAAACCGACGTCAATGCCTACCGCCGCGAAGTCGGCATGGTGTTCCAGCACTTCAACCTGTTCCCGCACATGACCGTGCTGGAAAACCTTTGCCTGGCGCAGAAAGTCGTGCGCAAGCGCGGCAAGAAGGAGCGTGAGGCCAAGGCCTTGGCATTGCTGGAGAAGGTCGGCATTGCGCAGAAGGCCAATGAATTCCCATCGCGCCTGTCCGGTGGTCAGCAGCAGCGCGTGGCGATTGCCCGGGCGCTGGCGATGGAACCGAAGGTCATGCTGTTCGATGAGCCGACTTCGGCGCTCGACCCGGAAATGGTCGGCGAAGTGCTGGACGTGATGAAAACCCTGGCCGTGGAAGGCATGACCATGGTGTGCGTCACCCATGAAATGGGTTTTGCGCGCGAAGTGGCGGATCGGGTGCTGTTCTTCGATCACGGCAAATTGCTGGAGGACGCCTCGCCAGCGGAGTTCTTCGATGCACCGAAGGATCCGCGGGCGCAGGCGTTTTTACGGCAGGTGTTGTAATTTCAGCGTCTGTTAGATTGCCTTCGCGAGCAAGCCCGCTCCCACATTTGACCGAGTTTTTGTCCAGCGACTCGGTCAAATGTGGAAGCGGGCTTGCTCGCGAAGGCATCACCCCGGTGTCCCAAGCGAACCTGCATCACCTCAAACCTTGAACCGCCCCACCAACATTTGCAGATGCGTCCCCAACCGCGCCAGCTCAACGCTGGACGCCGCCGTCTCTTCACTCGCCGCCGAAGTCTGCTCGGACACGTCACGCACGTTCAGCACGCTCCGGTTGATCTCTTCGGCCACCGCGCTCTGCTGCTCGGCCGCCGCTGCAATCTGCTGGTTCATCGACTGGATCGCTGACACGGTGCGAGTGATGCTTTCCAGCGAGCCGCCCGCGCGGCGGGTCAATTCGACACTGCTGTCGGTCAGGCTACGGCTGTTGTCCATGATGGTTGCGACTTGTTGTGTACCGGTTTGCAGGCCGACGATCAGCTCTTCGATTTCTTCGGTGGATTTCTGGGTGCGTTGAGCGAGGCTGCGGACCTCGTCGGCGACCACTGCAAAACCACGTCCGGCCTCACCGGCACGAGCAGCTTCGATCGCCGCGTTGAGCGCCAGCAGGTTGGTTTGCTGGGCCACGGACTTGATCACGTCGAGCACGCTGCCGATCTTGTCGCTTTCGCGCTTGAGGTGGCTCATGGCTTCGGTGGAATTGCCGACTTCCAGGGCCAGGCGTTCGATCTGGGCGATGGCTTCGCCGACCACTTTGTCACCTTCGCGGGCCTGCTGGTCGGCGGCGAGGGCCGCTTCTGAGGCTTCTTCGGCGTTGCGCGCAACTTCCTGCACGGTGGCGGTCATTTCATTCATTGCGGTGGCCACCTGGTCGGTTTCGACCTTCTGGCTGTTGACCCCGGCGCTGGTCTGCTCGGTGACCGCCGACAGTTCTTCGGCGGCGCTGGCGATTTGCGTGACGCCGTCGCTGATGCCGCCGATCAACTCGCGCAGGCCCAGGGTCATGCTCTGCATGGCGCGCTGAAGCTGACCGAGTTCGTCCTGGCGCTTGGAAATGAGGTTGTGGGTCAGGTCGCCGGCCGCGACGCGCTCAGCCACTTTAAGAGTCTGGCTCAGCGGGATCACGATCTGGCGGGTGATGGCCCAGGCGGCGAAAATGCCAAAGGCCAGCGCCAGAGCGGTGGCCAACAGCAGCATATTCTTGGCTTGCGCGGCGTCTGTGTCGCGGACGATGGTTTGCGAGGCTGTCAGCTTTTTGCTGACGGTGAACAGGATCTCGCCTTGCTCGGCCATGCGTTTGAGTGCGGCGGTGCTGGCCACCTGGGAGTCGCGGTACTGGCTGACGGCGGCGCGGTAGGCTTTCAGCGAGTCGGTGGCTTGTTGCAGGTTGGCGATGTGCTGTTCCGGCAATTTGGACGGCAGGCTCTCGAGGTTTTTCAAGGCGTTGTCGATGGCGTCCAGCGCGGGTTGCTCGGCCTCGGGCTTGCCGCTGTAGGTGTAGCCGCGCACCTGGAAGCGCGCTTGCTGGATCAGTTTGCTCAGGTCGATCACGCTGTTGAAATCGGCGACGCTGTCACCCTGCAGCAAGGACTTTTCGACTTCAGCCACGCGCGCCACGGCGTTATCGGCGGTGGCGCCGAGTTTGCTGCGGGCGTCTTCGCGGTTGGCGCCGGCCTGGGTCAGGGCGCTGAAGGCTTGTTTGTACTGACTGACGGCGGCGAGTTGCTGGTCGATCATCGCCACATCGGCCGGTTGTTCGATCAGCGTGCGCGCGGTCTTGAGGCCGGTGTCGAGTTGGCCGAGCAGATCATTGACGGCCCCCGGGCCTTGTTCGCCACGGCGCATGTCATAGTCCATCCGGGCCATGCGCAGGTCTTTGGTCAGCTCATTGAGGCTGGCGATGAACCCGAGCTTGTCTCCACGACTCACCACGCCACTCAGGCCGGTCCAGCCGGTGAAGGTGATCAACAACGTCAACAGCAGCACCAGACCGAAGCCGACGCTCAATTTGCGGTTAACGCTGACGTTCCCCAGTTTCTCGGCTAGCCATTGGTACATGCTGCAACTCCCCAGGACCACTCGTAGGTTTTATGGGGACTGTATCGGCAGGACGCCAGGAATCTGTAGGAGCGAGCTGGCTCGCGATGGGCGTTAACGATGATGTGGGCTGCCTGAATGCGCGCGGCGGCTTCGCGTTTTTCGCGAGCAAGCTCGCTCCTACAGGGAGTGTGTTGTTAGAAGAGGCGGGCGAGCAGTGCGGTGACGGCGGTTTCGACGCGCAGGATGCGCTCGCCGAGTTGCACCGGTTGCAGGCCGGACTTGCCCAGCAGGTCGATTTCGTAAGGGATCCAGCCGCCTTCGGGGCCGATGGCCAGGGTCACCGGCTCGTCCAGGCCACGAGGGCAGGGCGGGTAGTTGCCGGGATGGCCGACCAGGCCGAGGGTGCCTTCGGTAATCGCCGGCAGACGGTCTTCCACGAACGGCTTGAAGCGTTTCTCGATGACAATCTCGGGCAGCACGCTGTCTCGGGCCTGTTCGAGGCCGAGGATCAGTTGCTCACGAATCGCCTCGGGCTCCAGGAACGGGGTTTGCCAGAAGCTCTTCTCGACGCGATAGCTGTTCACCAGGACGATACGCGGCACACCCATGGCCGCGACGGTCTGAAACACCCTGCGGAGCATTTTCGGCCGTGGCAGGGCCAACACCAGGGTCAGCGGCAGCTTGGCCGGTGGTGGTTGATCGAGGATGACCCGCAACTCCGCCTCATCGGCATCCAGGCGCAGCACCTCGGCCGAACCCATCAGGCCACCGATGCGCCCGACGCGCAGGCTGTCACCGACTTCGCAGCGATGAACTTCCTGCATGTGCGTCAACCGGCGATCACGCAGGATTACCCGGTCGGCCGCAATGAAATCGGCTTCTTCGAGGAGCAGCAGGTTCACGGCTGGGTCGCTGGCGGCTGGTCGTTGTGATCGTCAGCCGGCTGGTCGTCCGGGTGCTCGCCACGCTTGCTGATCAGGCCGCCAAACAGGATGCCGATCTCGAACAGCAGCCACATCGGTACAGCCAGCAATGTCTGCGAGAAGATGTCCGGCGGTGTCAGGATCATGCCAACCACGAAGCAGCCGATGACCACGTACGGGCGGATCTTCTTCAGGTATTTGACGTCAACCACGCCGATCCACACCAGCAGCACCACGGCCACCGGGATCTCGAACGCAACGCCGAAGGCGAAAAACAGCGTCATGACGAAATCGAGGTAACTGGTGATGTCGGTCATCATCTCCACGCCGGCCGGGGTGGCGGCGGCGAAGAACTTGAAGATCAACGGGAACACCAGGTAATAGGCGAACGCCATGCCGGTGTAGAACAGCAGGATGCTGGACATCAGCAACGGCACTGCGATGCGCTTCTCGTGCTTGTACAGGCCCGGCGCGATGAAGCCCCAGATCTGGTGCAGGATCACCGGGATCGCCAGGAACAGCGACACCATCATCGTCAGCTTCAGCGGCGTCAGGAACGGCGACGACACGTCGGTGGCGATCATCGTCGCGCCCGCCGGCAGGTACTGGCGCAGCGGCGTGGAGACGAAGGTGTAGATCTGCTGGGTGAACGCGAACAACCCGGCGAAGATGATGAAGATCGCCGCTACACAGCGCAGCAGACGGGTACGCAACTCGGTGAGGTGCGAAACCAGCGGCATGTGCTGGTCGTTTTCGGGGAGATCGCTCATGGGGCTCGCGGCGGCAGTGTGGGGTCATGAGGGGCCGGCGCAACTGGCGCAGCCGCAGGTGTAACAGGTTCAACCGGGGGCGCTGCAACAACGGGCGCAGGTTCAACAGTCGCTGCAACAGGTGCAGGTGCAGCGGTGGCCGGAGCGTGAATCGTCTGCTCCGCCACGTGTTCAACCGGTGTCGGCTCCTGCTGAGTCGGCGTGAAGATCTTCCGCGCCTCCTGCTCAAGCGACAGAATGTGCTCGTTGTGCAGTTGCCGACGAATCTCGTCGGCACCGATTTCACGCTCAACTTCCTGTTTGATCGCGTTGAAGCTGCGCTTCAACCGCCCGACCCACAGGCCAGCGGTGCGCGCAGCACCCGGCAGACGCTCGGGGCCCAGCACCAGCAGGGCAACGAGGCCGACGAGCAGCAGTTCAGAGAAGCTGATACCAAACATTAGTCAGTGCTCACACGTCTTTGCGGATCGGCTCTTCGACTTTTTGCGCCTGCACGTCGATGGTGTGCGGCTGGTTCACGGACTGCGTGGTCTGTGGCTGAACCGGTGGAACCGGTTGTGCCGGGGTCACTGTTGGATCAGCCGGTTTTTCGTCATCGTTCATGGCTTTTTTGAAGCCCTTGATCGACTCGCCGACGTCAGTGCCGAGGTTTTTCAGTTTCTTGGTGCCGAACACCAGTACGACAACAACCAGGATGACGATCCAGTGTTTCCAGTCAAAAATGCCCATGTTGCTGCTCCTCTCTAATAGTTGTTCAGGCGGACGGGCGCGAGGCTTTCTCGGCGTGTCCGGACAGACCGAAGCGACGGTCCAGTTCATCGAGTACAGCCTGAGGATGCTGCCCCAGTTGGGCGAGCATGACCATGCTGTGGAACCACAAATCGGCGGTTTCGTAGATCACATCGCTGCAGTCGCCGCTGATGGCGGCGTCTTTGGCGGCAATGATGGTTTCGACCGACTCTTCGCCGACTTTTTCCAGAATCTTGTTCAAGCCCTTGTGGTACAGGCTGGCGACATACGAGCTGTCGGCGGCGGCGCCTTTGCGCTCTTCCAGCACTTGAGCCAGACGGGTCAGAGTGTCACTCATGTTTGTGTCCTGCGGAATAGATGGCGTGCGGATCTTTCAGGACCGGGTCGACGGTTGTCCAGTCGCCGTTCTCGAAGACGCGGTAGAAACAGCTCTGGCGGCCGGTATGGCAGGCGATGTCGCCGATCTGCTCGACCATCAGGATGATCACGTCGGCGTCGCAGTCCAGGCGCATCTCATGCAGGGTCTGCACGTGGCCGGACTCTTCGCCCTTGCGCCACAGCTTGCCACGCGAGCGTGACCAGTAAATGGCGCGGTTCTCGGCAGCGGTCAGTTCCAGTGCTTCGCGGTTCATCCAGGCCATCATCAGGACGCGCCCGGTCTTGTAGTCCTGGGCAATCGCGGGCACCAGGCCATCGGCGTCCCACTTGATTTCGTCCAGCCAGTTTTTCATCTTCGACTCCGACAGCGGGCCCGACACTTCATTAGTCGGGCAGGCGTTGAAACAGTGTGCCAGCGTGCGGGAGCTCTGGCTATCGGCGAACGACCAGATACAAACCGACGGCCACCATGATCCCGGCCGGCCAATGGCCCAGTTCGTTCAGCGGCCCACCCGCCGCGAGTATCGTGCCGCCGGCCAGGTGCGCACAACCGAGCAGTCGCAGCAGCCAGTCGTCCTTGCGTCGATGCCACGGTGGTGGCGGATCATTGGCATGCGGCTGCGACATGCGTTCGAGCAGGTCGCGGGCCATGTTGGCCAGGTGCGGCAGTTGTTCGATCTGGCTCTGCACGTTGCCGAGCAAGGCTTTGGGGCTGACGCGCTCGCGCATCCAGCGTTCGAGGAACGGCTGGGCGGTGTTCCACAGATCGAGGTCCGGGTACAGCTGACGGCCCAGGCCTTCGATGTTCAACAGGGTTTTTTGCAGCAGAACCAGCTGCGGCTGCACTTCCATGTTGAAGCGCCGAGCGGTCTGGAACAGGCGCATCAGCACTTGGCCGAAGGAAATATCTTTTAACGGTTTTTCGAAAATCGGCTCGCAAACAGTCCGAATGGCCGCTTCGAATTCGTTGAGTTTGGTTTCCGCCGGCACCCAGCCCGAATCGATGTGCAACTGCGCCACGCGGCGGTAGTCACGCTTGAAGAAGGCGAACAGGTTGCGCGCCAGGTAATCCTGGTCTTCCGGGGTCAGGCTGCCGACGATCCCGCAGTCGATCGCAATGTATTGCGGGCTCCACGGGTTGACGGTGCTGACGAAGATGTTGCCCGGGTGCATGTCGGCGTGGAAGAAACTGTCGCGGAACACCTGGGTGAAGAATATCTCCACGCCGCGTTCGGCGAGCATTTTCATGTCGGTACGCTGGTCGGCCAGGGTTGCCAGGTCAGTGACCTGAATCCCGTAGATACGCTCCATCACCAGCACTTTCGGCCGGCACCAGTCCCAATAGACTTGCGGTACATAGAGCAGATCAGAGCCATCGAAGTTGCGCTTCAACTGGCTGGCGTTCGCCGCCTCGCGCAGCAGATCGAGTTCGTCATAGATGGTTTTTTCGTAGTCCTGGACCACGTCCACCGGGTGCAGCAGACGCGCATCGGCCGAGAGCTTTTCGGCGGCGCGGGCAAGGATGAACAGCCACGCCAGGTCCTGGGCGATGATGGGTTTCAGACCCGGGCGAATCACTTTAACGACCACTTCTTCGCCGGTTTTCAGTTGCGCGGCATGCACCTGCGCCACCGAGGCCGAGGCCAGCGGTTCGACGTCGAAGCGGCTGAACACTTCGCTGATCTTTTTGCCGAGCTGCTCTTCGATCAGCTTGATCGACACTTGCGAGTCAAACGGCGGCACGCGGTCCTGCAGCTTCATCAGCTCGTCGGCGATGTCTTCCGGCAGCAGGTCGCGCCGGGTCGACAGAATCTGTCCGAACTTGATGAAAATCGGTCCCAGGTCCTGCAACGCCAGGCGCAATCGCGCGCCTCGGCTCAGGTCCAGCGTCTTGCGCGGGAACCAGCGCCACGGCAAGGCGTAGCGCAGCGCCAGTAAAAACCAGGGCAGTGGCAGGGCGAACAAAAGGTCATCGAGGCGGTAGCGGATCACAACGCGCTGGATGCGCAACAAACGGCGGACGGCAAGCAGCTTCATGCGTTATCGCTTGGGTCGAGGGATCGGGAAAGGCGCTCGAAACGCGCCTCAAGACGTTCCAGATCGAGTTTGATCTGGTCCAGTTCGCTGAAGCGGGCTTCGGCTTCGCGCTGACCGACGAGGGTGCGCGATTCTTCGGCCAGGTATTCGCCGAGGTTCTGATTCAGGCTGGCGAACCCTTGCTGATACCAGCGTGCGCGGCTGCGCAGGTGGCCGCCGAGCAGGTGTGTGGCGACCGGCCCGAGCCAGCGCGAGAGTTCGTACTCCCAGTCCAGCTCAAGGTCCTGAAGGATCGCGGCCAGTTCCAGCAGCACGCCGCTGTCGCCGTCGAGTTCGACTTGCGGAGCATGCAGGACCGACGTCTTGTCCTTGCTCATCGCCAGTTTCAACAGGCTTGAGGCCGGTGCACGCAAGGTGCAGTCAGCGCCGGTTTCCCAATGGGACGCGAGCATCAGGCCTTCATCGCTGGGCAGAATGAACACTTGCAGCGCCGGGCTGCGGCAATCGACGGCAATCACCTTGCCGCTCAAATGCGCCAGCCGCGGCAGCGCCGTGCTGTCGAGACGCAGCACCCGGTTCAGACCGGTTTCGACGCTGGCGAGCAGGCCGGCCAGCAACATCAGGGTTTGATGCCGCGGTGCAAGGCGACGATGCCTGCGGTCATGTTGTGGTAGGTCACGCGGTCGAAACCGGCCTCGACCATCATCGACTTCAGGGTTTCCTGATTCGGGTGCATGCGGATCGATTCGGCCAGGTAGCGATAGCTTTCCGAGTCGTTGGTGATCAGCTTGCCCATCAGGGGCATGAAGGCGAACGAGTAGGCGTCGTAGGCTTTGGACATCAGCGCGTTGGTCGGCTTGGAGAACTCCAGCACCAACAGGCGCCCACCCGGTTTCAGCACGCGCAGCATCGAGCGCAGGGCGTCTTCTTTATGGGTGACGTTGCGCAGGCCGAAGGCGATGGTCACGCAGTCGAAATGGTTGTCCGGGAACGGCAGCTTTTCCGCGTCGGCCTGGACGAACTCGACATTGCCGGCCACACCCAGGTCCAGCAGGCGATCGCGACCGACCTTGAGCATGGACTCGTTGATGTCGGCCAACACCACCTGGCCGGTCGGGCCAACGAGGTGCGAGAATTTTTTGGTCAGGTCGCCAGTGCCGCCAGCGATATCCAGCACGCGGTTACCGGTGCGCACGCCCGACAGTTCGATCGCGAAACGCTTCCACAGACGGTGCATGCCGCCCGACAGGAGGTCGTTCATCAAGTCGTACTTGGCGGCTACCGAGTGGAAAACCTCAGCGACTTTTTCCGCTTTTTGGCTTTCCGGAACGTTTTTGAAACCGAAGTGAGTGGTGGGTTCGGCATCGCTGCCTTTGCGCTGATCAGTCATATCGCTGTCACCAGAAGAGAATGCGGGACATTCTAATCCCGGTGGCCTGCTTTGTCTTGGCAAGGCTGCAGGTAAGATAGGTAACCGCCGGGACGTTTTGCCGCAGCAGCGGTCAAGATGCTTCAGGAAAGTATTCATAAAGCAGGAGTCATTCGATGGCCCGTATTAGTGTTGAACGTGCCCATGGCCTGGGCAAGGAAGCGGCCCGCGAGAAGGCCGACCAGTTGGCGCAGAAACTGTCCGAGCAATATGGCCTGGAGCCGCAGTGGTCCGGCGACACCCTGAACCTCAAGCGCTCCGGTGTGAAAGGCGCGGTGCACGTCAGTGACGATTCGATCCGCGTCGATGTGGAGTTGGGGCTGATGATGTCGGCCATGAGCGGCATGATCAAAGCGGAAATCGAGAAGGCGCTGGATAAAGCGTTGGTGTGATGGCGGAAAGATCGCAGCCTCGTTGCACTCGACAGCTCCTACAGGGTGTACGCCACCGCCCTCTGTAGGAGCTGTCGAGTGCAACGAGGCTGCGATCTTTTCCACCGATTCATGTCAGTTGTTAGGGTGCCGTTTCTAATTATTCTCACTACTTTGTGCCTGAGCCCGACACTTTCGCGGGCAGTTCCTCAAACCTTCTGCGCGTGAGGTGCACCATGGCCAAAGTTATTTTGAAGAAAAAAATCGACGCTTCGACAACTGCTCTGAGCGACGTCAAATCCTATGCCCGCAAGATCTGGCTGGCAGGCCTGGGTGCCTACGCCAAGGTCGGCCAAGAGGGTAGCGAGTACTTTCAAGAGCTCGTAAAGGCCGGTCAAACTGTTGAAAGCAAAGGCAAAAAAGCAGTTGCCGCGAAGCTTGAAGCAGCGAATGCCGAGATCGATGAAGCCAAGACTGAAGTGAGCACTTTCAAAGGTAAGGTCGAACTTCAACTCGACAAGGTCGAGAAGGCTTTTGACTCGCGTGTCGCAAGTACCTTGAATCGTATCGGCATTCCGTCTAAACATGACGTTGAGACACTCTCTGCCAAGCTCGATGAGCTGACGGCATTGCTCGAACGCGTCGCGCGTAAATCTTAAGGAGAACGGGATGGCTGGTAAAAAGACAACTGACAAAGAAGGCAGCTCGTGGATCGGGAAGGTCGAAGACTACTCCCGCAAAATCTGGCTGGCTGGTTTAGGCGTGTACTCGAAGATCGACACTGACGGCAGCAAACTCTTCGATACATTGGTTAAAGACGGCGAGAAAGCCGAGAAGCTCACCAAGAGCGCCGTGGGCAAGAAAGTTGATGCTGCCAAGGACTCTGCCTCGTCGGCCAAGTCGCGCATCACTGGCGTGAAAGATCGTGCGCTGGGCAAGTGGGATGAGTTGGAAGGTGCTTTCGACAAGCGCCTGAACAGCGCCATTTCGCGCATGGGCGTTCCGAGCCGCAACGAAGTGAAAGCGCTGCACAGCAAGGTCGATACCCTGACCAAGCAAATTGAAAAACTCACCGGTGCCAAGGTGGCGCCTGTTGCGGCGAAAACCGCGGCGGCCAAACCTGCAGCGGCTAAAACCGCTGCCAAACCACTGGCCAAGGCTGCCGCTAAACCGGCTGCCAAACCAGCGGCTAAAACCGCAGCAGCCAAGCCTGCAGCAGCCAAGGCAGCGGCCAAACCGGTTGCGGCAAAAGCAGCGGCTAAACCTGCTGCCAAGCCAGCCGCTAAAACCGCAGCAGCCAAACCTGCAGCCAAGCCAGCAGCCAAACCTGCTGCAGCGAAGAAGCCGGCCGTGAAAAAACCGGCAGCGCCGAAAGCCGCCGCGCCAAAACCAGCAGTGGCTGCCGCCAAACCGGCAACCCCGGTAACGCCAGTCAGCACTTCGAACTCTGCTGCCGCACCGACCCCTGCTGCAACCCCGACTGCCGCGCCGACTCCATCGACGCCAACCAGTCAGTCCTGATTTTCAGGGCTCAAGAAAACGCCCGGCCTGCAAAGGTCGGGCGTTTTTGTTTGTGCTCGGTTCAATGAACAGCGCATTCCCCTGTGGGAGCGGGCTTGCTCGCGAAGAGGCCATCACATTCGACATTGATGTTGGCTGACACTCCGCTTTCGCGAGCAAGCCCGCTCCCACAATTGTTTCGCGTATAACCCGAAATTTCGTTAGTCGTGCTCTTCGAGGTATTGCATCGCCATCTGCTCGGTCGCTACCTTGATCGGTGGCAACAGGTGCGGCGCCACCAGCATCATGATCTGGTACACCACCAACCTCACCTCGCCTTCACGATCGAGAATCCGCTGATAGTCCAGCGAGAACAGCAGCGTCATGGTGATCTGCTCCACCAGTTGCCCCAACGCCTGGGTGTCGCTGACCAATTGCCCCTGAGCCTTCAATCGCGCCAGTAACGACGCCAGCGTGCGCTTCAACGCGTTCAGCAGGTTGCGAATGCCCTTGGCCAGTTTCGGCAGGCGTCCGGCAAGGTTCGACAAATCCTGGAACAGAAACCGGTAGTGGGCCAGGCGCTCGACGATCAAATGCAGGAACAGCCAGTAATCTTCCGGTGCCAGTTCCACATCGGCGGGTGGGTCGAGCAGGGGTGTCAGTTCGGCCTGGAAGCGTTCGAACAGCCCGAGGATCAGCGGCTCCTTGCCGTGGAAGTGGTAGTAGAGGTTGCCCGGGCTGATGCCCATTTCGTTGGCAACTTCCATGGTGGAGACGTTCGGTTCGCCCTTCTGATTGAACAACTGCAGGGCACATTCGAGGATGCGGTCGCGGGTTTTCATCCAGTCTTCTTAATGATCATGCCAGGCCAACCTGTGGGAGCGAGCCGGCTCGCGATGGACATCCAGGCTGCGCGGGTAATCAGGCAGCCCGCGTAATCGTTAACGGCCATCGCGAGCCGGCTCGCGCACAGGGTTGGATACGGCGTTCAAGGTTCAGCGCACACGCACGTAGGTACCGGGTGCAGCTTCCATCGGTGGATAGTTCTGGTTGCCAAGGGCCATGTGGGTTTCTTTCAGCGCGCCCGAGCGTTCCTTGATCCAGCTCATCCATTCGGTCCACCAACTGCCGTCGGTTTGCTTGGCGTCGTAATACCAGGCTCGCGGGTCGCTGCTCAGCTTGGTGCTTTCGACGTAGTTGGCTTTCGGATTCGAGGGCGGGTTGAGAATGCTCTGTACATGCCCGCTGTTGGACAGCACGAAGCGCCGCTCGCCACCCAGCAGCAGCGTCGAGCGATACACCGCGTCCCACGGGGTGATGTGGTCGTTGATGCCGGCCACGCTGAAACTGTCGACCGTGACTTTCTGCAAGTCGATCGGTGTGCCGCACACTTCAAGCCCGCCCGGATGACTCAGCGGGTTGTGCTTGAAGAAGTCCAGCAGGTCGCCGTGCAAGGCGGCCGGCAGGCGCGTGTTGTCGTTGTTCCAGTACAGAATGTCGAATGCCGGCGGCTCCTTGCCCAACAGGTAGTTATTGACGAAGTAGCTCCAGATCAAATCGTTGGGGCGCATCCAGGCGAACACCTTGGCCATGTCGCGACCGTCCAGCACCCCCTTCTGATAGGAGCGACGCTTGGCCGCTTCGAGGGTCTGCTCGTCGGCGAAGAGGGTGGCCGGCGTGTCCATCTGACTATCGAGCAGGCTCACCAGATAGGTGGCGCTGGAGACGCGACGCAGTTGCCGCTTCGCCTGCAAGTGGCCTTGCAGCGCGGCAATGGTCAGCCCGCCAGCGCAGGCGCCCATCAGGTTGACCTCGCGGGCACCGGTGATCGCCCGGCAGACATTCATCGCTTCTTCCACGGCTTCAACGTAGGTCGACAGCCCCCATTCGCGATGTCGCACGTCCGGGTTGCGCCAGCTGATCATGAAGGTTTGCAGGCCGTTCTTCAGGGCGAACTGGACGAAGCTGTTGTGCGGGCTCAGGTCAAAAATGTAGTACTTGTTGATCTGTGGCGGCACCACCAGCAGCGGTTTGGAATACTGCTTTTCGCTCATGGGCTTGTACTGGATCAGCTCCAGCAGCTCATTGCGAAACACCACGGAGCCGGTGGTGGTGGCGACGGTTTTACCGACCTCGAACGCTTGCTTGGTGACCTGCCTGGGCAAGCCATCGTTGTGCAGGAAATCGTCGACCAGGTGGCTGATGCCGCGCACCAGGCTGTTGCCGCCGGAGTTGAAGATTTCCTTGATCGCCAGCGGATTGAGCAGGCTGTTGGACGGCGCCATGGCGTCGTTGAGCAAGGCGAAAGCGAAGTGCGCGCGGGCGCGGTCGTCCGGGCTCATGTTGCTTTCGTCGATCCAGTGTTTGACCTGCTTCTGCCAGCTCAGGTAGGCCTGCAAGCTGCGGCGATAGAACGGGTTGAGGCTCCACGCCGGGTCGGCAAAACGACTGTCCTGCGGGTTGGTCGGGTGCAGGGTTTCACCCAGCAGCACGCGCCCCAGTTGACCGCCCAGTTTCAAGGCGTGTCGGGCGGTGTGCACCGGGTTGCGCAAACCATGGGCTGCCACGCTGCGCAGGGTCGAAAACAGATCCCGGCCACGCAGGCCGGTAATCGCACTCTGCGCGTTAATGAACGCGGCGGGAGTGGGCAGAAATTCCCTCGCTGGTTTTTCGCGCATGAATCAACACTCCTTCGTCTTCAGGCCAAATACAGATACACCGAACCAGAACACCATAGACGCTGTTACGGGTTGTTGCGCGGCGCGGCGTCCTGCCGACCACTTTTCATCAACAAAAGGCCGGTTAACCGCCCAATGGTGCCGGATGCGGGTGCATCACCGCGCGCTGCCGCTCTTCCTCGAGGAACTTCATGATGATCGGTGCGACCGCTTCGGCACGGGTAATCAGGAACAGATGCCCGTCATCGATGATGTGCAACTGGGCATTGGGAATCCGCCAGGCGAGCAAGCGCATATTCACCAACGGGATCAGCGGATCGTCGTCGCCGGCCAGCACCAGGGTCGGCTGGTGGATCTTGTGCAGCCAGTGAATGCTGGTCCAGCCGAGGCCGGCGAACAGCTGCCAGTAGTAACCGAGCTTGCCCGCCGAGCGGACCTTCGCCGCATGGCTGGCGGCCAAGGTGGGATCGCGGCGGAACGCGCCGCCGTAGATCATCGGCGCAATGCGGATCACATGCGACGGCTGGATATAGCGTCGCGGGCTGGCCATCATCCACAGCACTTTGGGTTTGCCCGGCACCATCACCGCGCCCGCCGCCGTGGCGGCCAGCACCAGTTTCTTGCAACGTTCGGGATAGTCATACGCGAACTGCTGGGCGAGGGCGCCGCCCCAGGACACGCCGATCACGTTGACTTGTCCGTAGTCGAGATAATCAAGCATCCGCGCCGTGAGTTTCGCCAGGCCCGGAAAACGATACGGCCGATTCGGCGTCGATGAGCCGCCGACACCGGGTACATCGAACGCGATGACTTCCAGGTCCGGGTCCAGCGCCGCGACGAACGGAAACACCAGCTCCAGGTTGGCGCCGATGCCGTTGAAAATCAGCAAGGGTGTCAAGTGAGGCTTGCCGGGGCGTACCGCCGTGCGGAGGGTCTGGCCATCCAGGTCGACGGTACGAAAAATGAACGGTTGCGGCATGCTTCAAGCCCTGTGGGTTAATTCGTCCCCGATCCCTCTGTAGGAGCTGAGCTTGCTCGCGAAGGCGGTGGGTCAGTCAACGTTGATGTCGACTGACCCGCCGCCTTCGCGAGCAAGCTCAGCTCCTACAGGAGGCGGGGTGTGTCGGTTACCGCTCGTGTACGTAGGTGCCCGGTGCCGCTTCGCCGGCGGGATAGGCCTTGCTGCCCAGCGTGGTCGGGGACTTCTTCAGCTTGCCCGAACGCTCGGCCTGCCATGCCTGCCAGTGCAGCCACCAGGAGTCGGTGTGCTTGGTGGAGTTTTCTTGCCAGTCCTCGGCCTTGACCGGCATTTCGGTGCTGGTCATGTAGCGCGATTTAGGATTGCCCGGCGGGTTCAGAATGCTCTGGATATGCCCGCTGCTGGACAGCACGAACTCGACCTTGCCACCGAACAGTTGCGCCGACTTGTAGCAGGACTTCCACGGGGTGATGTGGTCGTTGGTGCCGGCCAGGGAAAAGATGTCGGCCGTGACCTGCTTGAGGTCGATGGGCGTGCCGCACACTTCCAGTGCATCGGGGCGGATCAGTGGGTTGCTTTTGAACATTTCGATCAGGTCGCCGTGGAAGGCGGCGGGCAAGCGTGTGGTGTCGTTGTTCCAGAACAGGATGTCGAAAACCGGCGGCTCGTTGCCGAGCAGGTAGTTGTTGACCCAGTAGTTCCAGATCAGGTCGTTGGGGCGCATCCAGGCAAAGACTTTCGCCATGTCTCGACCCTCCAGCACACCGGCCTGGTAAGAATGGCGCTTGGCGGACTCGAGCGTCTGCTCGTCGACGAACAGAGCCACGTCGCTGTCCAGGGTGGTGTCCAGCACGCTGACCAGCAAGGTGAGGGCGTTGACCTTGTTCTCGCCGATCGCCGCGTAGTGGCCCAACAGAGCGGTGCAGGTGATGCCGCCGGAGCAGGCGCCGAGCATGTTCACGTCTTTGCTGCCGGTGATCGCCATGACCACGTCGACCGCTTCCTTGAGCGCTTCGATGTAGGTCGACAGGCCCCACTCGCGCTGTTCCTTGGTCGGGTTGCGCCAGCTGACAATGAAGGTCTGTACGTTATTGCGCAGGCAGAAACGCGCCAGGCTCTTGTCCGGGCTCAGGTCGAATACGTAGAACTTGTTGATCTGCGGCGGCACCACCAGCAGTGGGCGCTCGTGCACCTGCTCGGTGCTCGGCCGGTACTGGATCAGCTCCAGCACGTCGTTGCGGAACACCACGGCACCTTCGGTCACGCCCAGGCTCTTGCCCACCTCGAACGCGCCCATGTTGACCTGGCTCGGCATGCCGCCGTTGTGCACCAGGTCCTTGGCCAGATGCGAGAGGCCATCGAGCAGGCTTTTGCCGCCGGTTTCAAAGAAGCGTTTGACCGCCGCCGGGTTGGCCGCAGTGTTGGTCGGGGCCATGGCTTCGGTCATGAGGTTGATCACGAAATGCCCGCGACTGACATCCTTGGGCGGCAGATTACTGTCGTCGATCCAGTCGTGGAGCTCCTTGCGCCACGCCAGGTAAGTTTGCAAATAACGTTTGTAGAGCGGGTTCTGGCTCCAGGCCGGATCGGCAAAGCGACGGTCATCGCTGGTCGGTTGAAGCTCGGATTTTCCGAACAACACATTCTTCAGTTCAAGACCGAAATGAGCGACATGCTTGGCGCTGTGAATCGGTTGCCTGATGGCCTGCCTCAGCACCATACGAGCGGAAGCCAGTAGATCTTTTCCACGCAGCCCAACGACAGGATTCAGCCCCAAGGTGTTTTCCGAGGCTTGATACTTCAAGTCATCGTTATTCTTGTTACTCATCTACGACGCTCCATTGTCCTGAGACGAGTACCGGGTCCAACTGTGCAGTCACACAGCCAAGGCCAGGTACTACTACTCGGGTGACCGTTAATTCTGCATCGCTGCTTTTTATCGCAGAGAGCACTGCAGGGAACTTGCCAGTTCCATTGGTTACCCGAGTTTAATTTTTTTCGCAAGCAGGCCAATCAACGGCCCTGAAGCGGAGCATTCAAACAGATGGAATTAGAAAATGCCCTCTAATGAGCAAGAGGGCTGGATTAGAGCATCAGCTTGACGACTGATTCGTTCGGATCGCGGGTTTTTCCGGCGGCTTTGAGCTCGGCAAGATAATCGTTCCAGAGGTCCTCTTGGCGCACGCCCAACTGGTACAGATATTCCCAGGTGAACAGGCCGCTGTCGTGGCCGTCGTCGAAGGTCAACTTCAGTGCGTACTGACCGGCCGGTTCGACCTTGGTCAGGCCTACGCCGATCTTGCCAAATTGCAGGATAGGTTTGCCGTGGCCCTGGACCTCGGCGGAAGGCGAGTGCACGCGCAGGAACTCGGCGGGCAGGTGATGTTCTTCACCGGACGCGTATTTCAGCGACAGGGTTTTCGAGGCTTTGTGCAGTTTGATGTCGGTGGGGAGTTGGGTCATGGCGTGAAGTCCGTAATGTGGTGGACCGCTGAACACCACGGTTCAAATGTGGGAGCGGGCTTGCTCGCGAAGGCGTCGGGTCAGTCAATATCAATATTGAATGATCAACCGCTTTCGCGAGCAAGCCCGCTCCCACAGGGTCCGTTATCTCTGTAAGTATGGCTTACAGGATATAACGGGACAGGTCTTCGTTCTGCGCCAATTCGCCCAGGTGGCTGTTGACGTAGTCGGCGTCGATCAGGATTGCCTTTTCGTCGTGCGCGCTGGCCAGGTCACCGGCACTGAACGACACCTCTTCGAGCAGGCGCTCAAGCAAGGTGTGCAGGCGACGGGCACCGATGTTCTCGGTCTTCTCGTTGACCTGCCAGGCGATCTCGGCAATGCGCTTGATCCCGTCCGGCTGGAACTCGATGGTCAAGCCTTCGGTTTTCAGCAAGGCGCAATACTGTTCGGTGAGCGACGCGTGCGGCTCGCTGAGAATGCGCTCGAAGTCTTCCGGCGTCAGTGCCTTCAGCTCGACACGAATCGGCAGACGACCTTGCAGCTCAGGCACCAGGTCACTCGGCTTGCTCAGGTGGAACGCGCCGGAGGCGATGAACAGGATGTGGTCGGTCTTGACCATGCCCAGCTTGGTGTTGACTGTGCAGCCTTCGATCAGCGGCAGCAAGTCGCGCTGTACGCCTTCACGGGACACGTCGACGCCACCGGAGTTGCCGCGCTTGGCGACTTTGTCGATTTCGTCGATGAACACGATACCGTGCTGCTCGACGGCTTCCAGGGCCTTGGCCTTCAGCTCTTCATCGTTGACCAGGCGGCTCGCTTCTTCATCGCGGACCAGCTTCAGCGCTTCCTTGACCTTGAGCTTGCGGCTCTTGCGTTTGCCCTTGCCCATGTTGGCGAACAGGCTCTGCAACTGGTTGGTCATTTCTTCCATGCCCGGTGGCGCGGAGATATCGACGCCGGCCACTTCGGCGACTTCGATTTCGATCTCCTTGTCATCCAGCTGACCTTCACGCAGGCGCTTGCGGAACAGCTGACGGGTGTTGGAATCGGTCGACGGGGCGTCTTCGTTGCTGAAGCCCATGCGTGCCGGTGGCAGCAAGGCGTCGAGGATGCGCTCTTCGGCGGCGTCTTCGGCGCGGTGGCGAACCTTGGTTATTTCCTGTTCGCGCAACAGCTTGATCGCAGCGTCGGCGAGGTCACGAATGATCGATTCGACGTCGCGGCCAACGTAGCCGACTTCGGTGAATTTGGTCGCTTCGACTTTGATGAACGGCGCATTGGCCAGTTTGGCCAGGCGACGGGCGATCTCGGTTTTACCGACACCGGTCGGGCCGATCATCAGGATGTTCTTGGGTGTGACTTCAACGCGCAGCTCTTCGGGCAGCTGCATCCGGCGCCAGCGGTTACGCAGCGCGATGGCGACGGCGCGCTTGGCATCGTCCTGGCCGATGATATGGCGATTGAGTTCGTGGACGATTTCACGGGGAGTCATGGACATAGTAATTGGCGGTCCTCAGGTAAAAGTGAGCCGTGGCGTGGTGGCCAAATCAGGCTTACTCGGCGAGGTCCTGCTCCTCAATGGTGAAGGTGTGGTTGGTGAATACGCAGATGTCGCCGGCGATGCCGAGGGCGGTTTCGACGATTTCGCGGGCCGACAGATCGGTTTTCTTCAGCAGGGCGCTGGCGGCGGCCTGGGCGTAACCGCCACCGGAACCCATGGCGATCAGCCCTTCTTCGGGCTCAACCACGTCGCCGTTGCCGGTGATGATCAGGGAAGCGTCTTTGTTGGCGACCGCGAGCATGGCTTCGAGGCGGCTGAGGGAGCGGTCCGTGCGCCATTCTTTGGCGAGTTCGACGGCGGCGCGCACCAGGTGGCCCTGATGTTTCTCAAGCTGGCCTTCGAAACGTTCGAAGAGGGTGAAGGCGTCAGCGGTGGCCCCGGCAAAACCGGCGATCACCTGGCCGTGGTACAGGCGGCGAACTTTCTTCGCGTTGCCTTTCATCACGGTATTGCCGAGAGAAACCTGGCCGTCGCCGCCCATGACGACTTTGCCGTGGCGGCGAACTGAAACGATGGTGGTCAAGGGAGAGTCTCCACGCAGCGGGGCGAAAATGCCTTATGCCAACTCATATGGGGGTGGTGGAGCGTATTTCAACTGCGGGAGTTGGCGAGGGACGAGCGGTGTTGGGCGGGGAGAGGCGTGTTGTTTGTTCGGGTGTCTTCGCGGGCAAGCCTCGCTCCTACAGATTAGTGGCGTTCACGCAGGCGGTGAACGGTACATTCCCTGTAGGAGCGAGGCTTGCCCGCGAAGAACGATAACGCGGTCGTTCTGACGAAATCAGCGGCTCTGGCGTTGTTGTAACAACAGGTTGCTGAATCCACTGCCAGCCAGTTGTTTCTGGGCGGTAGTCAGCTGTTCACGATTGCTGAACGGACCGACGAGCACCCGATACCAGGTTTCATCTTTAACCGTGCCGGACTCAACGGCTACGGCCTGCCCCAGAAGAATGATCTGCGCACGCACCTTGTCCGCATCAGCCTCCTTGCGGAACGACCCGGCCTGCAGGAAGAACTTGGTCACGGGCGCCGCTTTGGACACCGGTGGCGCCGGCGGCGGGGTAATCCCGGCCAGCGCTGCCTGAGCACGCGCCGTGTCGATCTTCGCCGCTTGCTCTGGCGTCACCGGCGTGGTCGGAATCGCCGGCACTTGCGGCGTCGGCAGGGTTTTCTCCGGCACGGCGTCCGGTGGCACGATGACTTCCGATTCCGGCAGCAAGGTGTAGAAGTCGTACTTCGGCTTCACCGGTTGCGTCGGGCTCGGCGGGGTCTTGTTGGCCTCGGCGATCTTGGCTTTCTGCTGCTCGATCTTCTCGCGCTTGACGCTCTCGCTGCCCTTGCCCGGCTCCAGCTTCATCAGGAATACGATGAACGCGCCGACCGTCAGGCCGATGGCCATCCATAGCCAACCCGGGATCGGTTGTTTTGCCGGAGCGGTGTAACGGCTGGCGCCACGCTTGGGTGCAGGTTTTTTCTTGGCAGCCAACTTACATACGCTCCAGAGTTTCCAGACCCAAGAGTTCCAGGCCTTGCTTGAGAGTGCGGCCGGTCAGCGCGGCGAGGCGCAGGCGGCTCTGCATTTGCGCCGGGGTGTCGGCGCTGAGGATCGGGCAGTTCTCGTAGAAACTGGAGAACAGCCCGGCCACATCGTACAGGTAGGTGCACAGCGTGTGCGGCGTGCCTTTATCGGAAACGTTGTTCAGCACTTCGCCGAACTGCGCGAGCTTGGCGGCCAGTTCGTGTTCGTGCGCGGCTTCGAGGACGATCTGGCCTTCGACTTCGCTGAAGTCCTTGCCCAGTTTGCGGAACACGCCGGCCACGCGGGTGTAGGCGTACAGCAGGTACGGCGCGGTGTTGCCTTCGAAGTTCAGCATCAGGTCGAAGTTGAAGCTGTAGTCGCTGGTGCGGTGCTTCGACAGGTCGGCGTATTTCACCGCGCCGATGCCCACGACCTTGGCGATGTTGCGCAACTCGGCTTCGGCCAGTTCCGGGTTCTTGTCCTTCACCAGGGTGTAGGCGCGTTCCTGGGCTTCGGTCAGCAGATCGATCAGCTTCACGGTGCCGCCATCACGGGTCTTGAACGGACGGCCATCGGCGCCGTTCATGGTACCGAAGCCCATATGTTCCATTTCCATCGGGTGCGTCACAAAGCCGGCCTTGCGGGCGACAGCGAACACTTGCTGGAAGTGCAGGGCCTGACGCTGGTCGACGAAATACAGCGCGCGATCAGCCTTCAGCACGCCGCTGCGATAACGCACGGCCGCCAGGTCGGTGGTGGCGTAGAGGTAGCCGCCATCGGCCTTGACGATGATCACCGGCAGCGGGTCGCCGTCGGCGTTCTTGAATTCGTCGAGGAACACGCACTGGGCGCCGTTGCTCTCGACCAGCAGGCCAGCGGCCTTGAGGTCGTTGACCACGTTGATCAGGTCGTCGTTGTAGGCACTTTCGCCCATCACGTCGGCCATGGTCAGTTTGACGTTCAGCAGTTCGTAGATTTTCTGGCAGTGGGACAGCGAGATGTCCTTGAACTTGGTCCATAGCGCCAGGCAGTCCGGGTCGCCGGCTTGCAGCTTGACCACCAGGCCACGGGCGCGGTCAGCGAATTCTTCGGACTCGTCGAAGCGTTGCTTGGCGGCGCGGTAGAAGTTTTCCAGGTCCGACAGCTCGTCGCTGGTGATCGGGTTTTCCTGGAGGTACGCCATCAGCATGCCGAACTGGGTGCCCCAGTCGCCGACGTGGTTCTGACGGATCACTTCATCGCCGAGGAATTCCAGGACCCGCGCCACGCCGTCACCGATGATGGTCGAGCGCAAGTGGCCGACGTGCATCTCTTTGGCCAGGTTCGGCGCGGACAGGTCGACCACGGTGCGCTGCAGCGGGCCGGCCTTGCGCACGCCGATATGGTCATCCGCCAGGGCGGCGTCCAGGCGCGAAGCCAGGGCCTGGGTGTTCTGGAAGAAGTTCAGGAAGCCAGGGCCGGCGATTTCGGTCTTGGTGATGTTTTCGTCAGCCGGCAACGCGGCAATGATTTTCTCGGCCAGGTCGCGCGGCTTCATGCCCGCAGGCTTGGCCAGCATCATGGCGATGTTGCTGGCGAAGTCGCCGTTCTTCTTGTCGCGGGAGTTTTCCACCTGGATCGCCGGCGACAGGCCTTCAGGCAACACACCTTCGTTGACGAGTTGGGTGATGGCTTGTTGGATCAGCTGGCGAATGGTGTCTTTCATGGTCTTCTCTTTCGACCGCAAGCGCGGCGGCGCTTCAATGCGCTGGTGGAAAAACTGGGCATTATCCGTTGCGAAGGCGGGCTTGCCAACTATAGCGGGCAGGTTGTGGATATATGGTGACTATTCGGGCCTCTTCGCGGGCAAGCCTCGCTCCTACAAGGATCACCACCAAACCTGTAGGAGCGAGGCTTGCCCGCGAAAGCAATCTTGCGGTCAATACAAATCCACAGGATCGACATCCAGCGACCAACGCACCGCCCGTCCACTCGGCATCTGTTCCAGCGCCAGCAACCAACTGCTCAACAATCGATGCAACGGCGCCCGGGCCGTGGCCTGCAACAACAGCTGCGCCCGATAACGCCCGGCCCGACGTTCCATTGGCGCCGGCACCGGCCCCAGCAATTCGATACCGGTCAGATTCTGCTCAGCCAGCAAACGTTCAGCCTCACTGCACGCCTCATCGAGGAAGCCTTCGGCCTGCCCCGGTTTGTGCGCTTCGGCCCGCAGCAGCGCCAGATGCGCAAACGGCGGCAATCCCGCCGAGCGACGCTCGCTCAAGGCCTGTTCGGCAAAGGCGAAATAACCCTGCTCGGTCAATTGCACCAGCAGCGGGTGGTCCGCCAGGTGCGTCTGGATAATCACCCGGCCCGGCTCTTCGGCGCGTCCCGCACGCCCGGCGACCTGGACGATCAGCTGCGCCATGCGCTCGCTGGCGCGGAAGTCGCCGGAGAACAGCCCGCCGTCGGCATCGAGGATCGACACCAGCGTCACCCGTGGAAAGTGGTGTCCTTTGGCAAGCATCTGCGTGCCCACCAGAATGCACGGCTGGCCTTTTTGAATGGTCGCGAACAACTGATTCATGGCGTCCTTGCGCGAAGTGCTGTCGCGGTCGACCCGCAGCACCGGGACGTCCGGAAACAGAATCCCCAGCCGTTCCTCGGCGCGCTCGGTGCCGGCGCCGACAGGTCGCAAATCGACCTTGGCGCATTTCGGGCAACGCCGGGGCACGCGTTCAACGTAGCCGCAATGGTGGCAACGCAGCTCGCCGGAGCGCTGGTGCACGGTCATGCGTGCATCGCAGCGCTGGCATTCGGACATCCAGCCGCAGTCGTGGCACAACAGCGTCGGGGCGAAACCTCGGCGATTGAGAAACACCAACACCTGCTGACCGGCGGCCAGGGTCTGACCGATGGCTTGTTGCATCGGCCCGGAAATGCCGCTGTCCAGCGGACGACTTTTGACGTCCAGGCGCAGGAAACGCGGTTGCTTGGCCCCGCCGGCGCGCTCGTTCAGGCGCAGGAGGCCGTAGCGGCCGGTGTAGGCGTTGTGCAGGCTTTCCAGCGACGGCGTGGCGGAACCGAGCACGATCGGAATGTTTTCCTGGCGGGCGCGGACCAGCGCCAGGTCGCGGGCGTGGTAGCGCAGGCCTTCCTGCTGTTTATAGGAGCCGTCGTGCTCTTCATCGATGATGATCAGGCCGGGGTTCTTCATCGGCGTGAACAGTGCCGAACGGGTGCCGATGATAATGTCGGCGTCACCGTCCCGGGCGGCGAGCCAGGCTTCAAGGCGCTCGCGATCATTGACCGCCGAGTGAATCAGCGCGATCCGTGCGTTGAACCGCTGCTCGAAGCGCGCCAGGGTTTGCGGGCCAAGGTTGATCTCCGGGATCAGCACCAGCGCTTGTTTGCCGGCCTCAAGGGTTTCGCGGATCAGCTGCAAATAGACTTCGGTCTTGCCGCTGCCGGTGACACCCGCGAGCAGGAACGCGTGATAACTGTCGAAACCCGCGCGAATCGCCTCATAGGCGGCACGTTGTTCCGGGTTGAGCGGCAACTCTGGCTGGGCCAGCCAATGCTCGTGGCGGGCACTGGGACCGTGCTTGCGGATTTCTACCTGCACCAGGTCCTTGGCCAGCAACAGATCGAGGCTGTCCTTGCTCAACATCAGTTTGCTCAGCAACTGGTGCGCGACGCCGTGCGGGTGCTGGGCCAGGGTTGTCAGGGCTTCACGCTGGCGCGGGGCGCGGGCGATACGCGGGTCATCAAGGCTGGCGCCGGGGGCGGCGGACCAGAAGCGTTCCTGGCGCGCCTCGGCCAGTTCACCCTGGCGCAGCAACACCGGCAAGGCCCAACTCAACGTGTCGCCGAGGCTGTGCTGATAATACTGGGACGTCCACAAACACAGTTTGAACAGCGCCGGCGGCAGCGGTGGCGTGGCGTCGAGCAGGGCGATGGCCGGCTTGAGCTTCTCGACCGGGACTTCGCTGGTGTCGGTGACCTCCACCAGAATCCCGATCATCTCCCGTCGCCCGAACGGCACCCGCAGGCGCATGCCCGGCTGCAACTGGGCGCGCAGGATCCCGGCCGGGGCACGGTAATCGAACAGGCGGCGCAGGGGCGAAGGCAGGGCGAGGCGCAAAATGGCGTCGGGCACGCGGGGGGATCTCGATAAACAGGCAGTAAAAGAAGTCGGACGCATATTAATTGTGGGAGCGGGCTTGCTCGCGAAGGCGGTGTGTCAGTCAACATCAATGTTGAATGATCAATCGCCTTCGCGAGCAAGCCCGCTCCCACAAGGGACGCATATCAGGCGGGGAGCCTAGCAGACGGTCGGTAGAAGCGACAGCTTGCGCGATTGGCATTGTCTGGTAGAATCCGCGGCCTAATTACGTGCGGTATTCAACAATAGTGTTGAGTGGCGGCACGCTAGCCTGAGGAATACACCATGAAAGCCGATATCCATCCAGCATACGAAACCATCGAAGTAACTTGCAGCTGCGGCAACAAGTTCGAAACTCGTTCGAACCTGTGCAAGCCACTGGGTACTGACGTATGCAACGAGTGCCACCCGTTCTACACCGGTAAGCAGAAGACTCTGGATACTGGCGGCCGTGTACAGCGCTTCGCAGACCGTTTCGGTGCTTTCGGCAAAACCAAAGCTCCTGCTGCTGCAGAGTAAGGTTGAAAAGCCCGATGGGCTTTTCCTTGCTGATGAAAAAGGCGTCCCTCGCGGGCGCCTTTTTTGTGTCCGCGATTTGGCTTTCCGGCGCCCAGGCCTTCTGCCCGACACCCGGCGGGCTGACGTCAGTCGCGGTACAGCGGGTGGTGGATGGTGACACGTTGCGCCTGGCCGACGGCCGCAGCGTGCGCATGATCGGTTTGAATACGCCGGAGCTGGGCAAGAAAGGCCGTTCCGATGAGCCATTCGCCGTGGCGGCGCGCAAACGCCTGGAAGCGCTGGTAGCGGCCAGCGACGGGCAAGTCGGTTTGTTGCCCGGCAAAGAGAGCAAAGACCATTACGGTCGCACCTTGGCCCATGTCTACAGCGCCAATGGCAGCAACCTTGAAGCACAGATGCTCGCCGAAGGCCTCGGTTTCCAGGTCGCGGTGGCGCCGAATGTCGATCTGGTCGACTGTCAGCAAGCGGCGGAACGCAGTGCCCGTCAGGCCGGGCTCGGGATTTGGCGGCAATCGCCTGTACTGAAAGCGGAGCAGATCAGTGCTTCCGGTTTCGCCGTGCTCAGCGGTCGTGTGAGCAAGGTTCAGCGCAATCGCGGCGGGGTTTGGATCGAGTTGCAGGATTCCGTTGTATTGCGCGTTGCACCCAATTTATTCGGGCCATTCGATGTCGCGTCTCTGGAACGGCTGGAAGGCAAGCAGGTCGAGGCGCGCGGCTGGGTGCTGGACCGTTCGCGCCGTGGCGGACTCAAGGAAGGGCAGGCGCGCTGGCTGCTGCCATTGACCGATCCGGCGATGCTTCAAGTCGCGCCCTGATAAAAAATTGTAGACATTTTTTCTGTCGATTGTGAACAGTCTATCCCTTGTGTTCCGTGGCTCTTGGCCCAAAGTCGTAGGGGCGGGCGCTTGACAGGGGTGACTGGTCAGTCTTGTGGGGACTTTGCGAGGCGCGTATCCTCGGCGGTCCGTCTGTCCAACAGTAAAAGCGGAATGCCCACATGTCTGATTTGAAAACTGCCGCTCTCGAATATCACGCCCATCCTCGTCCAGGGAAGCTGAGTGTCGAGCTCACCAAAGCCACTGCTACCGCCCGCGACCTGTCGCTGGCCTACAGCCCCGGCGTAGCCGAACCAGTACGCGAAATCGCCCGCGATCCTGAACTGGCCTACAAATACACCGGCAAAGGCAACCTGGTTGCAGTCATTTCCGATGGCACCGCGATTCTCGGCCTGGGTAACCTCGGCCCATTGGCTTCCAAGCCGGTCATGGAAGGTAAAGGCGTGCTGTTCAAGCGCTTCGCCGGCATCGACGTGTTCGACATCGAAGTCGACTCCGAAAGCCCGCAAGCCTTCATCGACACCGTCAAGCGCATCTCCATCACCTTCGGCGGCATCAACCTGGAAGACATCAAGGCACCTGAGTGCTTTGAGATCGAACGCGCGCTGATCGAGCAGTGCGACATTCCGGTGTTCCACGATGACCAGCACGGCACCGCGATCGTTACCGCGGCCGGCATGATCAACGCCCTGGAAATCGCTGGCAAAACCCTCGCCGACGCCAAGATCGTCTGCCTGGGCGCCGGTGCGGCCGCCATCTCCTGCATGAAATTGCTGGTGAGCATGGGCGCCAGCATCGAAAATATCTTCATGGTTGACCGCACCGGCGTGATCCACTCCGGCCGTGACGACCTGAACCAGTACAAGGCTGTCTTCGCTCACGCGACCGACAAGCGCACCCTGGCTGACGCCCTGACCGGTGCTGACGTGTTCGTCGGCCTGTCCGGCCCGAACCTGCTGAGCGCCGAAGGCCTGAAATCCATGGCGGCCAACCCGATCGTGTTCGCGTGCTCCAACCCTGATCCGGAAATCTCCCCGGAACTGGCGCACGCCACCCGTGACGACGTGATCATGGCGACCGGTCGTTCGGACTACCCGAACCAGGTCAACAACGTACTGGGCTTCCCGTTCATCTTCCGCGGTGCCCTGGACGTTCGCGCCAAGCGCATCAACGAAGAAATGAAAGTGGCCGCGGCCAACGCCCTGCGTGAACTGGCCAAACTGCCGGTGCCTCAGGAAGTGTGCGACGCCTACGGCGGTATCAAGCTGGAATTCGGTCGTGAGTACATCATTCCGAAACCAATGGATGCACGCCTGATCACCGTGATCTCCGATGCCGTGGCCAAGGCCGCCATCGAGACCGGCGTAGCCACCCTGCCGTATCCGAAGAACTACCCGCTGAAAAGCGTGGATGACGTGTTCAACGGCTAAGCCCTTGTAACGCTTCAACTGAAAACCCCGGCTCTTGTGAGACGGGGTTTTTTATTGCCTGTGGTTTTTGTGGTGTCTGTGAAAGACCCTTCGCGGGCGAGCCTCGTTCCTACAGGGATTGCGCCAACCCTGTAGGAGCGAGGCTTGCCCGCGAAGAGGCCCGCACAGGCAACCGGGATACAAAAAAAGCCCCGCGCTTCTCTCGAAGGCGGGGCTTTTGGGTGGCGCTGCGATCAGAACAAATCGATCGGCGCCGCTTCATCCGCCGGCAGTGGGCTGCCCGGCGCAGTGCCGTTGCCCAGCTCGTTGGCCGACGGTGGCGTGTCTTCGGCCTTGAACAGCTCGAAGTAGGCGCCTGGCGTGCCTGGGGTGGCGGCACGGCCGCTGACCGGGTCGACCCGCAGGCTGAGGATGCCTTCCGGCTCCGCTTGCGTATGCGGCGGCTTGTCCTTGAGCGCGGCGCTCATGTAATTCATCCAGATCGGCAGCGCGACGGTGCCACCGAACTCACGTTTACCGAGGCTTTCCGGTTGGTCGAAACCGGTCCAGACGGTGGTCACGTAATCGGCGTTGTAGCCGGAGAACCAGGCGTCCTTGGATTCGTTGGTAGTACCGGTCTTGCCGGCGATGTCGGGACGGCCCATGGCCAAAGCGCGGCGGCCGGTGCCGAGCTTGATCACGTCCTCGAGCATGCTGTTGAGGATGAACGTGGTGCGACCATCGACGATGCGTTCGGCCACGGCCGGCGTTGGCGGCGCGGGTTGTGCCGTCAGCGTGTCGCTCGGGGTTGCGTTGACCGTGATGGCATTGGCAACCGGCGCGGCGATGCCATCGCTGACGACTTCACCCTTCGGCACGCTCGGCGGGTTGGCGACGAACAGCGTGTCGCCATTGCGGCTTTCGATCTTGTCGATGATGTACGGGGTGATCTTGTAGCCGCCGTTGGCGAAGGTGCTCCAGCCGGTGGCGATTTCCATCGGCGTCAGGGTCGCGGTGCCCAGGGCCAGGGACAGGTTGCGCGGCAGGTCCTGCTTGTTGAAGCCGAACTTGCTGATGTAGTCGATGGTGCGGTCGACACCCAGCGCTTGCAACAGGCGGATCGACACCAGGTTGCGCGACTTGTACAGCGCCTCGCGCATGCGGATCGGGCCGAGGAACGTGTTGGTGTCGTTCTTCGGACGCCAGACCTTGTCCAGGTACTCGTCGACGAACACGATCGGTGCGTCGTTCACCAGGCTGGCAGCGGTATAGCCGTTATCCAGTGCGGCGCTGTAGACGAACGGCTTGAAGCTCGAGCCCGGCTGACGCTTGGCCTGCATCGCGCGGTTGTAGTTGCTCTGTTCGAAGGCGAAGCCGCCGACCAGCGAGCGGATCGCGCCGTTCTGCGGGTCGAGGGACACCAGTGCGCCCTGTGCCTGTGGAATCTGGCTGAACTTCAGCGAATTGTCCGGCTGGCGCTGCACACGAATCAGGTCGCCGACTTGGGCGACGTCCGACGGCTGCTTCGGATTGGCGCCCATGCTGTTGGTGTTGAGGAACGGACGCGCCCATTTCATGCTGTCCCAGGCGACGTGTTCGTCACCGGTGCGGGTCATCACTTGCAGGCCGTTCTTGTCGACCTGAGTCACGATGGCCGGTTCAAGGGTGCTGATGGTGCGTTGCTTGGTCAGCTCAACCGCCCACGCCTCACGCGTCTTGCCCGGCAGGCGCGACTCAGGGCCGCGATAGCCATGGCGCTGGTCGTAAGCCATCAAGCCTTCGTGGAGCGCGGTGTTGGCCATTTCCTGCAAATTGCTCGGCACGGTGGTGGTCACACGGAAACCTTCGGTGTACGCGTCGCTGCCATAACGCCCGACCATTTCGGCACGGGCCATTTCAGCGATATACGGGGCGTTCACTTCCGGGGTCGGTACGTGATAACTGGCGTTGAGCGGCTCGTTGATTGCGGTGGTGTAGTCGGCTTCGGTGATTTTGCCGAGCTTGTACATGCGCCCGAGGATCCAGTCGCGACGCTCTTTGCTGCGGGCCGGGTTGGCCAGCGGGTTGAAGCGTGACGGGGCTTTTGGCAGGCCGGCGATCATCGCCATCTGCGCCAGGCTGACGTCACGAATCGATTTGCCGTAATAGACCTGCGCCGCCGCCTCGATGCCGTAGGCGCGGTTACCCAGGTAGATCTTGTTGACGTACAGCTCAAGGATCTCGTCCTTGGTCAGCTGCCGTTCGATCTGCAGGGCCAGGAGAATTTCGGTGGTCTTGCGCGAGAAGCTGCGTTCGCTGGTCAGGAAGAAGTTCTTCGCCACCTGCATGGTGATGGTGCTACCGCCCGACTGAATGTGTCCGCTTTTTACCAATTGCGTGGCGGCGCGCATCAGACTGCTCGGATCGACGCCGTAGTGATTGGCGAAGTTGTCGTCTTCAGCACTTAGTAACGCATTGATGAAATTGGGGGGAATGTCGGCGAAACGGATCGGAGTCCGGCGCATTTCGCCAAATTCTGCGATCAACTTGTTGTCGCTGCTGTAGACCCGCAAAGGAATCTGCAACTGAATGCTTCTCAACGCCTCCACGGACGGCAATCCCGGACTAAGGTAGAGAAATGCACCGCTGAGACCAAGGAGCAGTCCGCAGAAAACGGCGACGATGGACCAACCGAAAAATTTCAGCAGACGAATCAAGGCTTTTGGACATCCAGGGTAAAGAATGAATTGGGCATCAGGGTTCAGATAAACAGGGAACGACCCGCGCTTGAAGTAAAAACCGGAAAAAAACGCTGGGCATTATAAGCATTTTTACGTCGAGAGCGTCATTTGCGCTGCTGTCAAGACGGGTGGTTTGAACGCAATGGATATTACAGAGTCCGTAACTCACGGATAGTCATAGGGAATTGGTAGTGCTAGGACTCTTCAACAAAAAGGCCAACACGCTGCTGGGCATCGATATCAGCTCCACGTCGGTGAAACTGCTGGAGCTGAGCCGCCAGGGCGACCGTTATCGGGTCGAGGCCTATGCGGTTGAACCGTTGCCCGCCAGTGCCGTGGTCGAAAAAAATATTGCCGAGCTCGAAGGTGTGGGGCAGGCCCTTGCGCGGGTGCTGCTCAAGGCCCGGACCCCTCTCAGGAACGTCGCTGTGGCCGTGGCCGGTTCGGCGGTGATCACCAAGACCATCGAGATGGATGCCGGTCTTTCCGACGACGAGATGGAAAACCAGCTGAAAATCGAGGCTGATCAATACATCCCTTATCCATTGGACGAAGTCGCCATCGATTTCGAAGTCCAGGGTGCTTCCGAGCGCAATCCCGAGCGAGTCAATGTGCTGCTGGCGGCCTGTCGCAAGGAAAACGTCGAGGTCCGTGAAGCGGCCCTGGCCCTGGCGGGGCTGACGGCGCGTGTGGTCGACGTCGAGGCCTACGCGCTGGAACGCTGTTTCGGCTTGCTGGCGGGGCAGCTGGCTGTCTCTCAGGAGCGTCTGATGGTCGCGGTGGTCGACATCGGCGCCACCATGACCACCCTGAGCGTCCTGCACAACGGCAAGATCATCTACACCCGTGAACAATTGTTCGGCGGGCGTCAGCTGACGGAAGAGATCCAGCGGCGTTACGGCCTGACCGTCGAACAGGCGGGGCTGGCGAAGAAGCAAGGCGGTTTGCCCGACGATTACGTCAGCGAAGTGTTGCAGCCGTTTCGTGATGCACTGGTGCAACAGGTGTCGCGTTCGTTGCAGTTTTTCTTCGCTTCGGGCCAGTACACCTCGGTCGATCACATCCTGCTGGCCGGCGGCACCGCTTCTGTCCCGGGGCTGGATCGCTTGATCGAGCAGCGATTGGGCACGCCGACTCAGGTGGCCAACCCTTTCTCCAACATGGCCCTTGGCAGCAAGGTCAACGCCGGTGCATTGGCCAGTGATGCGCCGGCACTGATGATCGCCTGCGGGCTGGCCCTCAGGAGTTTCGACTGATGGCGCGGATCAATCTTTTACCCTGGCGCGAAGAGCTGCGAGAAGCGCGCCGCAAACGCTTTTTGCTGGCGCTGGTCGGCGTGCTGGTGGGTTCGGTGGGCGCGGTGCTGATCGCGAATCAGGCGATCAACGGCGCCATCGATCGGCAAGTTGCCCGTAACGATTACATTGGCAAACAGATTGCCGTGGTCGACGAGCGGATCAAACAGATCAGCGACCTGAAAGCCCGTCGCCAGCAACTGGTCGAGCGCATGCGCATCATCCAGGACCTGCAAGGCAATCGGCCGATCAGCGGGCGGATATTCGACCAGTTGGCGCGGACCTTGCCCGATGGCGTGTATTTCACCGAAGTGAAAATGACGGGCAAGACCTTGTCCATCGCGGGCGCGGCAGAGTCCAACAATCGGGTTTCAGACCTCATGCGTAATCTGGATGCGTCCGACTGGTTCGATGCGCCCAACCTCACGGAAGTCAAAGCGACCACGGCAGGTCAGCTGGATCAGGCCAACGTCTTTCAGTTGACCGTTCGTCAGACTCAGCCTGCCGCTGTGGAGGGCGGCCAATGAGTCTGTCCACTTGGTTGGAAGCACTACGCAAGATTGACCTCAACGATCTGGACACCAACAACATCGGCTCCTGGCCGCCAGCGATCAAGGCGCTGGCCAGTGCCTTGCTGATGATTCTGGTGCTGGCATTGGGCTACAGCTTTTCCACCAGCGAACTCAACAGCCAACTCGAACTCAAGCGTGAGGAAGAGTCGACGCTCAAGGAGCAATTTGCCAACAAGGCGCACATGGCGGCGAACCTGGAGCTGTATACCCAGCAGATGAAGCAAATGGAGAACTCCTTTGGTGTGCTGCTGCGGCAATTGCCCAGCGACACCGAAGTGCCGGGCCTGCTGGAGGACATCACCCGCACCGGCCTGGGCAGTGGCCTGGAGTTCGAAGAGATCAAATTGCTGCCGGAGGTCACCCAGCAGTTCTACATCGAACTGCCAATCCAGATCACCGTTACCGGCGCCTATCACGACCTGGCCACGTTCGTCAGCGGCGTGGCGGGACTGCCGCGGATCGTCACCCTGCATGATTTCGATGTCGCACCGGCCGATCCCGAGGGGGGGCCGAAGTTGCGCATGAGCATCCTCGCCAAGACCTACCGCTACAACGACAAGGGGCTGCAAAAATGAGCCCGATTCGTGGTTTTTCGATAGTGATGCTGGTGGTCGGTCTGGCCGGTTGTGGCAGCGACACTGATTTCACTGACCTGGATGCGTACATGAACGAAATGCGTTTGCGTGCGCCGGGCAAGATTGAACCAACGCCGACATTTCGGTCTTACCCAACATTCACCTACAACGCCGCTAACCTGCGAAGCCCGTTTTCGCGGCAGGTCAGAGTGGACCTGGCTGGCCAGAAACACGGCTCGCGCAACGTCAAGCCCGACACCAATCGGGTCAAGCAATACCTCGAAGGTTTCAACATCGAGCAGTTTGAAATGGTCGGCACGATCTCCAATGCAAATGGCTCCTTTGCGCTGCTGCGCGGGGCGGGTGGTGTGCATCGGTTGAAAGTCGGCGATTACCTGGGGCGCAACGATGGGCGGATTGTCGCCATCAGCGGTTCCCAGGTCGATGTGGTCGAAATCGTTCCCGACGGCGAAGGCGCCTGGCTGGAGCGGCCGCGGACCATCCCTTTGAAAGAGCACTCATAGTGGAACTCGAATAATGAACAGGATTTTCTCCACCTTCGGTATTTCGCTATGGATAGCGCTGCTGTCGCCGATGGTACAAGCGGCCAACCTCAAAACGCTGGATGTCGCAGCGCTGCCGGGGGACCGCGTCGAGTTGAAGTTGTCATTCGATGGGCCGCCCCCGACGCCCCACGGCTACACCACCGAACAACCGGCACGGATTGCCCTGGACCTGCCCGGAGTTGTCAGCAAGCTGGCGAACAAGAGTCGTGACCTGGGCGGGGGCAATGCCCGCAGTGCCACGGTTGTCGAGGCCAAGGACCGCGCGCGGCTGATCATCAACCTGACCCAGTTGACGCCATACAACGCACGGGTCGAAGGCAACACGCTGTTCGTGGTGGTCGGTCAGGGCGCCAACAAAACGGCCGCCAGCCCGGCTCCCAAGGCGACGCGTGCGGCGGTTGCAACGCCAGCCCCGGCGAGGGCCTATGCGCCGGTGGGCAAAGCCATCCGCGGCGTGGATTTCCAGCGCGGCACCCAGGGTGAAGGCAATGTGGTGATCGATCTGTCGGATCCGTCCATCGCGCCGGACATTCAGGAACGGGATGGAAAAATCATCCTCGGTTTCGCTAGGACGCAATTGCCCGAACCGTTGCGGGTGCGCCTCGACGTCAAGGATTTCGCCACGCCGGTGCAGTTTGTCAACGCCAGTGCCACCGGTGATCGCGCCACGATCAGCATCGAGCCCAGCGGCGCCTTTGATTATTCGACCTATCAGACCGACAACAAACTGACCGTCAGCATCCGGCCAATGACCGTCGACGACTTGCAGAAGCGCAACACCGAACGTTTTGCCTACACCGGTGAAAAGCTCTCCCTGAATTTCCAGGACATCGACGTGCGCTCGGTGCTGCAGCTGATCGCCGATTTCACCAATCTCAACCTGGTGGCCAGCGACACGGTGCAGGGCGGCATTACCCTGCGCTTGCAGAACGTGCCATGGGATCAGGCGCTGGACCTGGTGCTGAAAACCAAAGGCCTCGATAAGCGCAAGATCGGCAATGTCTTGCTGGTGGCGCCGGCCGCAGAAATAGCCGCCCGAGAGCAACAGGAGCTAGAGTCGCAGAAACAAATTGCCGATCTGGCACCGCTGCGTCGCGAGCTTCTACAGGTCAACTACGCCAAAGCCGCCGATATCGCCAAACTGTTCCAGTCGGTGACCAGTGCCGAGGCAAAAGCCGATGAGCGGGGTTCGATCACGGTGGATGAGCGGACCAATAACATCATTGCCTACCAGACCCAGGAACGCCTCGACGAACTCCGTCGTATCGTCGCGCAACTGGATATTCCGGTGCGTCAGGTGATGATCGAGGCGCGGATCGTCGAAGCCAACGTCGACTACGACAAAAGCCTCGGTGTGCGCTGGGGCGGCTCGGTACAGAACAAAGGCAACTGGAACACTTCCGGGGTCAGTAACGGTGCAAATGCCTCGTCGACCATCGGCACGCCCGGCAGCACCAGCACCAACTCACCGTTCGTCGACCTGGGAACGGCCGCCAACACCTCGGGGATCGGCATCGCCTTCATCACGGACAACGTATTGCTCGATCTGGAACTGACGGCGATGGAGAAGACCGGCAACGGCGAAATCGTCTCCCAGCCCAAGGTGGTCACGTCCGACAAGGAAACCGCGAAAATCCTCAAGGGCACGGAAATTCCCTACCAGGAAGCCAGCTCCAGCGGCGCTACGTCGGTGTCGTTCAAGGAGGCGTCGCTGTCCCTGGAAGTCACGCCGCAGATCACCCCGGACAACCGCATCATCATGGAGGTCAAGGTCACCAAGGACGAACCGGACTACCTGAACAAAGTGCAGGATGTGCCGCCGATCAAGAAAAACGAGGTCAACGCCAAGGTCCTGGTCAACGACGGCGAGACCATCGTGATTGGCGGGGTTTTCTCAAATACTCAAAGCAAGGTTGTAGATAAGGTGCCATTTCTTGGCGATGTGCCGTATCTTGGCCGCCTTTTCCGGCGTGACGTGGTTTCGGAGAAAAAATCCGAGCTGTTGGTGTTTCTCACACCGCGTATCATGAATAACCAGGCGATTGCTGTGAGTCGTTGATTCTGTGCGAAATTTGATTCTTGTTGGACCGATGGGGGCTGGAAAAAGCACCATCGGCCGGTTGCTGGCCAAAGAGCTGCGCCTGCCGTTCAAAGATTCCGATAAGGAAATTGAATTGCGCACGGGCGCCAATATCCCGTGGATCTTCGATAAGGAAGGCGAGCCGGGCTTTCGTGATCGCGAGCAGGCGATGATTGCCGAGCTGTGCGACTGCGATGGCGTGGTATTGGCCACCGGTGGCGGGGCCGTCATGCGCGAGGCCAATCGTCGGGCGCTGCGCGCCGGTGGTCGCGTGGTCTATCTGCATGCTTCTGTCGAGCAGCAGGTCGGCCGCACTTCCCGTGACCGCAATCGGCCATTGCTGCGTACCGCCGACCCGGCCAAGACCCTTCGGGATCTGCTGGCGATCCGTGATCCGCTTTATCGGGAAATCGCCGACCTGGTGGTGGAAACCGATGAGCGGCCGCCACGAATGGTGGTGCTCGATATTCTCGAACGCTTGCAGCAGCTACCTCCCCGTTAAAGCGCAGCGCGAAATGCGCTATCCTCGGCGTCCTGTCACGGCCGCTCAAGGTTGTGGCGGATGGCTACCGAACGGCGTCACACCAGCAGAGGCCGTGGACTTTCGATAACTCAGGGCAGGACGCCTGATTCCATCTTCACTGTGGGGACACATGCAGACACTCAAGGTCGATCTAGGCGAGCGCAGCTACCCGATTCATATTGGCGAAGGTTTGTTGGATCAGCCTGAGCTGCTGGCCCCGCATATTCGCGGACGGCAAGTGGCGATTATCTCCAACGAGACCGTTGCGCCGCTCTATCTCGAACGTCTGACCCGCAGCCTCGCACCGTTCTCGGTGGTGTCCGTGGTGCTGCCCGACGGCGAAGCCTTCAAGACCTGGGAAACCCTGCAACTGATTTTCGACGGTCTGCTGACCGCACGGCACGACCGTCGCACCACGGTGATCGCCCTCGGTGGCGGCGTGATTGGCGACATGGCCGGTTTTGCTGCCGCCTGCTACCAGCGCGGTGTCGATTTCATCCAGATCCCGACCACCTTGTTGTCGCAAGTCGATTCCTCGGTCGGCGGCAAGACCGGGATCAACCATCCGCTGGGCAAGAACATGGTCGGCGCTTTCTATCAGCCGAACGTCGTGCTGATCGATACCGCCACCCTCAACACCCTGCCGGCCCGCGAACTGTCTGCCGGGCTTGCTGAAGTCATCAAGTACGGGCTGATCTGCGACGAGCCGTTCCTGACCTGGCTCGAAGAAAACGTCGATCGCCTGCGTGCCCTGGACCAGGTTGCCCTGACCTACGCCATCGAACGCTCCTGCGCCGCCAAGGCTGCAGTGGTCGGTGCCGACGAACGGGAAACCGGCGTGCGCGCCACGCTCAACCTCGGTCATACCTTCGGCCACGCCATCGAAACCCATATGGGCTATGGTGTCTGGCTACATGGTGAGGCGGTCGCTGCTGGCACCGTAATGGCCCTGGAAATGTCCATGCGCCTGGGCTGGATCAGCGAACAAGAGCGCGATCGCGGTATTCGTCTGTTCCAACGGGCCGGCCTGCCGGTCATTCCGCCTGAAGAGATGACCGAAGCCGATTTTCTCGAACACATGGCAATTGACAAGAAAGTGATCGACGGTCGTTTGCGCCTGGTGCTGCTGCGCCACATGGGCGAAGCAGTGGTGACCGACGATTATCCGAAAGAGGTTTTACAGGCCACGCTGGGAGCGGATTACCGCGCCCTGGCTCAGCTTAAAGGTTAATAAGATCCCGATGACTAGTTTGCATGCCGACGAGGCTTTCCTCGGCCATTACCAGTTGAGTCACGACCCTTTCGCTCCACGGGTGCCTGGCTTCAAATTCTTCCCGGCCCAGCGCAAACCGGTGCTGGGACAATTGCATCATCTGGCGCGCTACAGCCAATTGCTGCTGGTGGTCACCGGCCCGCAAGGCAGTGGCAAGACCTTGTTGCGTCAGGCCCTGGTGGCCAGCACCAACAAGCAATCGGTGCAAAGCGTGGTGGTTTCCGCCCGTGGCGCGGGTGATTCGGCTGGCGTTCTGCGTCAGGTGGCCCAGGCGCTGAACGTCGCCCAGGCCGAGATCGGTGCGATCCTGGCCCAAGTGGTGCAGCTTGCCCTGACCGGACAGGAAGTCTATTTGCTGGTGGATGACGCCGAGCAGCTCGACGAATCCGCGCTGGAAGCCTTGATGGCGTTGGCGGCCGGTGCACCGGAAGGTCGCCCGCACGTATTCCTGTTCGGCGAATCCTCGCTGATCGCTCAACTGGAGGCGCTGAGCCTCGAGGAAGAGCGCTTCCACGTCATCGAATTGCAGCCCTACACCGAAGAAGAGACTCGCGAATACCTGGACCAGCGGCTCGAAGGCGCCGGTCGGGGTATCGAACTTTTCACCGCAGATCAGATCTCTGATATTCACGAAAGCTCCGACGGTTGGCCTGGCACCATCAACCAGGTTGCCCGCGATGCAATGATCGAAGCCATGATTGCCAGCCGCTCTGCGGTGAAGCGTCCAAGTATGGGGTTCAACATGCCGAAGAAACACGTATTGGCGATTTCCGCCGTTGTCGTGGTCGCGGTAGCCGCCGCCTGGTTGATGCCGGGTCGCAGCAAAGCACCGACCACTGGCGCGCCTGCCAACGAGCAAGCGCAACTGCCGCTCGGCCAGGGCACGCCACAACCGAACAGCGGCGGTGCACCTTCCGTCGAATTCGCCGGTAACTCGCAACCGATGCCATTGCCGCTGGTCGGCAACTCGCAGCCGGTCATGCGCGGTCCGTTGGCCGAAGCGGCCGGTGGCATCACCGAAGGCGACGACGGCGTGCCGATCGAAGGTTCCAGCGCCACGCCGCCGACCGTCACCACGACTGCGCCGCCAGCAGGCCTGTCGGCCGGCCCTGCGCCGACACCGGCTGCCAAACCAGCGCCTGCGCCGACTCAAGTCGCGACTGCCAAGCCAGCCCCGGTAGCACCTGCCGTCAAGCCGGCTCCAGCGCCCGCCAAGCCAGCCGTTGCTGCCGCCGCCGCCAAGCCAGCGGAGAAACCAACCACCGTGGCCAAGGCTGCCGGTGGCACCTGGTACGCGGGTCAAGCGCCGGGTAACTACGTGGTGCAGATCCTCGGCACCAGCTCCGAAGCGTCCGCACAGAGCTTCGTGAAAGAGCAGGGCGGCGAGTACCGTTATTTCAAGAAAGTCCTCAACGGCAAACCGCTTTACGTCATCACCTACGGCAGCTTCGCCAACCGTGATGCAGCCCTTACCGCCATCAAGGCCTTGCCAGCGAAGGTTCAGGCTGGTAAACCTTGGCCTCGCACTGTCGCCAGCGTCCAACAGGAACTGGCAACAACTCGCTGAAGATTCGGCGGCCTTACCCAGGCCGCCTCTCCCGGCACCTCAAATTTCTGCAAGAGCATGCCGTCTCCCCAGACCGCGTGCCTTGTGGTGTCTGCGTCACAGTAGTCTTTGAGTCGTTGCGGTCAAAATTAAAAAAGTTTTGACTAGCACAGCATATCGCTTTAAACCTTTCACAAATGCGACATAGATTTGCGACAGTTCGTCGTCAAATTTGTGAGCCCCTGTGTCGGTGTGTACAATGACCTCCCTTTTGCCCCCGCAAAGCTGGCGTACGTTCGGCGCGGATGGTAAGTGGTTGAATTGAAAAGAAATTTGCCTCGACAAGAGGCAGCCTGGTGAGAAAGTGTCTATGAAAGCAGGTCTGTACCAACCAGATGAATTCAAGGATAACTGCGGTTTCGGCCTGATAGCCCATATGCAGGGCGAGCCCAGTCATACCCTTTTGCAAACGGCCATCGAGGCCCTGACCTGCATGACCCACCGCGGTGGGATCAACGCCGACGGCAAGACCGGTGACGGTTGCGGTCTGCTGATTCAGAAGCCGGATGTGTTCCTGCGTGCCATCGCCCAGGAAACCTTCGGCGTCGAACTGCCCAAGCAATATGCCGTGGGCATGGTCTTCTTCAACCAGGACCCGGTCAAAGCCGAAGCCGCTCGCGAGAACATGAACCGCGAGATCCTGGCCGCCGGCCTGCAGCTGGTCGGCTGGCGCAAAGTGCCGATCGACACCAGCGTCCTCGGCCGCCTGGCCCTCGAGCGCCTGCCGCAGATCGAACAAGTGTTCATCGGTGGCGCCGGCCTGAGCGATCAGGACATGGCGATCAAGCTGTTCAGCTCCCGTCGTCGCTCGTCCGTGGCCAATGCCGCCGACGTCGATCACTACATCTGCAGCTTTTCCCACAAGACCATCATTTACAAAGGCCTGATGATGCCGGCGGATTTGACCGCCTTCTATCCAGACCTGAGTGACCAGCGCCTGCAAACCGCGATCTGCGTGTTTCACCAGCGCTTCTCCACCAACACCCTGCCGAAATGGCCGCTGGCTCAACCGTTCCGCTTCCTGGCGCACAACGGCGAGATCAACACCATCACCGGCAACCGCAACTGGGCCGTGGCCCGTCGCACCAAGTTCGCCAACGACCTGATGCCCGATCTCGAAGAGCTCGGCCCGCTGGTCAACCGTGTCGGCTCCGACTCCTCGAGCATGGACAACATGCTCGAGCTGATGGTCACCGGTGGCATCGACCTGTTCCGTGGCGTGCGGATGATCATTCCGCCTGCGTGGCAGAACGTCGAAACCATGGACCCGGACCTGCGTGCGTTCTACGAATACAACTCGATGCACATGGAACCGTGGGACGGCCCGGCCGGCGTGGTCATGACCGATGGTCGCTACGCGGTGTGCCTGCTCGACCGTAACGGTTTGCGTCCGGCGCGTTGGGTCACCACCAAGAACGGTTTCATCACCCTGGCCTCGGAAATCGGTGTCTGGAACTACCAGCCTGAAGACGTGATCGCCAAGGGCCGTGTTGGCCCGGGCCAGATCTTTGCCGTGGACACCGAAACCGGTCAGATCCTCGACACCGACGCCATCGACAACCGCTTGAAGTCGCGTCATCCGTACAAGCAATGGCTGCGCAAGAATGCCCTGCGCATCCAGGCGACCATGGAAGATAACGACCACGGTTCGGCGTTCTACGACGTTGACCAACTCAAGCAGTACATGAAGATGTATCAGGTCACGTTCGAAGAGCGCGACCAGGTGCTGCGTCCGCTCGGCGAGCAAGGCTACGAAGCCGTCGGCTCGATGGGCGACGACACGCCGATGGCCGTGCTGTCCCAGCGCGTGCGCACGCCGTACGACTATTTCCGCCACCAGTTCG
>NZ_JBIVBY010000019.1:82576-125513 GCF_044746405.1 Pseudomonas sp. NPDC086251
AAGCCATCGTCATGTCGCTGGAGATCTGCCTCGGTGCCGAGCGCAACATCTTCCAGGAGTCGCCGGAACACGCCTCGCGCGTGATCCTCAGCTCGCCGGTCATTTCCCCGGCCAAGTGGCGCTCGCTGATGAACCTCGATCGTCCGGGCTTCGAACGCCAGATCATCGACCTCAACTACGACGAAAGCGTCGGCCTCGAAGCGGCGATCCGCAACGTTGCCGATCAGGCTGAAGAAGCCGTGCGCGCCGGCCGTACCCAGGTAGTGCTGAGCGACCGACGCATTGCGCCGGGCAAGTTGCCAATCCATGCGTCCTTGGCCACCGGCGCGGTGCATCACCGCCTGACCGAAAAAGGCCTGCGTTGCGATTCCAACATCCTCGTGGAAACCGCCACTGCTCGCGATCCGCATCACTTTGCGGTGCTGATCGGTTTCGGCGCTTCGGCGGTCTACCCGTTCCTGGCCTACGAAGTGCTGGGCGACCTGATCCGTACCGGCGAAGTCCTGGGCGACCTCTATGAGGTGTTCAAGAACTACCGTAAAGGCATCACCAAAGGTCTGCTGAAGATCCTGTCGAAGATGGGCATCTCGACCATTACCTCGTACCGCGGTGCGCAACTGTTCGAAGCCATCGGCCTGTCCGAAGAAGTCTGCGAACTGAGCTTCCGTGGCGTGCCGAGCCGTATCAAGGGCGCGCGTTTCGTCGACATCGAAGCCGAACAGAAAGCCCTCGCCGCCGAAGCCTGGAGCCCGCGCAAGCCGATCCAGCAGGGCGGTTTGCTGAAGTTCGTCCACGGTGGCGAATATCACGCCTACAATCCGGACGTGGTCAACACCCTGCAAGCCGCAGTGCAGCAGGGCGACTACGGCAAGTTCAAGGAATACACGGCACTGGTGGACAACCGTCCGGTGTCGATGATCCGCGACATGTTCAAGGTCAAGACCCTGGACACGCCGCTGGACATCAGCGAAATCGAACCGCTGGAATCGGTGCTCAAGCGCTTCGACTCCGCCGGCATCTCGCTGGGCGCCTTGTCGCCCGAGGCTCACGAAGCCCTGGCCGAAGCCATGAACCGCCTCGGTGCGCGTTCCAACTCCGGCGAAGGCGGCGAAGACCCGGCGCGCTACGGCACCATCAAGAGCTCGAAAATCAAGCAGGTTGCGACGGGCCGTTTCGGCGTGACCCCGGAATACCTGGTCAACGCTGAAGTGCTGCAGATCAAAGTCGCTCAGGGCGCCAAGCCCGGCGAAGGCGGTCAGCTGCCAGGTGGCAAGGTCAACGGTCTGATCGCCAAGCTGCGTTACGCAGTGCCGGGCGTGACCCTGATTTCGCCGCCGCCGCACCACGACATCTATTCGATCGAAGACTTGTCGCAGCTGATTTTCGACCTGAAACAAGTCAACCCGAAAGCGCTGGTCTCGGTGAAGCTGGTGGCAGAAGCAGGCGTCGGCACCATCGCCGCCGGTGTGGCCAAGGCCTACGCGGACTTGATCACCATCTCCGGCTATGACGGCGGCACCGGTGCATCGCCGCTGACCTCGATCAAATACGCGGGCGCGCCGTGGGAACTCGGCCTGGCCGAAACCCACCAGACCCTGCGCGGCAACGACCTGCGCGGTAAAGTCCGGGTGCAGACCGATGGCGGCCTGAAAACCGGCCTCGACGTGATCAAGGCGGCCATTCTCGGCGCTGAAAGCTTCGGCTTCGGCACCGCGCCAATGATCGCCCTGGGCTGCAAATACCTGCGCATCTGCCACCTGAACAACTGCGCCACCGGCGTCGCGACTCAGAACGAGAAGCTGCGCAAGGATCACTACATCGGGACCGTCGACATGGTGGTGAATTTCTTCACCTACGTCGCCGAGGAAACCCGTGAGTGGCTGGCCAAGCTGGGCGTGCGTTCCCTCGAAGAGCTGATCGGCCGTACCGATCTGCTGGACATCCTCGAAGGCCAGACCGCCAAGCAGCAACACCTGGACCTGACCCCGTTGCTGGGCAGCGATCACATCCCGGCGGACAAACCCCAGTTCTGCCAGGTCGAGCGCAACCCACCGTTCGACAAAGGGCTGCTGGCCGAGAAAATGGTCGACATGGCCACCTCGGCCATCAATGACAAGAGCGGCGCCGATTTTGCCCTGGATATCTGCAACTGCGACCGTTCGATCGGCGCACGGATCTCCGGCGAAATCGCGCGCAAGCACGGCAACCAAGGCATGGCGAATGCGCCGATCACCTTCCGCTTCAAAGGGACGGCCGGTCAGAGCTTCGGTGTGTGGAACGCCGGTGGCTTGAACATGTACCTGGAAGGCGATGCCAACGACTACGTCGGCAAGGGCATGACCGGCGGCAAGCTGGTGATCGTTCCGCCGAAGGGCAGCATCTACAAGACTCAGGACAGTGCCATCATCGGCAACACCTGCCTGTATGGCGCAACGGGCGGCAAGCTGTTCGCCGCCGGTACCGCGGGCGAGCGTTTCGCGGTGCGTAACTCCGGTGCTCACACCGTGGTGGAAGGCACTGGCGATCACTGCTGCGAGTACATGACCGGTGGTTTCGTCTGCGTGCTGGGCAAGACCGGCTACAACTTCGGCTCAGGCATGACCGGTGGTTTCGCCTACGTGCTCGACCAGGACAACACGTTCGTTGACCGGGTCAACCACGAACTGGTGGAAATCCAGCGGATCAGCGGTGAAGCGATGGAAGCCTACCGCAGCCACTTGCAACGCGTGCTGAACGAATACGTCGAGGAAACCGACAGCGAATGGGGTCGTAACCTCGCTGAAAACCTCGATGACTATCTGCGTCGTTTCTGGCTGGTCAAGCCCAAGGCTGCCACCCTGAAATCGTTGCTTTCCAGCACCCGTGCCAACCCGCAGTGATATGCGCCTGAAGAGTTTGATGAGGTTTTAACAATGGCTGAACGTCTGAATAATGACTTCCAGTTCATCGAGGTCGGGCGCAAGGATCCGAAGAAGAAACTGTTGCGTCAACGCAAGAAAGAGTTCGTGGAGATCTACGAGCCCTTCAAACCCCAGCACTCGGCCGATCAGGCCCATCGCTGCCTGGGTTGCGGTAACCCGTATTGCGAATGGAAGTGCCCGGTGCACAACTTCATTCCGAACTGGCTGAAACTGGTGGCCGAGGGCAACATCCTCCAGGCCGCCGAACTGTCGCACCAGACCAACACCTTGCCGGAAGTCTGCGGCAGGGTGTGCCCGCAGGATCGTCTGTGCGAGGGCGCCTGCACCCTCAACGACGGCTTCGGCGCGGTGACCATCGGTTCGGTCGAGAAGTACATCACCGACACCGCGTTTGCCATGGGCTGGCGCCCGGACATGTCCAAGGTCATCCCGACCGGCAAGCGTGTTGCGATTATCGGCGCGGGCCCTGCGGGCCTGGGCTGTGCCGACGTGCTGGTACGTGGCGGCGTGACCCCGGTGGTGTTCGACAAGAACCCGGAAATCGGCGGTCTGCTGACCTTCGGCATTCCTGAGTTCAAGCTGGAAAAGACCGTGCTGAGCAATCGCCGCGAAGTCTTCACCGGCATGGGCATCGAGTTCCGCCTGAACACCGAAGTGGGCAAGGACGTGACCGTCGAGCAACTGCTCGAAGAATACGATGCCGTGTTCATGGGCATGGGCACCTACACCTACATGAAGGGCGGCTTTGCCGGTGAGGACCTGCCGGGCGTGCATGACGCGCTCGACTTCCTGATCGCCAACGTCAACCGCAACCTGGGCTTTGAAAAGTCGCCGGAAGATTTCGTCGACATGAAAGGCAAGAAGGTCGTGGTACTGGGCGGCGGCGACACCGCGATGGACTGCAACCGGACGTCGATTCGCCAGGGCGCCAAGTCGGTGACCTGTGCTTATCGTCGCGACGAAGCGAACATGCCGGGCTCGCGCAAAGAGGTGAAGAACGCCAAGGAAGAAGGCGTGAAATTCCTCTACAACCGCCAGCCGATCGCCATCGTTGGTGAAGACCGCGTCGAAGGCGTGAAAGTAGTCGAGACCCGTCTCGGCGAACCGGACGCCCGTGGCCGTCGCAGCCCCGAGCCGATCCCGGGCTCCGAAGAGATCATTCCGGCCGACGCCGTGGTCATCGCCTTCGGCTTCCGTCCAAGCCCGGCGTCGTGGTTCGAACAGCACAGCATCCAGACCGACAGCCAGGGCCGCGTCGTGGCCCCGGAACAAGGTCAGTACAAGCACCAGACCAGCAACCCGAAAATCTTCGCCGGTGGCGACATGGTTCGCGGTTCCGACCTGGTGGTAACGGCGATCTTCGAAGGCCGCAACGCCGCCGAAGGAATCCTGGATTACCTGGGCGTCTAAGCCCGATTCCTGAGCTGAAATGCAGTAACCCCTGTGGGAGCTGGCCTGCCAGCGATAGCATCACCTCGGTCTGAGTGACACACCGAGGTGGCCGCATCGCTGGCAGGCCAGCTCCCACAGTTGTTTCCCGGTGTTGCTAAATTCTGTGTTTCATTGCGACAAATTGACCCGATAGACAAAAGGTGCGGCGCTTGCCGTGCCTTTTGCGTCGCGCTCTGAGAAAATGCCCGCACTTTTTTTCCGGATGCCGACATGACTGCCCTGAAGAACGACCGTTTCCTTCGCGCCCTGCTCAAGCAACCCGTAGACGTCACGCCTGTCTGGATGATGCGTCAGGCCGGTCGCTACCTGCCGGAATACCGCGCCAGCCGCGCCAAGGCCGGCGACTTCATGAGCCTGTGCATGAACCCGGAGTTCGCGTGCGAAGTCACGATGCAACCGCTCGACCGCTATCCGCAACTGGACGCGGCGATCCTCTTCTCCGACATCCTCACCATCCCCGACGCCATGGGCCAAGGCCTGTACTTCGAAACCGGTGAAGGTCCGCGCTTCAAGAAAGTCGTCAGCACCCTGGCCGACATCGAAGCCCTGCCGATTCCTGACCCGCACAAAGACCTCGGCTACGTCATGGACGCCGTCAGCACTATCCGCCGCGAACTCAACGGTCGCGTGCCGCTGATCGGCTTCTCCGGCAGCCCGTGGACCCTGGCCACCTACATGGTTGAAGGCGGCTCGTCGAAAGACTACCGCAAGACCAAAACCATGCTGTACGACAACCCGCAAGCCTTGCACTTGTTGCTGGACAAGCTGGCTCAGTCAGTCACCAGCTACCTCAACGGCCAGATCATGGCCGGCGCCCAAGCGGTGCAGATCTTTGATAGCTGGGGCGGCCACCTCTCGGCGGCGGCTTACCAAGAGTTCTCCCTGGCCTACATGCGCAAGATCGTTAGCGGCCTGATCCGCGAGCACGAAGGCCGCAAGGTGCCGGTCATCCTGTTCACCAAGGGCGGCGGGCTGTGGCTGGAAAGCATTGCCGATGCTGGCGCAGATGCGCTTGGCCTGGACTGGACCTGCGACATTGGCAGCGCACGTGATCGCGTCGGCGGCAAAGTTGCGCTGCAAGGCAACATGGACCCGACCGTCCTGTACGCCAAGCCAGAAGCCATTCGCACCGAAGTCGGGCGCATCCTCGCCAGCTATGGCAAGGGCAGCGGCCACGTGTTCAACCTCGGCCATGGCATCACCCCGGAAGTCGATCCGGAACACGCGGGCGCGTTCCTGCGCGCGGTGCACGAGTTGTCGGCGCAGTATCACGAGTGATCGTGACCCAATAAAAAACGCCCGGCTAATGCCGGGCGTTTTTATGTGAGATGCCAGATCGGTACTCGGTCAAATGTGGGAGCGGGCTTGCTCGCGAAAGCGGTGGGTCAGTCAACATCAATGTTGAATGTGCCGGCCTCTTCGCGAGCAAGCCCGCTCCCACAGGGAATGTGTCAGGCATTAACACCGCCGAGTGGCGGCAACTTCGCCAGTTTCAGCGCCACCAACAACGCAATCACCAGCAGCCCGCCAATAAACAACCCGATCCCGTTCCAGCCACCCAAATGCCAGAACACGCCCCCGGCCGTGCCGGCGATGCTCGACCCGGCGTAATAGCTGAACAGGTAAAGCGACGACGCCTGCCCCTTGGCTTTCAGCGCGCGGCGGCCGATCCAGCTGCTCGCCACCGAATGCGCACCAAAGAAGCCAAAGGTGAAAATCAGCATGCCGATGATCACCACCGGCACCGGCGTCAACATCGTCAGCGCGAGGCCGGCGATCATCAGCACAATGGTGCTCCAGAGCACTTGGCGCCGACCGAGTTTGTCCGCCAGGGCACCGATTTTTGCCGAGCTGTAAATACCCGACAGATACACCACCGACAGCAGCCCGACGAAGGCCTGGTCCATGTGGTACGGCTCGGCCAGCAAGCGATAGCCGATGTAGTTGAACAGGGTGACGAACGCGCCCATCAACACGAAGGCTTCGAGGAACAACAGCGGCAGGCCGGCATCGCGAAAGTGCATGGTGAAACCGTCCAGCAGGCTGCGCGGGTGCAGCGAGCGGGCGCGGAAGTTGCGCGACTCGGGGAGGATTTTCCAGAACACCGTTGCCGCAATCAGCGCCAGCCCGCCGATCACCAACATCGCCGTGTGCCAGCTGACGAAGTCGATCAACACGCCGGTAATCAAGCGTCCGCACATCCCGCCAATCGCGTTGCCACCGATGTACAGGCCCATGGCCAGGCCAATGTGCTGCGGGTGGATCTCTTCGCTCAGGTACGTCATGGCCACTGCCGCCAGGCCACTCAACGACAACCCGGTCAGCACCCGCATGAGCAACACACCGTGCCAGCTCGGCATCATTGAACTGGCGATGGTGCACAGCGCGGCGGCGAACAACGCTGTGACCATCACCGGTTTGCGCCCGACGCGATCAGAGATCGGGCCGGTGATCAGCAGGCCGATGGCGAGCATGCCGGTGGCCACCGACAGGATCAGGCTGCTCTGGGCCGCGTTGATCGAGTATTCGTGGGAAAGCAGCGGCATCATCGGCTGCACGCAATACAGCAGGGCGAATGTCGCAAAGCCGCCAGAGAACAGCGCCAGCACCGTGCGCATAAATGCTGGCGTGCCTTTTTCGATGAAGATCTCTTTCAATTCGGACACGACATCGTCCACTGCAGCGGGTGGAACTTCATGGGCGAGTGGGGCGACAGCAGTTTTCACTTCAGACCTCGGAGGGGCGCAGCCGGTCAGGCAATGAAAAAAGCATATAGCTGCCTAATGATTCAATCCAATATATTGTTCGACCTGTTTGATAGGTTTTACGACCTAATGGAGTTTTCATGGAATTGCGTCACCTGCGCTACTTCATCGCCGTCGCCGAAGAACTGCATTTCGGCCGCGCCGCCCAGGTACTGGGCATCTCGCAGCCACCGCTGAGCCAGCAGATTCAGGCGCTGGAGCAAGAGGTTGGCGCGCGGTTGTTCGAGCGGACCAATCGTCGGGTCGAGCTGAGTGAGGCCGGCCGACTGTTTCTGCAAGAGGCGCGTTTGGTGCTGGCGCAGGTCGATAAAGCGGCGGACGTGGCACGGCGCGCGCAATTGGGCGAATTGGGCGAACTGAAGATTGGCTTCACCTCGTCGGCGCCGTTCAACTCGACCATTCCTCAGGCGATTTTTTCGTTTCGCCAGCGCTTTCCGGCGGTGCACCTGAACCTGCGGGAAATGAGCAGCACCCAAGTGGCGGAGGCGCTGGTGGATGAGTCGATCGAAGTCGGGATCATGCGTCCGTTGGGCCTGCCGGATACCCTTAACGTCGTGGAATTGATGCGTGAGCCGCTGGTCGCCGTGCTCAGTTCCAAGCATCCGTTGGTCACCGACAGTGAAGAGGGCTTGTTCCTGTCAGCCCTGGCCCTCGAACCCTTCGTATTTTTCCCACGCAGTTACGGCAGTGGTCTTTACGCCCAGTTGCTCAGCCTGGCCCGCGATGCCGGCTTCAGCCCGCACTTCGCCCAAGAGGCTGGCGAGGCGATGACCATCATCGGGTTGGTAGCGGCGGGGCTTGGCGTATCGGTGCTGCCGGCGTCGTACCAGCGGATGCGCATCGACGGCGTGGTCTACCGACCATTGCTGGATCCAGCAGCGGTGTCAGCCGTGTGGCTGGTGCAGCGCAAGGATCAGAAGTCGCCGATGGCCAAGGCGTTTGTAGAGTTGCTGACGCGCAAGGTTGAACCGCTGAAGGCGTGACTGCTGCGCAGTCATTCGCGGGCAAGCCCGCTCCCACAGGTTCAGCGGTGTAAACACCCCTTTTCGCCACAATGCGAAACCCTGTAGGAGCGAGGCTTGCCCGCGAAAGCGCCCGCAAGAACATTGAAATATGTCCTGTCACTAGCACTTCAAGGTTTTGTTGAGTGCGCCGATAACCGACATTGGACTCATCACACAACTATGGAGATACAGGATGGTCAAGCAGTTAACGTTCACCGCTTTGCTGGCCCTGACCGCACTGACGGGTGGTTGTGCTTCGGTAAAAATGGCTGATGAAACTCAGGACGCGCAGGCCAAGTCGTTCCAGGTCTCTCCCGACAAAGCCAATATTTACGTTTATCGCAACGAGAGCATGGGGGCCGGGGTGAAAATGCCGGTGACGCTCAACGGCAAGCCTGTCGGGCAGACGGTCGCCAAGTCCTACCTGATGTTGGCTGTCCCGGCGGGTCAGCAGACCCTGGTGTCTTCGGCGGAAAATGACTCGGAACTGAAGCTCACCGCAGAAGCCGGCAAAAACTACTTTGTCTGGCAGGAAGTGAAAGTGGGTTTCATCAAGGCGCGTAACAATCTGCAAGTCGTCGACGACAAGACAGGTCGCGCTGGCGTCACTGAAAGCAAGTTGATTCAAGCTCAGTAATCGATTTGGCAGCCCCTGCGCGATGCGTGGGGGCTTCAAAAGATCGCAGCCTTCGGCAGCTCCTACAGGTGTGCGCCGTCCAATGCAGGCGCTGCCGAAGGCTGCGATCTTTGATTTTTCTTACGCCCAGCGCTTGAAAATCAACGACGTATTAACCCCGCCAAACGCAAAATTATTGTTCATCACGTACTGGTTGCTCATCTGCCGGAACTCGCCGCGCAGGTAGTCGAGTTGGCCGCAGTTCGGGTCGATATCGTCGAGGTTCAAGGTGTGCACGTACAGGTCGCGGTTGAGCATTTCGATGCTGAACCAGGATTCCAGTGCGCCACAGGCGCCGAGGGTGTGGCCGAGGAAGCTTTTCTGCGAGCTGATTGGCATGTGTTCGCCGAACAGGCTGCTGGTCGCCAGTGTTTCGGCGATGTCGCCCTGTTCCGTCGCCGTGCCGTGACCGTTCACGTAGCCAATGTCCGAAGGCTGTAGGCCGGCGTCTTCCAGCGCCAGTTCCATGGCCCGGCGCATGGTGGCCTGCTCTGGACGGGTGGCGTGCTGGCCGTCGGCGTTGCTGCCGAAACCGACCAGCTCGGCATGAATGTGCGCGCCGCGAGCCAGTGCATGTTCGAGTTCTTCGAGCACCAGGATGCCGCCGCCTTCACCGATCACCAAGCCATCGCGGCCGCTGTCGTAAGGGCGTGGGGACGTCTGCGGAGCATCGTTTTTCAGGCTGGTGGCGTAGAGCGCATCGAAGACCATCGCTTCGGTCGGGCACAGCTCTTCGGCGCCGCCGGCGAGCATCAGCGGCAGGCGACCGAACTTGATCGATTCGTAGGCGTAACCGATGCCCTGGCTGCCGCTGGTGCAGGCGCTGGAAGTCGGGATCAACCGGCCGGTGAGGCCGAAGAAGATGCTGATATTCGCCGCCGTGGTGTGCGGCATCATCCGTACGTAGGAGTTGGCGTTCAGGCCCTCGGCAACCGAATTGAGCAGCATGTTGCCGAATGCCTTGATCTCGTCGGTGCTGCCGGTGGACGAACCACAGGAGACGCCCATGCGCCCGTCCTTGATCAATTCGTTGCCCAGCAACCCGGCATCGGCCAAGGCCTTTTCCGCCGCGTAGACCGCCAGTCGCGAGACCCGGCCCATGCTGCGCAGCTGTTTGCGGGTCCAGTGGCTCGGCACCTTGAAGTCGTCGATCGGCCCGGCCAGGCGCGTGTTGAGTTCGGTGAAACGATCCCACTCATCCATCCGGCGGATGCCGCTGCGGTTGGCCGCGAAGTTGCCGGCGATGGTCTCCCAATCGCTGCCCAATGAGGTAATGCCGGCCATGCCGGTGACGACGACGCGCTTCATCAGCACAGGCCTCCGTTGACGGCCAGAACCTGCCGGGTGATGTACGAGGCTTCCGCCGACATCAGGAAATTCACGGCGCCAGCCACCTCTTCCGGGGTGCCCATGCGCTGTGCGGGAATCATTTTCATCAGTTCTTCCACCGGCACGTTTTCATCGAGCATTGCGGTGTCGATCAAGCCGGGTGCGACACAGTTGACGGTGATTTTGCGTTTGCCCAGTTCGATCGCCAGCGCCTTCGCCGCACCGATCAACCCGGCCTTGGACGCGCTGTAGTTGACCTGGCCCCGGTTGCCGATCAACCCGGACACCGAGGTGATGCAGACAATTCGCCCGGCAGCACGACGACGAATCATCGGCATCATCACCGGGTGCAGCACGTTGTAGAAACCGTCCAGATTAGTGCGCATCACCACGTCCCAATCATCCTCGCTCAGCGCCGGGAAAGCACCGTCGCGTGTCAGGCCGGCGTTCAGCACCACGCCGTAATAGGCGCCGTGGGTTTCCACGTCGGCTTCGAGAATGGCTTTGCAGCTGGCACGGTCGGACACGTCGAATTGCAGGATGCGCGCCGTGCGGCCCAAGGCCTCGACTTCGGCCTTGACCGTTTCGGCGTCAGCCAGGCCGCTGCGGCAATGCAGCACGATGTCATGCCCGGCCTGGGCCAGGCGCAACGCGATAGCGCGGCCGATGCCGCGGCTGGAACCGGTGACCAGTACGGATTCAGTCATGACTGGACTCCTTCGGGTTCATGAAGATATTGCGCGGCCTGAGGCGGGCGAAACACGTTCAGACGGGCGGTGGCGTGGATGCCGGGGGCGTTGATGTGGCATTCGAACACGCCCATGCCATTGTCGTCTTCCAGGGAGCGGATCCCGTGGATGGTCAATTCGGTACCGGCAGGGAAATGTTCAACGTTGCATTCGAATTTGCGGGTGCCAAGCAGAAAGCCCAGCACCACCGCATCGCCCCGCTGTCGCGCATGGCAACCGGCGTAGGCAGCGACGCTCTGGGCCATCAGTTCGATGCCGACCCAGGCTGGCATGCTGCCGTCGGCACGGCTGAACAGGCCATCGGGCCGGACAGTGAGGCGGGTGTGAATCTGTTCGTCATCGAACGACAGAATCTGCTCGATGAAGATCATGTCGCCAGCATGGGGCAGCAATTCGGCGAGCGGCCAGTCAATCATGGTGCGTCTCCGATAATCAGGCTGACGTTATTGCCACCGAAAGCAAAGGAGTTGCTCATCAGGTAGCGAGGTGCAATGGACGCCAGTCGATCGGCCGGGGTCACCCATTTCAGGGCCGGCAGTTGCGGGTCGGGCTGGCCGTCCCAGACGTGGGGCGGCAAAGTATGTTCGCGGTTGCCTGCGCTCAGGCTCAACCAGCAGAACGCCGCTTCGAGTGCGCCGGCAGCGCCGAGGGTGTGGCCGGTCATCGGTTTGGTCGACGAACACGGCACGCCGTCCGGGAACAGCGCCGCCACCGCCAGGCTTTCCATGGCGTCGTTGTGGTGGGTGGCGGTGCCGTGCAGGTTCAGGTAGGCGATCTGTCGGGGTTGCAGTTGCGCACGGCTCAAGGCTTTGCGCATCGCTTGCAGGGCGCCACGGCCGGTCGGTTCCGGCGCGGAAATGTGGTGCGCATCCGAGCTGGCACCGCTGCCCAGCAGGGCAATCGATTGGCTGTCGCCGGCCTTTTTGCTCATCAGGAACAGCACAGCGGCTTCACCGATGTTGATGCCATTGCGGTTCACCGAGAACGGATTGCAGCGCTGTTCGGACACCGCTTCCAGCGCCGAAAAGCCGTTGAGGGTCAGCTTGCACAAGCTGTCGACGCCACCGCACAGGACCGCGTCGCACACGCCCAGGTCCAGCAGGCGCTGGGCACTCATCAGCGCTCGGGCACTGGAAGTGCACGCCGTGGAGATCACGTAGGCCGGGCCGCTCAGTTGCAGCCAATCAGCGAGGAAATTTGCCGGCGCACCGAGTTCCTGTTGCTGGTAGTCGTAATCGGCCGGGAACTCATGCTCACGAATGTAATGGGCCAGCCCGCGACTGGCTTCGTCGATGCCCGAGGTGCTGGTGCCCAGAACGATGCCGATACGATTCCGGCCGTAGGTCTGGATCGCTTGGTCGATGTCCTGGCGAATTTGCAGCGCGGCTTCCAGCAGCAATTGATTATTGCGGGTGCTTTGCTCAGTCAACTCGACGGGGATCGACGCCAGTTCGCCGCGCACCGCCGCGACGGGCAACGACCGCTCTGCCACCCAGCCGTCTTCGCTGCGTATGCCGGAACAATCGCCGGCAAACAGATTGCGGGCGACTTCTTGCTTGTCGCGGCCCAAGGCGCAGATCACTCCGAGGGCGTTCAGATAAGCCGTCATGGTGCGTCCCCACTCAGGGGCGTGACTTGGTATTTCGGGCCTTTGGGCAGGTTCAATTCAAAGCTCATCGGTTGTGAGTAACGGACGTTCCAGCGTTCTGGCAGGGAGCGTTGTGCGCCGTGCTGCCAGGCCTCTGGATAGTTGCCTTGCAGTTCGTCCTTGGGTGTCAGCGCAAACAGCAACGCGGCGAACAACTCCCGGGCTTCCGGGTTGGGCGGCAGCAGGCCGTCGGCATGCCACTTTCCATCGACCAGTTTCTGGCGCGCCTGGGGAATGCCCAACAAATCCATCATCGACCAGCGAATTGCGGGACCTTCTTGTTGGATCACCAGCACCCAATCCTGACGTTGATCAGCCACCAGACGCTGGATGTGCAATTGCAGCGGCAACGCCAGTTTCGGGGTTTGCTCGGGCAGCGGTGCCTGGCTGGCGCAGGCGCTCAGCAGCAGGGCACAGGCCGCCAACAAAAATCGCAGCGCCACCGCATACCCTGCAGGAGCGAGCTTGCTCGCGAAGGAGGCCCATCCAACAGATTTGTTGACTGACACACCGCTTTCGCGAGCAAGTCCGCTCCCACAGGTAAAGCAATCCGAGTGACTCACTCAACACCTTCCAGGGGCTTGCGCGCGACCACATTGACCAACGTTTCTTCCCGTTGCCCAAAGGGTTTTGGCCGACGCAGACCACAGCGTTCCAACAGGCCGAAATCCTTGGCGCGACTCCACCACAAGTATGGATAAGACACATTTTTCGGGCCGAATTCAAAACCCTGGCGACGAATCATCTCCAGGTAGCCGGCGGCGCTCTTTTGCACGTGCATCGGATGGCGGAACAACCAGCGAATCACCCAGGTATCAATGTAAGCCTCGGTGGATTCGGCGAACAGCAAATAGCCGCCCGGCTTGAGCACGCGATAGAACTCGGCCAGGGCCCGTTCCTGCTCCACCAGATGATGAAAGGTCTGGTGACAGAACAGCAGATCGACGCTGGCGCCCGGCACGTTGATGCTCGCGCAGTCGCTGCCGATCAGTTCCACCTCCAAGCCTTGGCGGACGGCTTCTTCAGCGCTCAGGTCGAGGCTGTGCGGGTCGGCGTCCAGACCGATCAGGCGCTCGGGCGTAAAAGTCTGGCGCAAGTACTGGAACGACTTGCCTTGACCACAACCGGCGTCCAGCAGCACCGGATTGTTCGGCGGCGTTTCGCTGAACAGGCTGCGCAAATCGTTGATAGCCACCCGCAATACGTGGTGCTGCCAGGTGTGGCTACGCAGGAACCAGAAACCGAATCGGGTTTCTTCAACGTAGTTGTCGCTCAGGTAACTCATGTGGCATCCCTGGCACACAATTCCGAGAGCATCCGCAGTCGGCGCTTGGGTTCGGCGACGAACGGGTTGCGCTCATCCCAGGCATAACCGGCGAGGATCGAGCAGATCATGCGGCGGATGTCCGGCGAGCTGTCCGGATGGTAGATCACATCCTGGAAGGTCCCGGCGTACCAGCCTTCGACGTAGCAACGGAAGGTGTCGACGCCGCGTTTGAGCGGTCCGGCAAACTCGGTTTGCCAGTCGACGCTTTCGCCTTGCAGCTGACGGTGCAGCACCCCGGCGGCCATGCTGGCCGAGCGCATGGCGATAGTCACGCCGGAGGAAAACACCGGATCAAGGAATTCCGCGGCGTTGCCCAGCAGCGCAAAACCCGGGCCGTGGAGGCTTTTGACGTTGGCCGAGTAGCCGCCGATGGTTCGCGCCGGTGTGTCCCACACGGCATTTTCGAGGACGCCGGCCAGGCTGGGTGTTTCGGCAATAAACCCGCGCAGGCACTCGTCCAGATTCTCCATGCGGCCTTCGAAATGTTCGGCGGCCGCGACCACGCCCACCGAGCAACGACCGTTGCTGAACGGGATGGTCCAGAACCAGATATCGCGGTGGATCGGGTGGGTGGTGATGAGGATTTTTTCGCGCTCGAAGGTCGGGCTGTCGATGTGGTCTTCGACGTGGGTGAACACGGCTTGGCGCACCGGGAAATTCGACGGCGCTTCGAGGTCGAGCAAGCGCGGCAATACACGCCCGTAGCCGCTGGCATCCAGCACGAAATCGGCTTCGACGCGGTACTGGCTGCCGTCTTCGCGAAGCACCTCCAGCTGAGGTTTCGGCAGGGTGAAATCGACGCTGACGATGGCTTCGCCGTAGCGGATCTCGACGCCTTGCAGCTCGGCCTGGTCAGCCAGCAGCTTGTCGAAATCGGCGCGCTGGACCTGGAACGTGGTCGGCTTGCCGTGGGTGAAGGTGTCGCCGAAATCAAAGGCGCTGTACTGCTCGCCCCAGGCGAACGCGGCACCATTTTTCATCTGGAATCCGGCAGCGTTGACGGCGTCGAGCATGCCCGCTTCCTCGACGAAATCCAGGCAGTGCGACAGCAGGCTTTCACCGATGGAAAACCGTGGGAAATGCTGGCGTTCGATCATCAGCACGTCGTGACCCTTGCGCTTGAGCAGCGCGGCGGCGATGGCGCCCGAAGGCCCCGCGCCAATCACCACTACCTGGCGACGTTCCATTTCAACTGTTGGCACGTGAGCTCCTTGCCGGGACGGCGATGTTCATGGGGGTTCGGTGCATGCCGGCGAGTGCCGGCAGCAGTGTCGCGATCAGGCCCATCACCATCAGCGCAAAGTACAGCGCCGGGCTGATAAGCTGTTGTTGCAGCAGCAGGTTGAGAAAGACGATCTCGCTCAAGCCACGAATGTTCAGCAGGATACTTTCGCGCCAACGACTGGCACCTTCAAACGAGGCGCCGGCCCAGCCGAGGCCGATCCAGTTGCCCAGCAGTTTGCTGGCAATCGGCAAGAGCAGCAGTGCGCTCAATTGCACCCAGCCGAGGCTGGCCATGGCGCTGTGGACGTCGATCTGCACGATGCCGAACGTGATGATCAGCGGAATGGCGATGTAGGTCTGTAGGTGGCTCATCCAGATCACCGGCAACGGCAGCACCAGCGGCACCTTGAGCGCAGCCATGCACAACAGATAACCGATGCCGAAAATCAGCGCATTGAGCTTGAAGTGTTCCGCCACCACCAGCAGCGCGAAGAAGCAACAGCTGTGCAACAACGGTTGGCGCAAACCGCACGCGCGCAGCAACAACGGCAGGCAGGCGCCGGCCAATGGCAGCAGGAGACTGCTGGCGTGCAGGCTGCCTTGGGCAAAGCCGAACAGTGTCCAGCACGTGAGGTCGATGAGGATGGCGGTCTGCACCAGTCGCCGGGTCGCGGTGGGCGGGTAGTTGATGTGGCGCAAATACAAATACAACACCGGAATCGCGGTGATTGCGAACACCAGGCCGACGGCCAGCGAGCTTATCCACGCTTGCGCAGGCAGCAACCACACCGCCGTCGCCAACCCGCAGGCAAACGGAACGCAGAAACTCGGCAGGGCGATTTTCAGGCTCTGACGATCGAGTCGCAGGTCGATCACGTCACTCAGAATATGCCCCAGCAGCAAGGCGAAGCTTAGGCTGTAAAGGTTTTTCAGCCACACCGGCGAGATCAGTTCGGCACCGCTGAGGTGCCAGCCTGGCTCGATCCAGAAGTACATCAACAGCGGCAGGCCAAAGGTCGCCAGCAGTAACTGGCTGACGATCGGGATCACGCCGAAATGACGACCGACACGGGTCGCCACCGCGAACAGCGCCAGGGCCATTGCCCAAAACAGCACGACCATCACGCTGCCGACTCCGCGACCGGGAGCGCATGGACTTGTCGTCCGGCCCACGGCGCCAGCAGGAAGCTGAACGCCAGGCCCAGGCTCACCGACAGACCGAAGTTGCTCACCGCCGGCGTGCTCGACACCGCCAGCAAACCGAACGACAGCCAGGTGGTCACCGCCGCCAGCAAGGTGCCCAACAGGCTCACGGCGGCGCCGCCGACCTGCTCGCGCATGAGGATCGCGTAATCGACGCTGATGGCCGTCACCAGCAGCAGGCCGAACAGGCTGAACAACGTCAGCGGCTGCCCCAGCCAGCCGAGACTAGCCAGGCTGCACAGCGCCGCCAGCAACGGCAGGGAGACGATTCGCAGCGCGCCGCCGAAGCCGAACGGCAAGATCAGCACCAGCACGATCAACACACAGGACGCGAGTTTCAATTCGGCGGCACTGATCTGGGTCGCGGCAAAAACCGAGTTCAACTCGCCCAGGCGATCGACCAATTCCACACCCGGTAAATCCAGCGCCTGGACCCGCAGCAAGGAGGGATTGTTCAAGCCTTGCAGGCTGACCATCGCCGCCACGCCGTCATCGGTCGGGCCCAGCCACAGCGCGCGATAGGGTTCGGCCAACGGCCCGGCCAGTGCGGCGTCGATGTCTTCGATAGGCAGTGCCTGCAATTTAGCTAACTCGGTATTCAGCGCCTCGACCGGCACGCCGACGTCGAGCAGCGGCTGCCAGAACTGCGGCAGCCTGGTCAGCGCCTCGCGCACTTGGCGCTGCTCGCTCGGCTGGCTGACCAGTTGATTGAGTGACAGGTAACCCTGGAGTTTTTCCAGATTGACCAACTGATCAAGCCGCTCGCTCAGCGCGGACTGGCGTTCGAGCAACTCCTGCTGATTGGCCGCGCGCACCAGGAAGAATTGGCTGGTGGGTTGGTAGCCGGTGATGCGCGCAATGGTCTGGGCTTCGTCGGTCAATTGCTGCGGTGCACCGACCCATTGGCGAATGTCGTTTTTGCTCTCGAGCTGCAACAGGCCTCCGACACAAAAGGCTATCAGCAGCGCCAGCAACACCGGTGTGCGGGCGTATTTCAGTAGCGACTCACGCAGCCCCAGCAAATACTCGGACACTCGCAACGGCCATTGCGCGGGGCGCAGGTCCACGCCCTTGAGCAGCGCCGGCAACAGGCACACGGCGGACAGGTAGGCGCCGAGCAGCCCAGCGGCGGAGAACACGGCAATCTGCGTCAGTGCCGGGAACGGCGTCCATGCCAGGGCCAGGTAGCCGATGCAACTGGTGATCAGGCTCAGCGTCAGGCCCGGCAAGGTCAGGCGCAAGGCCGGCCAACTGTGCCAGGGTTTCAGGCTCCAGCTCTTGGACAGGTAATGCAGCGGGTAATCGACGGCGACGCCGATCAGGCTGGAGCCGAGCACCAGGGTCATCACGTGCATATGGCCGAACAGCGCCACGCAAGCCACCGCGCCGAAGAGCATGCCCACCAGCACCGGCACAAACGCCAGCAACACCCGCCAACGGCGGAAGGCGAACAGCAGCAATAACAAAATCCCCAACGTGGCGCCGCCACCGACCCAGGTCATTTCCCGGGTGGCCTGCTGTTGACCGGCGGCTGCGTAGAGCAAGCCGCTGGCGGCCAGTAGTTGTACGTCGCCCTGGGCGGCCTCTTCGCGGCTGTGTTTGAGCAGGTCGGCCACTTGCAGCGGCAGGTTCATGTCGAAGGCATTGCCGGTGGTCCGCGCCCGCAACAGCACCCAACTCTTGCCGTCGGCATCGGCGACCAGCGCACCGCTGCCGATGTCCAGTTGCACCGAGCCGTGTTGTGGCTGGCTGTTCTGGATTCGCCCGGTCAGGCCTAGCCAATCGTCCTGGCTCGGCACCAGACTGAAACCGGTGAACGGGTCGAACAGCGCTTGCACCCGTTGCTGGATAAACGCGTCGGGATGCTCGATCAGCTGTTGCCGGTCCGCTGCCGAGAGCATCGCCAGTCGGCCTTGGAGCAATTGCGTGCGCAGTGCCGGGAGGTCGGCCTGCAGGTTCCACTGGACCTTTTCGAACAGGCCGCTGGCCTGCCACTGCTCGCCCAGTTTCTGCGCCATGGCGATGGCTTGTGGGCGATCCTTGTGGCCGACCAGTACCAGCATTTCGCGGTTCAGCGGTTCTTGCATGCGTTGTTCGGCGCGCAGTTCCAGCGCGTCCGGCGCGGTGCCCGGTACCAGTTCCATCAGGTTGGCCGACAGCGGCGCGCCGTCACGCCATTGCCAACCGGCGAGCGCGAGCACCGCCAGCAGCAGGATCAGGAAGAGCTGCGGGAGCCTGCGTTCACTCGGCAAAGTCATGTTGCTCCGCGTCGCTCAAGGGTTGGGCGCTGGTAGTGTCTTGCATGCGCAAGAGTGTGCTGTCGCCCTGGGTTTCCAGCAGTTCGATGCTGTGCACCAGTTCACCGCCGGTGATGTTGATCTGAATGAACACCTGCTTGAGCAGCATCGAGCGCGGGATCAGGGTCAGCTTCCAGTTCTGTGCATCGCCGCTCAGGGACAGCTCGAAATCCCGTTGCAATCCGCTGCTGTCACCTTGCAGCACCGCGAGGAACAACCTGTTCTGCTCGGCGCCGGCGCTCTTGCTCGGGAGCATTTGCCAGCCGTTGGCATCACGCCGGGCAATGCCCTTGGCGCTGATGCGGTAATCCTGTTGCAGCGGGGTTTTCAACAGCCAGAGCAAGCCGTGGTTTTTCGCCAGGACGAAAGTGCCCTTGCTGGTCAGCGGCTGCGGCAAGGCACGCAGGTGTTTTTCCTGGATGAAGTTGCCGTGGATCACATCAGGCTTGGCCAGTTGATCGCTGAGCTGTTGCAGTTCGAACGCGTTGGCCAGCCCTGGAATGCCCAGCAACACGCAGAACACTGTAGGAGCGAGCTTGCTCGCAAAAAACTTGAGGGCGCTGCGCAGTGTCAGGAGCCCAGTTTCATCGTTAACGACCATCGCGAGCAGGCTCGCTCCTACAGAGGATCGGCGGTGGCAGAAAGTCATGGCAGGGCCCTCTCGACGGCGTCGGTGAAGACCTTGGGCGAGGCCAATTGCATTTCGCGGTTGCTCATGTCGACGGCGACCTGCACGGAAACGGCGCGGGTCAGGCGTTCGCCGGTTTCCAGGTCGCTGATCAGGTAGTTGATCTTCAGACGGTTCTCCCACTCCACCAGATTGGCGCGCACGTTCAGCTTCTGGCCGAACACCGCGCCGCGCACGTAACGCAATTGCAGGTCGATCACCGGCCAGGCATAACCCGACTCGACCATGGCGCTGTAGTTGTGGCCGATCTTGTCCAGCAGCGCGCAACGTGCAACTTCCAGGTATTTGACGTAATGGCCGTGCCAAACCACGTTCATGGTGTCGACGTCAAAGAACGGCACGAGGATTTCCGTATCGGTGTGAAGCACTCCCTTGCTACGCATGCAGCCTCCAGTGTTGCTCGGCGATGCGTTGCAGGCACAGGCGCAATTCGCCTTCCAGCGCACGGTCTTCGATCACCGGTGGGAAGTCCTTGGCCAGCTCTTCGTGCATAGCAGCCAGCGATGGCGGCAACGGCCGCGCGTCCTCAACCTGGCTGCGCAGCCACACGCCCTGGTTAGCGGCCAGCAGCGTGGCGGCGGCGACCTGTTCGGTCAGCTCCAGCACACGGATCGCATCGCGGGCGGCGATGGTGCCCATGCTGACCTTGTCCTGGTTGTGGCACTCGGTGGAACGCGAGAAAACGCTGGCCGGCATGGTGTTTTTCAGCGCTTCGGCGGTCCAGGCGCTGGTGCCGATCTGCACGGCTTTGAAGCCGTGGTTGAGCATCGCGCGATCAGCCGTGGCGCCGGACAAATTGCTCGGCAGGCCATGGTTGTAGCGCTCATCCACCAGCAACGCGAGTTGCCGGTCGAGCAAGTCGGCAACGTTGGCCACCAGGGTTTTCAAGCTGTCCATGGCGAACGCGATGTGGCCGCCGTAGAAGTGCCCGCCGTGCAGCACGCGTTCGGCTTCGGCGTCGATGATCGGGTTGTCGTTGGCGCTGTTGAGTTCGATCTCGATAAACGAGCGCAGCCAGTTGAGGCTGTCGGCCAGGACGCCGAGGACGTGGGGCGCACAACGCAGGGAATAGCGATCCTGCAGACGATGCAATGGCGCGGTCGGCGCGTCGATCGCCAGGTCCTTGCGCAGCCACGCGGCGACTTGCATCTGCCCTGGATGGGGTTTGGTGGCGAACAGGCGCTCGTCGAAGTGCTCCGGGTTGCCTTGCAACGCGACCACGTTCAGCGCAGTGATGCGCGTGGCCAGTTGCAGCAGGTAATCGGCGCGGGCGTAGGCCAGGCAAGCGATGCCGGTCATCACGGCGGTGCCGTTCATCAATGCCAGGGCTTCTTTCGGACGCAGGACCAGCGGCGCCCAACCGAGTTCGCGGTGCACGTCGGCGGCTTGGCGGCGTTCGCCACCAAACATCACTTCGCGCTCGCCGGACAGGGTCGCGGCGACATAGGACAACGGCGTCAGGTCACCGCTGGCGCCCACCGATCCTTCTTCCGGGATCAGCGGCAGGATGTCGTGTTCAAGGAACGCTTGCAGGCGTTCGAGCAGTTCCACGCGAACCCCGGACACGCCCTGGCACAGCGACTGCAAACGCGCCGCCAGCACCGCCCGCGTGGCTTGGGCGTCGAGCAGTTTGCCCAGGCCGCAGCCATGAAACGTGTACAGATGACGGGGCAGGGCCTCGACGTGATGCAACGGCACCGCGACCACGCACGAGTCGCCGTAACCGGTGGTCACGCCATAGATCACGCCTTCCTTGTCCAGCAGGGAGTCAAGGAACTGTGGGCCCTTGGCGATGCGCCGGCGGAACTCGGGGTCGCCTTGCAACTGCGTCGGCACCTGACGGTTGGCCAGGGCCAGCACGTCTTCGATGCGCAAAGGGAGTTCGCCGAAGGTTACCGGCTCAAGCGTTGGCGTCGTCATCGGTCTTCCAGAAAGGGTAAAAGTTGAACCATTGTTGAGGCGCTTCAAGGCAATAGTGGCCCAAGCGTTCGGCGTAGCGGGTCGCCCACTGATGAATGACCTGCTCGCGGTCGCTGCGTTTCCATACGACAGCCTCGGCGAACGGTTCGAGGGTCAGTCGATAGTCGCCCGTGGGTTTCTTCAGGCACATCATCAAATTGATTGGGCATTTCAGCAAACCGGCCAGCAGCCAAGGCCCTTGCGGGAACGCGGCGGGGTGGCCGAGGAAATCCACGGTCACGCTGCGTCCGCCATGCAGTGGCACGCGGTCGCCGGCAATCGCCAGCCACTCGCCGCGCTCCAGGCGTTCATGCAGTTGCAGCATGATCAGCGGGTCCAGTTCGCTGACCTGGATCAGGCGCAAATTGGTTGCCCCGGCTTCGCCGAGCAAGCGGTTGAACTGTTCGGCGTGCTTGGTGTGCACCAGCACGTTCATCGTGACTTTCTCGCCGATCTCCGCCAGTGCGCGGCAGACTTCAAGGTTGCCCAGGTGTGCGCCGACCAGCATCTGCCCGCGAGTGCCGCGCAGTTGATTGCGCAGCAGCGCCGGGTCGATGATTTCGATTTGTTCGATGCTCAGCTTGCCGTTCCACACGTCGAGCTTGTCGAGCATGGAGTCGGCGAACGCCATGAACTGGCCGAACACTCGCCAATGGCTCGGGCGCAATTCGTTGCGACCGCTCCAATCGGCGAGCCGTTGCTGGTATTGCCAGGCGCTGCGGCGGGCACTGCGACCGAACAGGAAAAAGTACAAAACGATGCCATACAGCAGCGGGCTCAACAGCCGTCGGCCCAAGACTTTGGCGCCGAATGCGGTGAGCTTCATCAGCCAGAAACTGCCGCGTTCCTCGCGGTCGGCCCAGTGTTGTTTATCGGCGTTGCTGCTCATGCTCGCCACCGTCGCCAGAGAATCACCGGGGCCCGCAGCAACATGCCGAAGAACAGTCGGGTGTGCATGCTCGAAATCAGCACATTGTCGTGGAACATACGGAAGTGCGAGACGCCGTCCAGCGGGTAATGGACGTTGGTCGGCAGCCACTGCATCGGCTGATTGCGCCAGGCCAGACGCACGAGAATGTCCGAGTCAAAGTCCATGCGCTTGCCGATCTTTGTCGAGTCGATCAGCGCCAGGGTGGCGGGCAATGGGTAGAGGCGGAAGCCGCACATGGAGTCGCGAATCTGCAACGACAACGTGTTGATCCAGACCATCACGTGCGTCAGGTAACGGGCGTACAAGCGACCTTTCGGCACACTGGCGTCGTATTGCGGATAGCCGCAGATCACCGCGTCGGGATGGGCGCGTGATTGTTCGATGAAGACCGGGACGTCTTCCAGGTCGTGCTGACCGTCGGCGTCCACCTGCAAAACGTGGGTGAAACCCAGCCGTGCGGCTTCGCGCATGCCGGTCATGACGGCGCCGCCCTTGCCCTGGTTGGTGGCGAGTCGGATCAGGTGAACGCGGTCGCGCAGCGCCAGTTGATCAAGCACCTTTGCGCAGGCTTGATCGCTGGCATCGTCGACCAGGATGCACGGCAAGTGGCTGGCGATCAGCGCGTCGACCACGGTGGTGATCGCGGTTTCGTGGTTGTAGACCGGGACCACGGCGCAGGGGTTATGCATGCTGGCTCACACCTGAGAGACCACATTGATCCCATCGCGAGCAGGCTCGCTCCCACAGGGGCGCTGCGTCGTTCACACATCCAGTGTGGGAGCGAGCCTGCTCGCGATTGAGTGCGCAGCACTCACCAAACTTATGCATCGCCCGCATCCTTCAGCAAAATCCGCCCACTGGAGCAGGTAGCCGTCTCATTGCGATAAGCGAAATACAATTTGCTGCGCACCGGATCGAAGCGCAAATGCAGCTGAACTTCATCCCCCGGACGCACCAGTTGCTGGAATTTCAGCACTTCCATCCCGGCGAAATGGGCCGGCAAGTTCATCAATTGCTGGCCCAGATTCAGCGCCCATTCCACCTGCACCACACCCGGCAGCACCGGTGTTTGCGGGAAGTGACCGCTGAAGTACGCGAGGTCCGGCGGCACGGCCAATTGCAGGCTCCACTCGCCATCGGTTTCGACCTGCTCCAGCACTTCCGGTGCCTTCGGGCGCGGCGCCAACAACAAGGCTTCGACATCGGACTGAGGCAGTTTGCCCTGAGCGTTCAGCGGCAATTGCCGCAGCAAACGCCAGCGGCGTGGCAGGGCCAGGGCTTCGCAATGCTGGCTCAGGTGCTGACGCAACGCTTGAGTGAGGGTGCGTCGACCCTGATTGCGCAAAGCATGCAGACCCTGTTCACTCAGCACCAGCAGCGCGCCTAACGAGGCACGGTTTTCCTGAACCACGCCAAGACGCGCTTCGGCGACCCAGTCGTGGTCCATCAAGGCCTTTTCCAGCATCGGCAGCGAGATACGTTTTTCTTCCAGTTTGACGATTCGGTCCAGCCGTCCGAGCAATTCGAAGCGGCCGTCGGCGGCGATGCGTGCGGCATCGGCGGTGTGTTCGAGGTGGCCCGCGGGCAAGTACGGTGATGCGATGAGCAGTGCGCCGTCGCGGTCCTGGCTCAGCTCGACGCCCGCAAACGGCTGCCAGAGCTCGTGGCCCTGGCGCCAGGCGATGCCGCCGGTTTCCGAGCTGCCGAGGATTTCCGTCGGCCATTGTTGCAGGCGTTGCTGCAGGCTTTGTGCCGCTTCGGCCGGCAGAGCGCCGCCCGAGGAAAACACCCGCCGTACGGCGCTCAGCGCCGGCCAGTCGAGGTTGTCGCCCATGCGCTTGAGCAGCGCCGGGCTGGCGACCCAGGCGAAGGCCGGGTGTTCGCGGCTGGCGCGCTGCAAGTCTTCCGGGAAGGCCAGTTGCTTGCGCACGAACGAACGCCCGGCGCACAGCGGCCACAACACGCGAAACAGCAGGCCGTAGATGTGTTGGGTGGCGACACTGCCAATGATGCAGGCCGGGCCCAGATCGGCGCCCCACAGTTGCTCCAGCGCTTCGACTTCATTGGCCAGTTGGCGCAAGGTTTTCTCGATGCGCTTGGGCTCGCCACTGGAGCCGGAGGTGCACAGGCTCAGCGAACAGTGATCGAGGTCCAGTGCGGCAGCGGTCAGTGGCGGATGTTGATAATCGCTCAGGTGCGCGTCATCGGCCTGATCGGTCAGCCACAGATCGACTTCCGTCGACCAGCGCTGGCGAGTCTGCGGTTGCAGGTCGGCAGGCAGCAGTACGCTGACGTCCGCGCTCCAGGCTCCGAGCAGGGCAATCGCCAGGTCGGCGGCGTCCTCAAGGTGCACGGCAATGCGCTGCACACCCTGGGCTTGCAGGCCGGCGGCCAGGCGCAACGCCTGTTCGCACAGCTGTGCGTGATTCAGCGCCGGTTCGGCCGTCACGGCGCGCTCCGGCTGAGCCTTGAGCAACAGGTGCTCAAGTTTTTTCCAATTCATGGGTGACCTCGTACCCGTTGTCGTATCAGCCATTCAATGGCGAACAGCAGGCCCATCAATCCGTAGGAAATCAGGCCGGTGTACAACATCCACCAACTCAGCGGAGCCCAGAGGGTCAGGGCGGCGGCGAGCAAACCGTTGCAGAAGAAAAACACACTCCAGGCGATCGTCACCTGGCGGGTATAAACAATCGCCTTGGCCGGCAGCTGCGGTTCACGCAAACGCGCCAGGCGTTCGACCATCGGCGGCCCGTATTTCAGGCTCAGGCCGAACAGCCCGAGCATGAAGGCGCTGATCAGCACCGGGTACCAGCGCAGCAACAGCGGGCTGTCGAACAGCGCCAGCAACAAGCAGAAAGCAATCGCAGTGATCGCCATCCACAGGCTGCCGGGCTTGCGCGCGCCGAGCAGCGCCCGGGCCAGCCACAGGCTGCCCAGCAGCAGACCGAACTGCCACGGGGCAAAATGCTCCATGCCGAAATACACCGCAAAGGGGTACAGCAGGCCCGCCAGCAGCAGGCCGAGGCCGATCAGTCGACTCATGCGGCCGGTTCAACCAGACGGTAGACCGCCTCGACCACGTCGCTGACGGTACGCACCGATTTGAATTCTTCGGCGGCGATTTTCTTGCCGGTCTGGCGTTTGATGTGATCGATCAGGTCGACCGCGTCGATGCTGTCGATTTCCAGGTCCTGATACAGGTTGGATTCGAGGCTTACGCGCTCGGGGTCCAGCTCGAAGAGTTCGACCAGAGCATCGCGCAGGGTGTTGAAAATGTCGTCACGAGTTTGCATGGTCCGGTCTCAAGCTGCCTGTTTTGCAGTGACGAACGCCGCAAGGCTCGCCACGTTGCTGAAGTGATTACGCGTGTCCTTGGCGTCGGCGTCGATTTTGATGCCGTACTTTTTCTGGATCGCCAGGCCGAGTTCCAGGGCGTCTACCGAATCCAGGCCCAGGCCTTCGCCGAACAGGGTCTGGTCGTCGCCGATGTCTTGTGCGCTGATGTCTTCGAGTCCCAGGGCTTCGATGATCAGTTCTTTGATTTCACGGTGTAGATCGCTCATCTTCGGCGAGCTCCTTAATAAAGTAGGTGTGCAAGTAATCGTTGAGCTTGCGCGAGGCTTGAGGGGCAGGGCCATACGCGGCGAAAGTCTGTGGGTCTATATCGGCCCCGACACGGAAACTGAAGTGCACGCGGCGTTTCGGGATGCGATACCAGGGTTCGGCCTTGGTCAACGTGGTCGGGTTGACCTTGATGATTACCGGGGTGAGGATTTTCGCACCGCGAAGTGCAATCGCAGCAGCACCTCGATGGAAGGCCGGCGCTTTGCCTGGATCGGTGCGCGTGCCCTCGGGAAAGATGATCAGGGTCTGGCCGCTTTTCAGCGCATCGGCCGCGGCGTCGAGCATGTCCATGCTGCCGTCGTTGCTGATGTAGTCGGTGCAGCGTAGCGGACCGCGAGTGAACGGGTTTTCCCAGAGGCTTTTTTTCACCACGCAGTTGGCGTGGCGCACCAGGCCGATCAGGAATACCACGTCGATCAGCGACGGGTGATTGGCGATGATCATCTGGCCTGGGCGCCCGAGTTTTTCCGCGCCCTGAATGTCGTAGGTCAGCACGCCGGTGCGGGCCATGAACCGCACAAAAAACCAGAACAGCCGAGCGACGGTCTGCCGGGCTCGCTGCCGATGAGTCAGGGCGTCGCCGGGCAGGCAGTTCAGCAGCGGGAAAACCACGAGGCGCAGGCACAGCCCGCCCAACCCGAAGAGGGTGAAGCTTGCAGCGGTGGCCAGCAGGCGCCAGTAATAGGCGTCGCGGTTTTTTTCGGTTACAGGTTGCGTTGCCAGGTCCATACACGATTTTTCCAGGCATGTTGGCAGGTGGTCTGCTGGCCCAGCAGGGTACGCAATAGGTTCAGGGCATGGGGCCAGTGGGCTTTGGACAACTGATCCGAGGCGCTGTTCAGGGACAGCTGCCAGTCGTTTCCCGGAGTAATCAGCAGGCCAACCGCGTAAGGAAACGGCACGTCGTCGATCCACGTCGAGTAAGCCTCTGGCGGTTGCTCTTCAGTGACCACCAGCAATACCGCAGGCGCGCCTTCGGAAAGTAAAGCCGCCGCCTCTAGCATGCCGTTTTCAAGGCCGTCGCCAGCCGCGGCGAGGGCAGTCATTTCGCTGGTTTCGCCGCGCATGATCGACCACAGCCCGATGATCGCGTTGTGCACCGACAAGCTGAATTGAGTCGGCGACAACGGTTCTTCAGCCGCCAGATCACTGAGGATGTCGAAGGTGCGCGGGGTTTCACCATGGCGGGAAATAAAGACCAACGGTAGGTCCTGGCGACCATCGGCCAATGGCCAGCCAACGCTGAATGCCATCCGTGCCAGGCGACTGAGGCGCCGGCGCTGCATGGCCGGCAGGAACGACACGTCGGGAGCGGCATCGCTGCTCGCCAGCACGACCGGTTGTCGGCACCAGGCTTGCCAGTCGTCCACGCTTTCGAGCCCCGGAGCCCACGCGCGCCATTGGGCGATGTTGAAGTTGATCACAGACATTCATCCCGCCCCTGCGGGGCTTTCTTGACGCGGTGAGTCACAAAAACAGCGACAGACCTTACGTGGCGGTTAACGCCGAGTGGCGCGCATTATCCCGGTGCGGCGGACGTGTAGCAAATGCTGGTTACATTTTGCCCAATCAAATGTACCGGTTGGTTCGCGAGAAAACTGTCGAATGGCCATTATCCACATCAGCGCCGGCCTGTCTGTCGGCTCCGTCGGTAATCCATGGATGAGTTCGCGGCTTTTTCACCAGGAGATGACAACTGACTGTGTAGTCCCTATGCCGACAAGGTAGCTAAGCAGCGCCGTGGACTACTACACTCGGTCATTCTTTGATACACGGAGGTTTTTGACATGCGGCGCGTGGTGTTCAATCAGAAAGGTGGCGTAGGCAAATCCAGTATTGCCTGCAATCTGGCGGCGGTTAGCGCCAGTGAGGGTTATCGCACCTTGTTGGTGGATCTCGATGCCCAGGCCAACTCCACTCAGTACCTGACGGGGCTCACCGGGAATGACATTCCCATGGGTATCGCCGACTTTTTCAAGCAGACCTTGTCTTCCGGGCCTTTCGCGAAGAAAAACCAGGTTGATATCTACGAAACCCCGTTCGATAACCTCCATGTGATTACCGCCACGGCGGAGCTGGCCGACTTGCAGCCCAAGCTTGAGGCGAAACACAAGATCAACAAGCTGCGCAAATTGCTCGAGGAACTGGACGGCGACTACGACCGGATCTACCTCGATACGCCGCCAGCGCTGAATTTTTACGCGGTGTCGGCCTTGATTGCCGCTGATCGCGTGCTGATCCCCTTCGATTGCGACAGCTTCTCGCGTCAGGCGCTGTACGGCCTGCTGGCGGAAATCGCAGAGTTGAAGGATGACCATAACGAAGGGTTGGAAGTTGAAGGCATCGTCGTCAACCAGTTCCAGGCCCGGGCCAGCCTGCCCCAGCAAATCCTCGACGAGCTGATCGCCGAAGGGTTGCCGGTACTGCCGGTGTACCTGGGCAGCTCGGTGCGGATGCGTGAATCTCACCAGGCCAACATGCCGCTGATTCACCTGGATCCACGGCACAAGCTGACCCAGCAATTCGTCGACCTGCACAACCTCCTCGAAAACGCCTGATCCTTGCTGAGTACACGAAGCCACTGTAGGAGCGAGCTTGCTCGCGATAGCGATTTATCAGTCAGCATTGATGCTGGATGGAAATCCCTCTTCGCGAGCAAGCCCGCTCCCACACTTGATCGCGGTGTGACTAAATCCCTTGGCTGCGCAACCAGCTCATCAACTGCGGTAACGGGAAGGCTCCGCTCTGGCGCGCCACTTCCCGGCCGTTCTTGAATAGAATCAGGGTGGGAATCGAACGAATCCCCAGTTGCGCCGACAACTGCTGATTCGCCTCGCTGTCCAGCTTGGCCAACCGACACTTGCCCGCCAGTTGCCCCGCCGCCTGCTCGAACACCGGCGCAAACGACTTGCACGGCCCACACCACTCCGCCCACACGTCCACCAGCAGCGGCAGATCGCCCTTGATCTGACTGGCGTAATCGCCTTGCTTCAACTCGAAAGGCTTGCTCAGCAAGACCTCGGCTTTACAGCGGCCGCATTTCGGATGGTCGTTGAGGCGCTTGGCGGGGATGCGGTTGAGGCCGTTGCAGTGGGGGCAGGGGATGAGGAGTGGGTCGGGCATGGTCGGCTCTTCGAAAGTTGGCAGTCAATGCGATGGATCTGGAGGCACAGGTGTCGTTTATCAAGGCAGAAATCTGTAGGCAAGAGCCTTCTGCAATGGGAGAGGCGACCTACAAGTCATGGCGGTTCTGTCTGCTAGATAGCGAGTGGTCCATCTCTTAGTCTCCACTCGTGCAATCCGACATACCAAAGAGGTGTAGAAATGAGCGATATCGTCAAACAAGCCGCCGAACACTGGCCATTCGTATCATGGTTGTTAAAACAGCCGGAATCTGCAGCTGAGTACGATCGGTTGGTCGACTCGCGGGATGAGTTGCGAAAAATGATGGACGGTAATGAATTGCATCCACTGGAAAGTTTGGTATCGATCATAGGCGACCATATCGAAGCCTATGACCGTGAGTACCGATCAGTGCCAATCTGAAATATTCAGCGTTCAATCATCACGAAGAACAACTGATCTCCAAATGCTTGCCCCACTCCGGTGGCCGCTCGGCATAACTTTCCATCCCCGGCTGCTGCTCAAACGGATTGCTCAACACCGCATGCAGTCGTCGAACCTCAGAATAGTCGCCGCTTTCCGCCGCATCAATCGCCTTCTGCGCCAGGTAGTTACGCAGGATGTACAGCGGATTGACCGCGTGCATCCGTTTGCGACGTTGTTCCTGATCAACCTCACCATCACGAGCAACCCGGGCGACGTAGAGTTCGCCCCAGGCATCGAAGCCCTTGATGTCGACGAAGTCATCACGCAGGCGGGCGACCGCAAGTTCTGGTGATTCATCCCCCAGGCGGCGGAAGAACAGGCTGTAGTCGACGCCGCTGTTTTGCATCAGTTGCAGCAGGTGTTCCAGCAGTTTCTGGTCGTCGTCTTCGGCGGTGGTGAGGCCGAGGCGGCGGCGCATCAGGTCGAGGTAATGAGCCTGGTACAGCGGGAAGTACAGGCCGAGGGTTTCGCGCAGGGCCTCGACGCTGATGAACGGCGTCAGGGCCTGGGCCAGGGCGCTGAGGTTCCACTGGCCGATCGGCACCTGGTTGCTGTAGGAGTAGCGGCCCTGGTCGTCGGAGTGGTTGCAGATGAAGTGGGCGTCGAAGTCGTCGAGGAAGGCGAACGGGCCATAGTCGAAGGTGATGCCGAGGATCGACATGTTGTCGGTGTTCATCACGCCGTGGCAGAAGCCATAGGCCTGCCACTTGGCGATCAGCTCGGCATTGCGCTCGACGATTTCACGGAACATCGCCAGGTACGGTTCCGGTTGTTCCAGGCATTCCGGGAAGTGCATGGCCAGCACGTGCTCACCGAGTTCTTTCTGCTTCTCGGGGCGTTTGGTGTAGTAGAAATATTCGAAATGGCCGAAGCGTATATGGCTCGGCGCCATGCGCAGGACCATCGCCGCGCGCTCCTGTTTCTCGCGCCACACCGGAGTGTCGGAGCCGATCACGCACAGGGCCCGAGTGGTCGGGATGTTCAGGGCATACAACGCTTCGGAGGCGAGAAATTCGCGGATCGAGGAGCGCAACACCGCCCGGCCATCGCCCATGCGTGAAAAGGGCGTCTGGCCGGCGCCCTTCAGGTGCAGGTCCCAATGCTCGCCGGCTTCGTTGTAGACCTCGCCCAGCAACAGGCCGCGGCCATCGCCTAGCTGTGGGTTGTAGGAACCGAACTGATGACCGGAATAGACCATCGCCCTCGGAACGGCGTCGGCCCAGAGCTTATGGCCGCTGAAAAGCTCGGCAAACTCCTGGGTGTCGGCCACGGCCGGGTCGAGGTCGAGCAGCGCCATGGCGGCGGGGCTGGCCACCACCAGGCGCGGGTTGTCGATGGGCTCGGGCAGCACATGGGCGGAAAACGTATCGCCGAGGCGGGCGAAGCGATTATCGAAGGTCAGTTCGTCGAGGGCTTTCAACGGCCATCTCCAGCAGAATGTCCGAGCATTCTGCTAGGGATAAGCCGGTTAGTCGAGCTTGGCGGCGGGCGGCTCTTGAGCCGCTTGACCATCGACCTTGGGCACGATGGTTTTGGCTTCCGGATCGATGGGCACCATTTTGTATTCCTGGCCCTGGATGTTCTTGAGATAAACCTCCATCTGCCGGAACGAGATGTTGATGTGGTGCTTCTTGAACTCGCGATTGATGAAGCGGTTGACCTCGTCGAGCACTGGGTTGCGGTCACCGAGGTCACGCACATGCATGCGCAACTCGTGGTCGAGGGTGCTTTCGCCGAAGTTCAGGAAGTACACATGCGGTTCCGGATCCTTCAGGACGCGCGGGTTTTCCCGGGCGGCTTTCAGCAGCAGCTCTTTCACCAGGTCCAGGTCCGAACCGTAATCGACGCCGAGTTTGAGGGTCACTCGGGTGATGGTGTCGGTCAGGGACCAGTTGATCAGTTGCCCGGTGATGAACGTCTTGTTCGGGACAATGATGTCCTTGCGGTCAAAGTCGGTGATGGTGGTGGCGCGGATGCGGATCTTGCTCACCGTGCCCGACAGGTTGCCGATGGTGATGGTGTCGCCGATTCGCACCGGGCGTTCGAACAGGATCATGATCCCGGAGATGAAGTTCGCAAAGATCTCCTGCATCCCGAACCCGAGGCCGACCGATAGCGCCGCGACCAGCCATTGCAACTTGTCCCAGCTCACGCCGAGCGTCGACAGGGTCGAGACGAAACCGACACCGGCGATCACGTAGGACAGCAACGTGGTGGTGGCATAGGCGCTGCCTTGCGCCAGGTTCAGTTTCGACAACACCAATACTTCCAGCAGGCCGGGCAAGTTGCGCGCGAGGGCGAAGGTGATGCCGATGATGATCAGCGCGCCAAGCATGTCGCCGATGCTGATCGGCACCATGCTCATGTTGGCGCCGGTGCCGCTGGTGTATTCGTAGAGGGTGATGTTGTCCAGGTACGAGAACACCGAAATCAGGTCCGACCAGACCCAGTACAGCGCGGCCATGAACCCGCCGAGCAGGGCCAGGCGGATGAGGCGCAGGGATTGTTCGTTGACCTTCTCGATGTCCAGGGTCGGCTCTTCGATCACCGCTTCGCCATCGCCGGCCTCTTTCGCCGCCTGGCGTTTGGCCAGGGCGCGCTGGTAGGCCAGGCGTCGCGCGGCAACGCTGAGGCCGCGGACGAAGGTGGCTTCGATCACCAGCCAGAACATCAGCAGGTACAGGGTGTTGATCAACCGGTCGCTGAGTTTCAGCGCGGTGTAGTAGTAGCCGAAGCACACCGCCACGAACAACGCGACCGGCAGGACCGTGAACAAGATCCCTACGGCCTTGCGAAACAGCGAAGCGTTCTGATGGGTCGGGCTGCTGATCAGCAGGCGGCTGAGCAGCCAGGCCATCAAGGCATAACAGGTCAGCACCACCGGCATGCCGAGCACGTCGTCGGCCAGCGCCGCGGGTTGCAGTTCGGCGACTGCCACGACGGCGACCAGCGCCATCACCACCAGCCCGAGCCGGCGGACCCAGCCCTGGAGGAATTCGACCTGGGGTTTTTCCCAGCGGAAGTGCAATTCGGCCACGCCGCCCGGCGCGAGGATCCGGTAGGCGGTGTAGAACACCAGCCAGGCCTGGGCCATTTGCAGCAGCGCCGCGCCCATGTTGGCGTTTTGCCCGCGAGCGTCGATCTGCAAGGCCAGGCCACACAGGGCCAGGCCCAGCGAAACCGGCATGGCCAGCAGGATATTGATCAGGATCGCCTGCGGCGTATGCCACTGGCTGTCACGCTTGAAATGGCCGATGTCCTGGTGAACCTTGTTCAGTCGCGCATAAAGACTCTTGCGCCGCCACAACAGGGCACCGATCAGCAGTGCCAGCGGCAGGAACAGCAACGGTCGCTGGGTCAGGCCGTCAGACAGTTCGCTGAGGCTTGAAGCCCACGGCAAGGTGGTGACCTGACGTTGCAGGCGCTCCGGCACGGCGTGTATCCATTCCAGGTCCAGCGGCTTATTGCTGGGAATCCAGAACATTTGCTCGTCGAGGGTCGCCCGCAGGCTTTGCGCGGTGCTGAGCAGTTGTTTCTGATTGAGTTGCAGGGTGATCGATTCGTTGAGCACCGCACTCAGTTCGCGGTTCAAACGCTCCAGCAGGTCGGCGCGAGTGTTGGCCAGTTCCAGCAGGCTTTTGCGCAGCTGTGGGGTGACCTGTTCCGGCGCTTGGGTCGACAGCAGGTTGTCGACGTAAGTCGCCGGGTTGCTGAGCAGCTCCCGCTGCTGGCTGACTTCGAACTGATACAGGCGAATGTCGGCGATCTGGTCGGCGAGGTCGCGGTCGAGCTTGAGACGCGGCAGGGCCTGTTTCTGTTTGTAGAGGATCTTGGAAAGCAGCAGGCTGCCCTTGAGCACGTTGATTTGCTCGTCCAGGGCCGAATCGCTCTGGGTCACGTTGTCCAGTTGCTGCTTGGTCTGCAGGTTTTGCTGGGTGACTTCGTTGAGGCGGTCAGTGCTTTTGAGCAGGTAGTCCGAGAGCTTCAGGTTGGCCGCGCTTTCAGTGGCCAACAGCGCACTGCCGCCGGACTTCTGTGCTTCGATGGACTGCTGCGTCACCGTCTCCTGGGATTGGGCCAGGCGTTTCTGGTTGATCAGGTTTTGCAGCTCCTGGATTTCCTTGTCCAGACGATCGGATTTCTCCGAGAGCAAGTCATGCTGGCTGTTGCCCAGGTCCTGCAACTGGCTGTTGCCGGCCAGTTCCTGGCGACGCAGCGGGATCAGCGCATTCAGGGCCGCGAGCTCGGCATTGAGCTGGTCGCGTTGCTCCGGGGTCAGGGTCTTGCCGGCGTCCTTGCCGGCCTTGAGGATGTTATTGATCTGCTGGATGCGCGTCTGGCTGGCGGAAATTTCCGCCTGGGCGCGCTCAGGACGGGTCTGGGCGGTGATGACCAGGCTGTTGGCCTCGGCCAGGGCCTTTTGCAGATCGCTTTGCTGGGTCGAGCGCTCGGTCAGCATCTGCTCCAGCTGCTGAATCGACTCTTTGGAATAGCGTTGCGCGACCGGCACTACATTGGTGGCCTTGAGGCGGGTCAGTTCGCGCTGATTCTCGATGTTCTGCTTGGGCGCGGTGGCCAGCTGCTGCTTGAGCGCCACCAGCTTCTGCTCGTAATCACGCTGGTTATTGAGGTGTGTCAGCGTGCTTTGCAGGATGCTCTGCAGGGCTTTTTGATCGGCTTCCGGCAGTTTGCGTTCGGCGATCTTGTCCAGGCTCGTCTGCACGGCTTCGCTGGACGGCGGTTCGGCCGCTTGCAATGTACCGATGGAGAGGCTCAAGCCCAGCAGGGCCGTGACGAAAAAGGTGCGCAGGGTTGACATAGAGACCGATCGAAAACGAGACGAAGAATGGAGTTTAGAGGAACAAGCCCGGGCCGGGGCGACTTCCTTCGGGGAATCTGACGCCCACTTTGCCGATCTTGTTCCCTTCCATGACCGCGACCGTCCAGATGGTGTTGTTCCACTCCACCTGGTCACCCACCACTGGAGCACCGCCGACTTTGTGGGCGATGAAGTGGGCCAAAGTCATGTCCGGATCGATGCCTTCGACTTTCAACCCGTACAGCGCCGCAACCGCGGCCAGCTGGGCGTCTCCTTCGAGTACGAAGTCGCCGAAGAAGCGCAGATCGAGGCCGCGTTGCGGTGCCTGGCTGAAGAGTTTTCCGAGGGCCGAAAGGTTGTGTTCATGGCCGATTACGCAGAGCAAATCGTCGACCTCGAGCACCGTACTACCCGACGGATGGAGCAGTTGCTGGCCACGAAACAGTGCCGCGATGCGCGTGCCTTCGGGCATTTTCAGCTCGCGAAGGGGCGAACCGATGCACCATTTTTCAGCGCCGAGGCGATAAACGAACAGTTCCCACTCGCTGGTGACGTGCACCTCCAGGGCTGCACGGGAGATCGGCGCCGGCTCCGGGGGAACGGTCACCTTGAGCAATTTGGCGACCCACGGCAGGCTCGTGCCCTGGACCAGCAGCGACACCAGCACGATAAAGAAGGCGAGGTTGAAATAGAGCTGGGCATTCGGCAGGCCGGCCATCAGCGGGAACACCGCCAGAATGATCGGGACCGCGCCGCGCAGTCCGACCCAGGAAATAAACGCCTTTTCCCGGCCATGGAACGCCTTGAACGGCAGCAGGCCGACCACTACCGACAGCGGCCGGGCAAACAGAATCATCCACAGGGCCAGGCCCAAAGCGGGCAGGGCAATCGGCAGCAAGTCGTGCGGCGTGACCAGCAGCCCCAGCACCAGGAACATCCCGATCTGCGCCAGCCAGGCCATGCCGTCGAGCATGTGCAAAATGCCGTGGCGACTGCGCACCGGGCGGTTGCCGATGACCAGGCCGCACAGGTACACCGCGAGGAAGCCACTGCCGTGCAGGGCGTTGGTCAGGGCGAACACCAGCAGACCGCCGGCAATCACCAGAATCGGATAGAGGCCGGTGGCCAGATTGATGCGGTTGACCAATTGCAGCATGACCCAGCCGCCACCGAGACCGATGATGGCGCCGATGCCGAACTCGCGCACCAAGTGGGTGAGCAGGCTCCAGTGCAGGCCGGTCTGGCCGCTGGCGAGCATGTCGATCAGGGTCACGGTGAGGAACACCGCCATCGGATCGTTGCTGCCGGATTCGATCTCGAGGCTGGCGGTCACCCGTTCGTTCAGGCCTTTGCCACCCAGCAGCGAGAACACCGCCGCGGCGTCGGTGGAGCCGACGATAGCGCCAATCAGCAGGCCCTGGATCATGTTCAGGTTGAACAGCCAGGCGGCGGCCATGCCGGTCAGCCCGGTGGTAATCAACACCCCGACCGTGGCCAGCGACAGCGCCGGCCATAACGCCACGCGGAAACTGGACACCCGTGTGCGCAAGCCACCGTCGAGCAGAATCACCGCCAACGCGAGGTTGCCGACCAGGTAAGCCGTCGGGTAGTTATCGAAGATAATGCCGCCGCCGTCGACGCCGGCGGCCATGCCGACCGCCAGGATGATCACCAGAATCGGGATGCCGAGGCGCGACGAAAGTGAGCTCACCAGAATGCTCGCACCTACCAGCAACGCGCCGATCAAGAACAGGCTGTTGATGGTCGTCGCATTCAAAGGCAGTACTCCAGAAAGCTAAAGGCGGGCACAAACTGACCATGCAGTCTGCGTGCCAGCGATTCTAACCTGTTGAAATGTGATGCTGTCAAAAAGCTTTTTGTAGGAGCGAGCTTGGTCGCGATGAACGTCAACGATAACGCGGGTTGCCAGATTCCGCGCGTCGTCATTGACATCATCGCGAGCAAGCTCGCTCCTACAGGGACGGCGTGGCCGCTAGAGGCTGAACCGTCCAACCATGTTGTTCAGGTCCAGCGCCAACCGCGACAGCTCATTGCTCGCGGCGCTGGTCTGGCTGGCCCCGGTCGCCGATTGCACCGACAAATCGCGAATGTTCACCAGGTTGCGGTCCACTTCACGGGCGACCTGCGCCTGCTCTTCGGCCGCGCTGGCGATCACCAGGTTGCGTTCATTGATTTCGACGATGGCACTGTTAATAGTGTCCAGCGACATCCCGGCGCCGCGAGCAATGTTCAGGGTCGATTCGGCGCGCTCGGTGCTGTTGCGCATCGAATCCACCGCGTGCTCGGTGCCGCTCTGGATGCTGCCGATCATCCGTTCGATCTCGCTGGTCGACTGCTGCGTCCGGTGGGCCAAGGCACGCACTTCATCCGCGACCACCGCAAACCCACGACCGGCTTCACCGGCACGTGCGGCTTCAATGGCGGCGTTCAACGCCAGCAGGTTGGTCTGGTCGGCCAGGCCGCGAATCACGTCCAGCACTTTGCCGATATCCCGCGACTCGTTGGCCAGGTCGCCGATCAGGGTCGCGGTGCTCTGCACGTCGGCGCTCATGCGTTCGATGGCGCTGACGGTTTCCTGCACAAGGTCGCGACCGTCACCGGCGGAAGTGGTGGCGTTCTTCGACGCTTCGGAGGTGCTGACGGCATTGCGCGCGACTTCTTCCACGGCGCTGGTCATTTCGTTGACCGCCGTGGCGGCCTGTTCGATTTCGTTGTTCTGCTGGGTCAGGCCACGGGCGCTTTCGTCGGTGACGCTGTTGAGTTCTTCAGCGGCGGAGGCCAGTTGCGTGGCCGAGCCGGAAATCCGTTGCAGGGTGTCGCGCAGCTTGTCCTGCATCTTCGACATGGCCGCCAGCAGACGACCGGCTTCGTCCTGCCCGTCCACGGTAATCGGGCGCGTCAGGTTGCCTTCGGCGATTTCTTCAGCGGCGCTCAGTGCATTGGCGATCGGTTTGGTGATGCTATTGGTCAGCAACCAGGCGAACAACAAGGTCAGGCCGGTGGCGATCACCAGCAGCGTCACCACCAGGTTAAACGCCGAGGCGTACTGATCGGCCGCCTGCTGGTTGGTGTCGAGGGTTTGCTGCGTGTTGATCTCCAGCAAACGGTTCAGCACAGCGTTCACGGCTTCGGAGTTGGTCAGCAGGTCGGTGTTGAGCAGGGTGCGCAGTTCATCGACTTGATTGTTGCGCGACAGCGTCTTCATCCGGTCTTCAATCTGGCGGTATTGCCCCAGCAGCTGCACGTACTGATCGTAGGCCGCGCGTTCCTGCGGGCTGCTGATCAGTTTTTCGTAGGTCGATTGCGCCGTACGGATCTGCTGATTGCGGGTTTCCAGCAGGTCCATGGTTTTTTGCTGAACGTCCGGCTCGCGGTTCACCAGCAAACGGTAGGACAGCACGCGCAGGCGCAGGGTGAGTTGGGTGAACTCGTCGAGGCTCTTGATGCTTGGCACGCTGCTCAGGGTGATGTCCTCGGCGGCGCCGCGAATCTTGCTCATCTGGTTCAAGGCAAACACACCCAGGACCAGCATCAGCCCGCCAATCAGGGCGAAGCCAAGGAACGCCCGCGGCGCGATGTTCATATTACGAAGGGACATGGTGGTTACCGAAAAGAGCGCACCGGTGTGGCGCGGAGACTGACGTATGCGTGACTTATCGGTCCTGCGACTAAAGTCTTGAGCCCCTGCGCGTTTTTGTCGCATAAACGCTTCTACCTGTAGGAGCGAAGCTTGCTCGCGAAAAATATCCAGGCAATGGGTACGTCCTGACAGCACGCGTTATCGTTAACGTCTTTCGCGAGCAAGCTTCGCTCCTACAAGGGATCGTGTGCTGCTTTTGACCTGTGGCGACGAAGTGCAGGAACCAGATCGGCCGATCACAGTCTTTAAAGTTCGCGAGGGAGGTCACCTGTCAGGAAAATCAAGGCCTTGCGCCGGTATAACCCTGGCATCCATGGTGACTTTTCTTTATCGTACGCGCCCTTTGAAAATGCCTGGAATATCAAAATGTTGGAAGCATCCCTAAGCCAATTGGAACAGCTGGTCAGCGACCTGGTGCAACAGAACCAGACCTTGCTCGGCACCAACCAAGCCCTGAGTGCGGAACTGGCCCAGGCCAAAGATGAAAACGAAAGCCTGCAATTGAGCCTGATGGAACAGGAAGAGAAGCAAGGCGCCACTGCCGCACGCATCCAGGCCCTGGTTGAGCGCGTCAGCGCTGGCCCAGTCAGCGCATGAGTTACGGCGCCGCAGGGGTAAAAGTCGTCTCGATCCTGGGGGAGGACTATTCGATCAAGGCGCCGGCCGGGGAAGAACAAACCCTGTTGGACGCCGCGTTAATGTTGAAAGCCGCATTGGCCGACACCAAAAAGAAGTACCCGACGCTGATCGGTGACCGACTGCTGGTTTTGGCTGCGATGAACTTGTGCTCTCAGCAGATCGAAATGAAAAAGCAGCATCAGCAGGAACTCGACCGTTACCAAGAGCAAGTCAGCGCCACGGTTGAAGTGATCTCCAAGACGATCAATCAGGCCTGATCGGCTTTGCGCACAACCAAAGAATAGATTGTCGTTTGCGTTGTATACAATCGGCACGGCTGTTGCAGTGTTTCAGCCTCTTATTCTTTGGGGGTGCTCCATGCAGTTCTGGCGACGCAGTATTCAATGGCAGTTGATCCTGAGCATGGGCACCGCCCTGCTGGTCAGCATCCTGATCGTGGTTGGCATTTATACCCTCGTGGTCAACCGTCTCGCCCAGCGCTATCTGGTCGAACAGCATTGCCGTCGAGCATCGAAGCGATGCGCAACGACATCGAGCGAATCCTCGTACAACCCCTCACCGCCGCCAAGGACATCGCCAGCAATAGCATGGTGCGCGACTGGTTGGCCGGGGGCGAAAATCCTGCCCAGACCGAGACCTTCGTGCAGTACCTGGAAGGCATCCGCGCCGAGCACAAAGCCTTTACCGCGCTGATCGTCGGCACCGCGTCCAATCACTACTTCACGGAAAAGGGTCTGGACCGAACGCTTAGCCGCTCCAACCCCAAAGACGCCTGGTTCTACGAGTTTCTCGACAGCCACCAGCCGCGCACCCTCAATATCGACAATGACACCGCGACCGGAGAATTGGCGCTGTTCATCGACCTCAAGGTTGAGCACGCCGGCAAAGTCGTGGGCGTTGCCGGGCTCGGGCTGAGCATGAAAGAGCTGTCGGAGCTGATCCATAACTTCAACTTCGGTGAGCGCGGCAAGGTCTATCTCGTGCGTTCCGACGGGTTGATCCAGGTGCATCCCGAGGCGCAGTTCAGTGGCAAACGCACCTTGGCCGAGCAGATTGGCACACCTGCGGCGCAAGCCGTCATGGGTCAAAAAATTGCCACTAACAGCAGCTTTGTGCGCGATGGCGAGGATTATCTGGCGCTGAGCCTGCCACTGCGGGACCTGGGCTGGACCTTAGTGGCGGAAGTGCCGCAGTCGCAGATCTACGCCGAAGCCCGTCGCGCGATGTGGATGAGCAGCGGCATTGGTCTGGCGGTGGCGCTGGTGTGCCTGTTGCTGGTGGTGCTGTTGGCCCGTGGCTTGGTGCGACCCATCCGCCAGGTAACAGCGGCACTGGTAGCCATTGGTAGCGGCGGGGGAGATTTGACCCACCGGCTGGATTCCAGCCGCGCCGATGAGCTCGGTGACCTGGCCCGTGGCTTCAACCGGTTTCTCGACAGTCAGCGCGAGATGATCGGCGAAGTGCTGACCACCAGCGAGCGCTTGCGCACAGCGGTCGGTCAGGTGGCGAAGGTGGTGGACAACACCGCCGAGCGCTCCGGTCGGCAGCAGGAAATGACCGACATGGTCGCCACCGCCGTCCACGAAATGGGCCTGACCGTGCAGGAAATCGCGCAAAACGCCGGCAACGCCGCAGTCGCCTCGCAAAATGCCCGCGATGAAGCGATGCAGGCACGGGAAGTGGTCGGTGGCTCGATCCGGCATATAGAAAGCATGTCCGACGAAATCGGCCTCGCCGCCAGCGCGGTGGGCGAGTTGGCCAACCAGGTCGCGTCCATCGATCAGGTGCTGGCGGTGATTCGCGGGATATCCGAGCAGACCAATTTGCTGGCACTGAACGCCGCCATCGAAGCGGCGCGGGCCGGGGACATGGGCCGTGGGTTTGCGGTGGTGGCGGATGAAGTGCGGACATTGGCGCGGCGCACGCAGTCGTCCACCGATGAGATTCAGCAGATGATCGGCAGCCTCAAGCAGGGCGCGGAGAATGCGGTGTCGTCGATGCACACCGGGCAAGCGGCAACGGGTACGGGGGTTGAGTCGAGCCAGCGCACCGGGGCGTCGTTGACGGCGATTACCGGGCAGGTTGAACGGATCAGCGACATGAACCACCAGGTGGCGACCGCGACGGAAGAGCAGTCGGCGGTGACGGAAGAGATCAACCGTAACGTGCAGGGGATTTCCGATCTGGCCCGGGCGACGGCGGGGGAGGTCAGGGCTTGCCGTGAGGACTGTCAGACGTTGCAGCGGTTGGCGGATGATTTGGCGCGGCAGATGGGTGGGTTCAAGCTGACCTGAAAGATGTGCTGCTAGTGCTGACGCCTTCGCGAGCAGGCTCGCTCCCACATGGGAATGCAATCTCCTGTGGGAGCGAGCCTGCTCGCGATTGGATTTCAGCTACCCCACAAGATTCTGATCAAAACCACTCATCCTGCATCCCAAGGCACACATCATCCCGCGCCTCTAGAATCGCCAGTTCATGGTGGCAACCCGGCACTTCCCAGGTCAAAAAGTACCGCGCCGCCTGCAGCTTGCCTTTATAGAAGGCCACATCCGCCGCATTGCCCTTGGCCAACCCTTCCTCGGCGCGAATCGCCTGCTCCAGCCAGCGCCAGCCAATCACCGTATGCCCAAACACTTTCAGGTACAGCGCTGAATTCGCCAGGCTGCTGTTGACCTTGCCTTGCCCCAGATCGGTCAGCAGACCAATGGTCACGCTTTGCAGGCGCGCCACCAGTTTTTCCAATGGCTCACGCAGCGCGGTCAGCGATTCATACGCCTGCGCCCGCTCGGCCGTGTCGGCGATCAGGCGAATCAGTTGCTTGAGCCCGGCCCCGCCGTTCTGCGCCAGTTTGCGCCCCAGCAGGTCCAGCGACTGAATGCCGTGGGTGCCTTCATGGATCGGGTTCAGGCGGTTGTCGCGGTAGTACTGCTCCACCGGATACTCGCGGGTGTAACCGTGGCCGCCGAGAATCTGGATCGCCAGTTCGTTGGCCTTAAGGCAGAACTCCGACGGCCAGGATTTGACGATCGGCGTGAGCAAGTCCAGCAGCTCATGGGCCTGTTTGCGTTCGGCTGCAGTCTCAAGCGTGGTGGTGTCATCGAACAGCCGTGCCGCGTACAGACCGAGGTCGAACGAGCCTTCGACGTAGGCTTTCTGCGTCAGCAACATGCGCTTGACGTCGGCATGCTGGATGATCGCCACCGGTGCGGTGTTCGGGTCCTTGCTGGCCGGCACGCGGCCTTGCGGACGTTCGCGAGCGTACTCCAGGGAATACAGGTAACCGGCATAACCGAGCATCACCGCGCCCATGCCGACGCCGATCCGCGCCTCGTTCATCATCTGGAACATGTAGCTCAAGCCATGGTGCGGCTTGCCCACCAGATAGCCGACACACTCGCCGTTATCGCCGAAGTTCAGCGCGGTGGAGGTGGTGCCGCGCCAGCCCATCTTGTGGAACAACCCGGCCAGCAGCACGTCGTTGCGTTTGCCAAGGCTGCCGTCATCGTTGACCAGAAACTTCGGCACGATGAACAGCGAAATGCCTTTAACCCCGGCAGGCGCGTCCGGCAGCTTGGCCAGCACCATGTGCACGATGTTTTCCGACAACGGGTGATCGCCGCCGGAAATGAAGATCTTGTTGCCCTTGAGTCGATAGGTGCCGTCGGACGCTGGCTCGGCGCGGGTACGAATATCCGACAGCGACGAACCGGCATGCGGTTCGGTCAGGGCCATGGTGCCGAAAAAGCGGCCGTCGATCATCGGTTGCAGGAAGCGCTGCTTCTGTTCCTCGGTGCCGAAGCTTTCGATCAGGTTCGCCGCGCCCATGGTCAGGAACGGGTACGAGGTCGAGGCCGCGTTGGCCGACTGAAAGTGCGCGAAGCACGCCTGGGACAACAGCGTAGGAAGTTGCATGCCGCCGGCATCGAAACTGCGCGCAGCGTTGAGGAAACCGGCTTCGAGGAACGCATCCACCGCCGGTTTCACTTCTGGAATCAGAATCGCCTGACCGTCCTCATAGCGCGGTTCGTTCTCGTCACCCTTGCGGTTGTGCGGGGCGAAAAACTTCTCGGCAATGCTGCGGGCGGTGCCGATGGCGGCATCGAAGGTTTCGCGGTTGTGCTCGGCGAAACGCTCACGCTGGGTCAGGCCTTCGGCATCGAGGACTTCATACAGCTCGAAAGCCAGATTGCGGGAACTGAGCAACGTCTCGGACATGGCGGCCTACCTTTTTTTGGAATGGACCGAGTCTAGGCGTGCGAATAAAGACTGAACAGGATGATTGATGAGCGTGATGGTGGAGTGCGGGCACCGCTAATCAAATGTGGGAGCGGGGGTTGGGGGGGGGGGGGGGGGGGGGTTAAAAAATTATTTTAAAGAAAAAAACCCCAAACCCCCAAACCCCCCCCCAC
>NZ_JBIVBY010000019.1:125523-128868 GCF_044746405.1 Pseudomonas sp. NPDC086251
ACGATTGAGGGGGGGGGGCGGGGCGGGGGGGGGCCGCGCCCCCCCCCCCCCCCGCGCCGCCCCCCCCCCCCCCCCCCCCCCCCCCCCCCCCCCCGCTCCCACAAGGGTTTTGCATTCCAGGCGTCCATTGCGGGCGCCTGGCTTATGGTGTTTTAGCCGATGGTCATCAAGCTGGCATTACCACCCGCCGCAGCGGTGTTAACGCTCAACGCCCGCTCGATCACCAGACGCTCCAGCGCAATGTTGGTTTCACCCTGCGACAAACCATGAACCCCGACAATCGCCCCGGCACGTTTGGCCACTTGCTGGCAAACCGCACGCAGCTGATCGGAATGGCCGTGATGCAGAACCGCATCAAACAGCACTTCGTCCTTGCTCCAGTCAGAAACCAGCTTGATCTTCGCCTGAATGTCCTTCGGCAAACGTGCGAACAACGCCTTGGTCAAGTCAGCTTCCGGCCATACCGCCGAACCGCCGACCGCCAATACCGCCGCCAATTGCGTCAGCAGATCGCCTTCGACGTCTGCCAGGCACAGCACGTGTTCGCGCGGCAGGATGGCGTAGCTGTTGCGCTCGCCAGTCGGGCCCGCCAGAACACGGGTGATCCCGCTTTGCGATTGCGCCGCGAACTGCTCGCACAGGGTGCTCAGGTCGGCAAACTTGTTGCTGTCGGCCCAGGCTTTCAGCGCGGTCAGCGGTTTGCTCATGGCATCGCGCAGACGAACGTCCGGTGCTGCGATGGCATCACCGCGAGCGAAGGATTGTTCGATTGCATCGGTAGGACGCGTCGACAGCAGGCGGTACAGGTACAGCGGACCACCGGCCTTCGGGCCGGTACCCGACAAGCCTTCACCACCGAACGGCTGCACGCCGACCACGGCACCGACAATGTTGCGGTTCACATAGACGTTACCGGCGTTGACGTTGTCGATCACCTTGGCGATGGTCTCGTCGATGCGCGTGTGCACGCCCAGCGTCAGGCCGTAGCCGGAAGCGTTGATCTGACCGATCAGTTGATCGATGTCTTTGCGCTTGTAGCGAACCACGTGCAGCACCGGACCGAAGATCTCCCGTTGCAGTTCGTCGAAGCTTTCCAGTTCGATCAGCGTCGGCATCACGAAGGTGCCGCGTTTGACTTCTTCAGTGTTGGCAATCGCCACCTGGTACACGCTGCGACCTTTGTCGCGCATGGCCTGGATGTGTTTCTCGATGCCGGCCTTGGCTTCGGCGTCGATTACCGGGCCGATGTCCACGGACAGACGCTCCGGGTTGCCGAGACGGCATTCAGCCATGGCGCCCTTGAGCATTTCGATGACACGGTCAGCGGAATCTTCCTGCAAGCACAACACGCGCAGTGCCGAGCAACGTTGACCGGCGCTGTCGAAGGCCGACGACACCACGTCGATCACGACTTGTTCGGTCAGTGCCGAGGAGTCGACGATCATCGCGTTCTGGCCGCCGGTTTCGGCGATCAGAGGAATCGGCCGACCTTGTGCATCGAGACGACCGGCGACGTTGCGTTGCAGCAAGCGAGCGACTTCGGTCGAACCGGTGAACATCACGCCTTTAACCCGATCGTCACCGACCAGGCGAGCGCCAACGGTTTCGCCACGGCCCGGCAGCAGTTGCAGCACGCCTTCCGGAATCCCGGCTTCGAGCAACAAACGCACCGCTTGAGCGGCGACCAACGGCGTTTGCTCCGCAGGCTTGGCCAATACCGGGTTACCGGCAGCCAAAGCAGCAGCAACCTGGCCACTGAAAATCGCCAGCGGGAAGTTCCACGGGCTGATGCACACCACCGGACCCAATGGGCGGTGGGCGTCGTTGGTGAAATCGTTGCGCGCCTGCACTGCGTAATAACGCAGGAAGTCCACGGCTTCACGCACTTCGGCGATGGCGTTGGCGAAGGTCTTGCCGGCTTCGCGAGCCAGCAGGCCCATCAGCGGCTGGATCTCGCCTTCCATCAAATCGGCGGCACGTTCCAGAATCGCGGCGCGCTCGGCGGGCGGGGTGGCCTGCCAGATCGGCGCAGCATTCAGGGCGCACTGGATCGCGTTGTCGACGTCTTCGACGGTCGCTTCCTGTACATGGCCAACCACGTCACGCAGATCCGACGGGTTCAGCACGGCAGCCGGGGTTTCTGTGCTGGAGGCGCAACCGAGCATCGGCGCGGCTTTCCAATTGTTGTGAGCGGTGGCCAGCAGGGCGCAGGACAGCGAAGCCAAACGATGTTCGTTGGCCATGTCGATGCCGCTGGAGTTGGCGCGCTCGGCACCATAAAGATCACGCGGCAGCGGAATACGCGGATGCGGCAGGCCGAAGCCGCCTTCCAGCGTCGCCATCTGCTCGATGCTGGCCACTGGATCGGCCACCAGCTCCTGGATCGAAATGGATTGGTCGGCGATACGGTTGACGAACGAAGTGTTCGCGCCGTTTTCCAGCAGACGACGTACCAGGTAGGCCAGCAGCGTTTCGTGAGTACCGACCGGTGCGTACACGCGGCACGGACGGTTCAGCTTGCCTTCGGAAACTTTGCCTACAACCTGTTCGTACAGCGGTTCACCCATGCCGTGCAGGCACTGGAACTCGTACTGGCCGGGGTAATAGTTCTGACCGGCAATGTGGTAAATGGCCGACAGGGTGTGGGCGTTGTGCGTGGCGAACTGCGGGTAGATGACTTCCGGCACCGACAGCAGTTTGCGGGCGCAGGCGATGTAGGAAACGTCGGTGTACACCTTGCGGGTGTAGACCGGATAGCCTTCCAGGCCTTCGACCTGGGCGCGCTTGATTTCGCTGTCCCAGTACGCGCCTTTTACCAAGCGGATCATCAGGCGATGACGGCTGCGACGCGCCAGGTCGATCACGTAGTCGATCACGTACGGGCAGCGCTTCTGATAGGCCTGGATCACGAAACCGATGCCGTTCCAGCCGGTCAGTTGCGGCTCGAAGCACAGGCGCTCGAGCAGATCCAGCGACAGTTCGACCCGGTCCCCTTCTTCGGCGACGATCTTCCGGCCGATGTCGTATTGCTTGGCCAGCAGGGTCAGCGACAGCAGGCGCGGGTACAGCTCGTCCATCACACGCTCGTACTGCGCACGGCTGTAACGCGGGTGCAGTGCCGACAGCTTGATGGAAATGCCCGGGCCTTCATAAATCCCACGACCGTGGGACGCTTTGCCGATCGAGTGGATGGCTTGTTCGTACGAGGCCAAGTACTTCTGGGCGTCGTGCTCGGTGAGTGCGGCTTCACCCAGCATGTCGTAGGAATAGCGGAAGCCCTTGGCTTCGAACTTGCTCGCATTGGCCAGGGCTTCGGCGATGGTTTCGCCGGTGTCGAACTGCTCG
>NZ_JBIVBY010000019.1:128878-149943 GCF_044746405.1 Pseudomonas sp. NPDC086251
GCCCATCAGGCGCATGGCCATGTCGACGCCCTTGCGGATCATCGGCTCGCCGCTCTTGCCGATAATGCGGCTCAGGGACGAGGTCAAACCCGCTTCGTTGTGGGTGGCGACCAGTTTGCCGGTCAGCAGCAGGCCCCACGTCGCGGCGTTAACGAACAGCGACGGGCTGTTGCCCAAGTGCGGGTGCCAGTTGCCGGTGCTGATTTTGTCGCGGATCAGCGCATCACGCGTGCCTTTGTCCGGGATGCGCAACAGCGCCTCGGCCAGGCACATCAGCGCTACGCCTTCCTGGGACGACAGGGAAAATTCCTGCAACAGGCCCTGAACAATCCCGGCACGGCCGCCGGCGCTTTTCTGATTGCGCAGTTTTTCGGCAATCGAAGACGCGAGCTTGTTGGTGGCTTCAGCCATCGACGCGGGCAAGCGAGCCTGTTCGATCAGCATCGGCACCACTTCGGGTTCCGGGCGACGGTAGGCGGCGGTGATCGACGCGCGCAGCACCGATTGCGGCAGGATGCTTTCGGCGAACTCAAGGAAGCATTGGTGCGCGTGGTCGGTGTGGACTTCGCCGGCGTCGTCAGCGTCTTTGCTGATCAACCCGCTCAGCTCGGTCAGGGTTGCACCACCCTCGAGTTTTTCCAGGTAATTGAAAATTGCCTGCTTGATCAGCCAGTGCGGCGTGCGATCAATCGAGGTCGCGGCGGCCTTGAGGCGCTCGCGGGTCGGGTCGTCAAGTTTGACCCCAAGGGTGGTGGTAGCCATGTTTTTATCCTCATGTTTGCCACGACCGCGTGGCATCAGCTGGCGGCAAGATTAGCCGTGCAACCGCTGAGGTGCAACCGGGTGCAACCCTTTTTTTGTCGGAATAATACGCAGCTCGTCAGGAAATAAATTCCGGTACGAACGTACCGCTCCAGTTGTGCGCTTTTACTGTAGGCGCGAGCTTGCTCGCGAAAAATTACAGAGCGCTGGCGTGTCATCTAGCCAACGCCAAGGCTGAATTTCTTCGCGAGCGAGCTGGCTCCTACAGAAAATAAGCAAAAACAGTGACTTATCCAAAGAATCCGATCAGGTGCAACTTATTCTCAAGAAACTGGTTGCACCTTATTCGGATTGTTGAATAGGATTCGCGCCCCAAGGTGCAACCGACTAAAAAGTCTGGTGCACCGGCTGATGGCTTTCCTGGGGAAACATCAGTCATAAATGCGCGGGACCGGAAATCGTCTGACAGACGTTGTCGTTTGTCGGCGTTTTTCACATTCCGCCGCTACATAAAAACAAAGCCAGGGCGTCACTTAATGAGCGTAAGCAATCCAACCCTGATCACGTTCGTGATCTACATCGCAGCAATGGTGCTGATCGGCTTCATGGCCTATCGCTCCACCAACAACCTTTCTGACTACATTCTGGGCGGTCGCAGCCTGGGCAGCGTCGTGACTGCACTGTCTGCCGGTGCCTCCGACATGAGTGGCTGGTTGTTGATGGGCCTGCCGGGCGCTATCTACATGTCCGGCCTGTCGGAAAGCTGGATCGCCATCGGCCTGATCGTCGGTGCTTACCTGAACTGGCTGTTCGTTGCCGGCCGTCTGCGGGTGCAGACCGAGCACAACGGCGATGCGCTGACCCTGCCGGATTACTTCTCCAGCCGTTTTGAAGACAAAAGCGGCCTGCTGCGAATCATCTCGGCCGTCGTGATCCTGGTGTTCTTCACCATCTACTGCGCGTCCGGCATCGTCGCTGGCGCCCGTCTGTTCGAAAGCACTTTCGGCATGTCCTACGAGACGGCGCTGTGGGCCGGTGCTGCGGCGACGATTGCCTACACCTTCGTCGGTGGTTTCCTGGCAGTGAGCTGGACTGACACCGTACAAGCCACGCTGATGATCTTCGCCCTGCTGCTGACGCCGATCATCGTGCTGCTGGCCACTGGCGGCATCGACACCACGTTCCTGGCCATCGAAGCTCAAGATCCAAGCAACTTCGACATGCTGAAAAACACCACCTTCATCGGCGTGATCTCGTTGATGGGCTGGGGCCTGGGCTACTTCGGCCAGCCGCACATCCTCGCGCGTTTCATGGCGGCGGATTCGGTCAAGTCGATCGCCAACGCCCGTCGCATCTCGATGACCTGGATGATCCTGTGCCTTGGCGGCACCGTGGCGGTAGGCTTCTTCGGTATCGCTTACTTCTCGGCGAACCCGGCCGTGGCAATGCCAGTGAGCGAGAACCACGAACGTGTGTTCATCGAGCTGGCGAAAATCCTCTTCAACCCGTGGGTTGCCGGTGTGTTGCTGTCGGCCATCCTGGCGGCGGTGATGAGTACCCTGAGCTGCCAGTTGCTGGTGTGCTCGAGCGCCCTGACCGAAGACTTCTACAAAACCTTCCTGCGCAAAACCGCGTCCCAGGTTGAATTGGTCTGGGTTGGCCGCGCTATGGTGTTGCTGGTTGCCCTGATCGCTATCGGTCTGGCTTCCAACCCGGAAAACCGTGTACTGGGTCTGGTCAGCTACGCCTGGGCGGGCTTCGGTGCTGCGTTCGGTCCGGTCGTGCTGATCTCGGTGATCTGGAAAGACATGACCCGCAACGGCGCACTGGCCGGCATCCTGGTCGGCGCGATCACCGTGATCGTGTGGAAACACTTCGAACTGCTGGGTCTGTACGAAATCATTCCAGGCTTCATCTTCGCCAGCCTGGCGATCTACATCGTCAGCAAACTGGGCGCGCCGACTCACGGCATGCTGCAGCGCTTCGCCGCTGCCGAGGCCGATTTCCGCCTGAACAAGTGATCGGGACGAGCTGAGGCTCTGACCTTTCGCCGAACATGAAAACGGCCCGCATCCATTTGGAGGCGGGCCGTTTTTTATGAACGCAAATCGCGTGGCATCGACGTTTTAATGTGGGAGCGGGCTTGCTCGCGAAGGCGGTGTGCCAGTCGACATCAATATTGACTGATACAACGCCTTCGCGAGCAAGCCCGCTCCCACATTTGGTCAGCAGTGCTTTTGAAAGAATGTCTATCGCTAAACATCCTGTTTTCTGAAAGGGAAATCTTCAAAAAATGTAGGGCAATTCTGAATTGCCTGACCTCCCATCAACACCCCGTATTGCTCATGCAGAATCGCTCGCCTTCATTCTGCAGAGACACATCGGATGTTCGCTCCTGCTAATCAACCGCGTTTCACGTTGACGATCGACGGCGTCCAGAATGAGCTCAACGTGCTTGAGTTCTCGGGCAAGGAAGCCATCAGCCAACCCTACCGCTTTGACCTGGAACTGGTCAGCGAACGACCGGATATCGAGCTCGAAAGCCTCCTACATCGTCAGGCATTTCTGAATTTCGACGCAGACGGTTCCGGTGTTCACGGTCAGATTTTTCGCGTCGGCCAAGGCGATTCCGGTAAACGTCTGACGCGCTACCAAGTCAGCCTGGTCCCACGCCTGGCCTACCTCGGCCAGCGCATCAATCAGCGGATCTTCCAGCACAAAAGTGTGCCGACGATCATTGCGCACATCCTCGAAGACCACGGCGTTCTCGAGCATGACGCCTTCAAATTTGAGCTCAATAGTCAGTACCCCGAGCGCGAGTACTGCGTGCAATACGCCGAAAGCGATTTGGCGTTTATCCAGCGCCTGTGTGCCGAGATCGGCATTCACTACCACTTCCAGCACAGCCCCGACGGGCACTTGCTGGTGTTCGGCGATGACCAGACATTTTTCCCTCTGTTGCCCGAGCCGACGGTGTACATGCCGGGTAGCGGGATGGCCGCGCCGACGCCGACCATCAAGCGCTTCAACGTACGCGTGGAAACCCGGACCACAGCGGTCACCCGTCGCGACTACGACTTCAAAAAACCTCGCTTGCTACTTGAAAGTCGCCTCGACAACGAACAGCGACCGGTGCTTGAGGACTACAAGTTTCCCGGCCAATTCACTGATCGCGAACAGGGCAAGCAGCGGGTTCAACGAGCGCTTGAGCGTCATGCTGCGGATTACCGTCTGGCTGAAGGTCACGGCGATCAATCCGCGTTGGTCAGTGGCCACTTCCTACAGCTCGGCGAACACCCGCGTCAGGAATGGAATGACCTGTGGCTGATCACCCACATCGAACATCACGGCCGTCAGCCACAAGTGCTGGAAGAGTCGGCCGCCAGTGCTGGCGAGGGCAATTTCCAGGGTTATCGCAATACCTTTCTGGCAACGCCGTGGGACGTTGTGTTTCGGCCGCCCTTGGGGCCAGAAAAGCCACGGATGGCCGGGTATCAGTCGGCGGTGGTCACGGGCCCCAAGGACAGCGAGATCCATTGCGACGAGTACGGTCGGGTCAAGATTCAGTTCGCCTGGGACCGAGAGGAGGAACTTAAGGATCGTTCAAGTTGCTGGCTGAGAGTGGCGAGCAGCTGGGCTCACGACGGCTATGGCAGCGTGTTGATTCCGCGCGTCGGCATGGAAGTGCTCGTCGGGTTCGTCGACGGTGATGCCGACAAACCGCTGGTGATGGGCTGCGTGCCGAACGGCGTCAACCCGGTGGCCTTGAATCTGCCGGCAGACAAAACCAGCAGCGTCCTACGCAGCCAAAGCAGTCCTGCGTATCCGAATGGGCAAAAAGGCTACAACGAGTTACGCATCGAGGACCGTCGCGGCGCCGAGCAGATCTACCTGCGCGCCCAGCGTGACTTTACCCAGCTCGTGCGCCACGACTTGCATGTGCAAGTGGAGCATCAGCGCAACGTGGTCATTGGCAGCGTCGAGCAGCCTGGGTCAACCGATAACCTTCAGGTCTATGGCGATCGGCACATTCGCGTCAACAGCCACACCGTCAAGGCGAGTGGGCAATTCCATGTCAGTGCTGGCCAGCAAGTGGTCATTGATGGCGGCGTCAGCGCGACGATTCAGGCGGGCGGGCACTGGATCAACATCGGTCCCGGCGGGATCTTCAGCAGCGTGCCGATTCAGGTCGGTGGTGCGCCGATGCCGACAATGGGCGCGCCGACCCCACAAAGAAAACGCGTTGCACTGAGCGTGGCGCAGATGCTGAGCCTGAAAAGCGATGCACCATTCTGCGAGGAATGCGAGCGCTGCAAGGACGGTGTCTGTGCCGCCTGATGCCCTGTCACCTTGTGGTTGGCTCGAACGCCAGCCGCTGAAACCCTCGGAACACCTGTTCGCCATCTTCAGCAATGCGAGCGCGGCCGAACCTTTTAAAGCCTGGCAGCGTTCGAACACGGCTCGATTACCCCGCCCGATTTGGGCCGACACCGTGTACGCCGAGTGGGAAGCGGTGATGCCCTATGTCGGAATCGTCGCTGATGGCAGTGACTTTCTCGAGTGGGCCGCCACTACCGAGTCTCGCGACTGGGGTTGGCTGGCGGTGTCTTCTGTCACTCAAGAGGCGCTGGTCGAGCATCTACGCAGCCTCACGCAAGTCCTTCTGCCCAACGGCAACGCGGTGTTTTTTCGCTTCTGGGATGGGCGTTATCTGCTGCCGATTCTTCAATCTGCCGAAGTGAATGCCGCGCAACTAATGCCGGTGATCGACCGCTGTTTGATCAACGGTCAAGCACTCGATATCGCTGGCAGTGCGCTGAAAACCTCGAAGGTTTTTCCATGGTGGGACGTTTCTGAATCACTGCTCAAACACCTCGCCGCCGAGTCCACAACAACCCGCATCAACAACTTGCTGAAGTGGTTGAGCGAGGACCGCCCGGATCTTTTCGAGGCGTTTTCAGAGAGCGTGTTGCGGCACAAAGTCGCGATCTTTCTTGAGACGCCTCATCTGCCTGACGCACCGAAATCAGCCTTGGTGGATTACCTGATGACGGAGCTGAACTGATGGATCAGATCGTGCGCATCGAGCAGGAGCTCGACGGCTTTAAAGACACGTTAAGTGTGTATCGCCAGCAACTCGGCAGCTTCTTGAGCCGCCATGCGGACAAGGTCAGCCGAGCCACGGACATGCCGTCGCTGATAGGCATGGAGCGGCTGATAAAACTCGGCAATACCACCACGGCGGTAAGCAGTGGTGATGACGACTTTTTCTCGACGCTTGCGCAGTGTCCAGAAGGCGGGACGCTGGAGATCGAGAGCAAGTTTGAATCGGTCTACGACATTCCGCTGGGCAATATTCAGGTCGATGTCATTGCCGTTGAGGGTGGCGAAAAAACCGCGGTCACGCTCGATGAACACGGCAAAGGGAAGTTCAAGGGAACTACCGGAAAGTTCTATCGCGTTCATGTCCAGAGTGAAGTCACTCCGAAGCAAGTTGATGAACTTTTCAAATCTTACGACGGCCTGACCCATGAACTGGAAAGCTGGCTGCGCAAGGAGTGGCAAGGGTTCAAACCGCAATGGTCAGAGCAATCGGCGTCAGCTTCGTTGGCGGCGGTGGGCAATGGAATGCTCGCAGGAAGCTGGGCCGCCATTCAAGAGGTTTGGGATGGCATCGGTGAACTCACCGACATCCTGAAAGACCCCAACGCCTTTATCGAAAAGCTCGGCGAAAGTGCCGGCGAACTGGCCAAACTCGCAGAAAGCGCTCCCGACAAAATTGAAAAAGCCATGTTGCTGGCCAGCGACGAGGCGGCGCTGTGTCTGCTGATGCGCACGGCCACGCTGTGGCTGGACATGTTACCGCCGGAGCAACTGGCCGGGTCCTCGGCGGAGGCCCTGTCCAAGCTGGTGGTCGGCTTGGTCATCGACCTGTTGATTGGCCTGGTGTTGTGTGGGGTTGGGGTTGGCATCGCCTGGTTGGCGGTGCGCCTGAGCAAGTACAGCGCACAGATTTCTCAGGCGACAATGCGCTTCGTGAGGTCGATGGTCGCGGTCGTCGACAACTTCATGGTCTACGTCGATCGCTACAAAAAAGTCGCCGCGCGTGGTGTTGCGGCAGGGCTGAAAAATGGTCGGATGGAGCTGCGCTGGCACGGTCGCAAAAACACCACGTTGAAAAAAGACGAGCACCACGACAACGCTCCGAAGCAGGCCACCAACCCCAACGGCGACCCCGCCGATTCCGCCGATAAAACCGCCACCAACAAGTGCCCGGTATCGATGGTCACCGGCGAAGAACTGCTGACCCTCACCGACGGCTCGCTGGACGGCATCCTGCCGTTCGACTTCACCCGGCTCTATCGCACCAGCGCCGCCGAAATCGATAGTGGCCTCGGTTATGGCTGGAGCCACAGCCTCGCGCATCGCCTGGACATCGACGGCGAACACGTCATTTGGATCGACCACGAAAACCGCCGTACGACCTTTCCGCAACCCAACATCGAACGCCCGGCGATTCACAACAGCCTGTCGCGAGCGGCGATTTTTCTCGGTGATCAACAGGAAGAACTGATCCTCGCCCAGGCCGGCGACGACGCGCGTTTCTATCACTTCATCGGCGGTCGGCTGACGACCATCAGCGACGCTTACAACAACCGCCTGCGCATCACTCGCGACCACCAGGATCGCATCAAACGCCTCGACAACGGCGCCGGTCGCGCCTTGTTGTTGCGCTATGACCGCAGCCATTTGATCGCCGTCGACTATCAGCAGTTTGTCCCGGCACCGACCCTCGACGAAGCCTGGCACACCGAACAAACGCTGGTCACTTATCGCTATGACGAGCGCGGTCGACTGATCGAAGCGACTAACGCCGCCGGCGAAAGCGAGCATTACCACTACGACGATCAACACGTGATCCTGCAGCGGCAGCTGGCCGGTGGGGCAAGTTTCTTCTGGGCGTGGGAAAGGTCCGGCAAGGCGGCCCGATGTGTCCGCCACTGGGCATCGTTTGCGCAGATGGACGCGCGTTATGTCTGGGATGACGAGGGTAGCGTCACCGTCCAGAACATTGATGGCAGCGAAGAGGTTTATGAGCACGACGATCGGGCGCGGCTGGTGCGCAAGGTTGCGTTGGATGGCGGCGAGCAGCTCAAGGCCTACGACGACCAGGGTCGATTGGTTGCCGAGCAGGATCCGCTGGGTGCTGTCACCGAGTACCACTACGACGAGGTCGGACGGCTGGTCGCGCTGATTCCTCCGGAAGACGAGCCAACGGCCTACGAGTACCGCAACGGTTTCCTGCATGCGCGGTATCGCGGCAAAGCGGTGTGGAAATATCAGCGTAATGCACAGGGCGACATCACCGAAGCGACTGATCCAGACGGGCACGTCACCCATTATTTTTATGATGAAAAAGGTCGGCTGCTGTCGATCCGTTATCCGGACACCAGCCGCCATGTTTTTGTCTGGAATGCCTTGGGCCAACTGCTTGAAGAATCCTTGCCGGACGGTGGTCAACGGCGGTTTTCCTACGATGCGTTGGGACGGCGGATTACCCGTCAGGATGAACACGGAGCGGTTACACGGTATGACTGGGACGCCGTTGGACGACTGATTCAGACGACGCTGCCTACCGGTGCCACTCGCGCCTTCGGCTACAACGCCTACGGCAAGGTCACTGCCGAGCGCGATGAACTGGGTCGGGTGACGCGCTACGAATACGCTGATGACTTGCATTTGGTCAGCCGCCGACTCAACCCCGACGGCACCCAGCTTCGTTATCGCTACAACAACGCCCAGCTGTTGCTCACCGAGATCGAAAACGAATCCGGCGAAAAATATCAGCTGGACTACACGCCCAGCGGCCTCATCCGACAAGAGACCGGCTTCGATGGGCAGCGCACGGCGTACGCCTATGACCTCAACGGCCATCTTCTGGAGAAAACCGAGTTCGGCGATGACGGATCGCAACTAGTCACAGCTTATGAGCGGGACTCGGCAGGGCGGTTGCTGGTCAAGACGTTGCCCGATGGCATCAAGGTTGAATACCGCTACGACAGCCTCGGCCGACTGATCAGCGTCGACGATGGTCACGATCACCCGCTGGAATTCGAGTACGACCAACAGGATCGCCTGATCACCGAGCACCAAGGCTGGGGCACGCTGCGTTATGGCTACGATGCCTGCGGCCAACTCAATCGCCTGCGCCTGCCGGACGGCAGCACACTCGATTACCACCACGCCAAGGGCGGCGCGCTGACCGCCATTGACCTCAACGGCGCGCGACTGACCTCGCACCAATTTGCTTTCGGTCGAGAGCAACAACGCCAGCAAGGACAGCTGCTGAGTGAATTTGCCTACGACGATCAGGGGCGTCTGAAGGCTCACGCTGTCAGACAAAACCAACAACCGCTGTATCGCCGCGATTATGCCTACAGCGCGAACGGCGATCTCGACAGCATTGCCGACACCCGTCACGGTCAACGCAACTATCAGTACGACCCGCTCGGCCGCCTGACCCGCGTACGCCACAGCCGCGACGAGCCACCGGAAAGTTTTGCCCACGACCCGGCCGGCAACCTGCTGATGCAGGATCGCCCCGGCGCCGCGAAGGTCTCGGGTAATCGCCTGATGATGCAAGGCGACCGGCATTACGACTACGACGCCTTCGGCAACCTCATCCGCGAACGCCGAGGCACCGCGCAAAAACTCGTCACCGAATACCGCTACGACTGCCAGCATCGACTGGTCGGCGTCACCTTACCGGATGGAAGTTGTGCGAGTTACCGCTACGACGCCTTCGGCCGGCGCATCGCCAAAACCGTCGACGGCAACACCACCGAATTCTTCTGGCAGGGCGACCACCTCATCGCCGAAAGTGCTCGCGAGCATTACCGCAGCTACGTCTACGAACCGGGCAGCTTCCGCCCGCTGGCCATGCTCGACGGCAAAGGCCCGCGCCAGGCGTGCCCGTTCTACTACCAACTCGACCACCTCGGCACACCGCAGGAACTGACCGATTTCAGCGGCGAAATCGTCTGGTCAGCGAAGTACAACGCCTACGGCAAAGTCACACGCCAGACGTTCGGCGCAGGAGAACAACTCGACCAGCCACTGCGGTTTCAGGGCCAGTACTTCGACGCGGAGAGCGGACTGCATTACAACTGGCATCGGTACTATGATCCGGATGTCGGGCGGTACCTGACGCCGGATCCGGTCAAGTTGGCAGGTGGGTTAAACCAGTACCAGTACACGCTGAATCCGACGGGGTGGGTTGATCCGTTGGGGTTGGCTTGTCTACCTTGCCCCGGTGATCCTGAAGGACCGTTTAGCGAAATTGTTCCGGGCGGTGGTTTGGCTGCACACGAAGCTCAGGGAGGCCACCTTATTGCGAAGCACATTGATCGGACCGAAGCCCAGTTGCGAGAAAGGCTCGAGTCAGAACCACATATACCAATCGCATCGACATTTCCTAATCGATCTGTCGCAGAGGCCACGGTTTCAAACACCATGGATAGAAATAAAAACCTAATCGATGATTTTATGAAAGGTAATGCGCGCAAGCTTGTTATCACACAACCAATGTCGGCGCCGGTAGGTGTTGGAGTTGTTCGGCGCAGTGGAGAGCTTGAGCCTTTATCTGTCGTAAAGTTAATACTTCAGAGAACTAAAACATCGCCGTCCGGCTACATTGTATTAACGGGGTATGCAAGTGATCGATAATTCGTTTTCGCATCTTTACCAGTTTTTTGGAGCCTATTTTCATGAGGACTGGATGTGTGAATTTCACGCAGCGGATGATGTCGTTAGATCTTTTCTGTCTGACTCAACAGTCGAGACAATTTCGGTGGTGAAGAATGAAATTGCTGCTCTGCTCGAGAGGCAGATGACTGAGGTTGAGTTGCGAGAATTTCTGCTCAAAAACATGAGCTGCTGCTATTGCTACTGGCATGAATGGGATTCAGGAGAAGTATGGTTGAGACATCTTGTTGATGTTTTTGGTGAGTAAAAAAGCATCCAAACGGATGAACACAAATTCGCACGCTTTTAGAGGATGTTTACAGGTTCCCTGCCGTTGGATGAAACGTTGGTAACGTTAACTATTTCTGGGGCTGACAGATTTTGTGACCGCTTCGCGCTCATTCGCGGGCAAGCCTCGCTCCTACAGGATTGAGGTCGTTCGCATTTTTTGGTGGCCTTCCTCGATTCTGTAGGAGCGAGGCTTGCCCGCGAAGGCGGTCTTACAGGCAGCGAAATTTCTGGGCAAGGTCGTCGGAAATTTCCTTCAAGTTGTAGCGGTTTCCATGAACTGGTGCGCATCGGATCTCATCGATAGTCTTGGGTGGTCACTGCAAATTCAGTGACAGGGCGTGGAAGCCCTTCTATCGTTAGGCGCGTCAAGCGCCACCAGTTCGGCGTGTTTTATGGTGGCTGTGCGCGGGGCGCTTTCGAGTGCGCCGGGTGCCTAACGTCTCGGTCTTCCACACCTGCGTACAGCCGCCACCTATTGCGTGGAAGCGATTTCTGACGGCTTCAATCCATACGTTAGGACTAAAAATCGATGAAAACACTTCACCCCGATCCACCCTACGTAAAACCAACCCCCCATCCCGAAAACCGCTTCATGGCGCTCACCAGCAACTGCGACGACATGCCCACCTTGTTCGTCGACACCCACGCGCCGCTCGATGTTTTGTATGACGCTGCCAGCTTCCGGATTCGGGCCGTCACTCAGGTGATGGAGAACCTGTCCATGCGCGGCGTGATCGAGTGTCAGTCGTTCATTCTCAGTGACTTTGCTTTGCTCTGTGCCATTCCGTTGCGGGATGGGTGTGATGTGCTGGATGTGCTGGGGCGGCGGTTGCGGGCGCGGTCGTCGGAATAAGTTAAGACGCACGTTTTTGTAGCAGCTGGCGAAGCCTGCGTTCGGCTGCGCAGCAGTCGTAAACCCTGCCTGCACGGTGTACCTGCAACACCGCATTCTCTGGTTTTACGACTGCTGCGCAGCCGAACGCAGGCTTCGCCAGCTGCTACAAGGGCGCGATCACCGTGTAGCGCAGCCGCTCGGCTGTGAGGCCCTGACGTTCGCCGCCGTACAAGGTAAACTTCCCGGCCTTCGCAGGAGCAATCATGAATTATCGTCACGCCTTCCATGCCGGCAATCACGCCGATGTGTTCAAACACCTGACTTTGACCCGCCTCATCGCCCTGATGTCGCGCAAGGAGCAGCCGTTTGCCTATCTCGACACTCACGCCGGCATTGGTCTGTATGACCTGCAGGGTGATCAGGCGAGTCGTACCGGTGAGTACCTGGAAGGGATCGCGCGGCTGTGGGACCAGCCGGATCTGCCGGCGTTGACCGCCGATTACATGAAGGTGCTGCACGACATGAACCCGGATGGCCAGTTGCGCTATTACCCGGGGTCGCCGGAGCTGGCGCGGCGTCTGACGCGGCCGCAGGATCGGGTGATGCTCAATGAGAAGCACCCGGAAGACGGTGTGTTGCTCAAGGACAACATGGCCGGCGACCGTCGGGTGAAGGTGCATCTGGGCGAAGGCTGGCATGTGCCGCGCGCGATGTTGCCGGTGCAGGAGAAGCGGGCGGTGATGTTGATTGATCCGCCGTTCGAGCAGCTCGATGAGATGCAGCGTTGTGCGGCGTCGCTGAAAGAGGCGATTGGCCGGATGCGCCAGACTGTGGCGGCGATCTGGTACCCGGTGAAGGACCCGCGCATGTTGCGGCGTTTTTATCAGGATTTGGCGGGGACGGGCGCACCGAAGTTGTTGCGCGTGGAGTTGTTCGTGCATCCGTTGGATACGCCGAACAGTCTGAACGGCTCGGGGTTGGCGATTGCGAATCCGCCGTGGGGTCTTGAAGAAGAATTGCGTGAGTTGCTGCCGTGGTTGTCCAAGAAATTGGGACAGACCCAGGGTGGGTGGCAGATGGATTGGTTGATCGCCGAGAGCTGATTGCCGATCAGATATATCTGTGGCGTCTAGCCTGACGCCTTCGCGGGCAAGCCTCGCTCCTACAGTCTGGTGTGGTCTGTAGGAGCGAGGCTTGCCCGCGAAGCTTTTCAGCGTCCGAAAATCAAATCGGGCAGGTCACGCCGGTACCGCCAATCCCGCAATACCCTTCAGGGTTTTTTGCCAGGTATTGCTGGTGGTAGGCCTCGGCGAAGTAGACCGTCGGCGCTTCGTCGATTTCGGTGGTGATGATGCCTTTGCCAGCCTTGGTCAATTCAGCCTGGAACACTTGCGCGCTGTGTTTCGCGGCGGCCAACTGATCCGGGTTGGTGGCGTAGATCACCGAGCGGTACTGGGTGCCGATGTCGTTGCCCTGGCGCATGCCTTGTGTCGGGTTGTGCAGTTCCCAGAACATCTTCAGCAGTGCTTCGTAGCTGACTTTTGCCGGCTCGTAGACCACTAATACCACTTCGCTGTGGCCGGTCAGGCCTGAGCAGACTTCTTCATACGTCGGGTTTGGTGTAAAGCCACCCGCATAACCCACCACCGTACTGACCACGCCTTCGCGCTGCCAGAATTTGCGTTCCGCGCCCCAGAAGCAGCCGAGGCCGAAGATCGCGAAATCCACGTCCATGGCAAACGGGCCCAGCAGCGGGGCGTCGTGGACGAAGTGCTTTTCCGGCAAGTTCATTGGGGTTTCACGGCCAGGCAGGGCTTGTTCTTTAGTCGGGAGCACGTTTTTGTTCACCAGAATTTCCGAGCGCAGAACCATCATCAGTCCTCTCAGTTTGGGAATAGTCAGACACGCAGTTTGCCCAATTATCCCTGTGGGAGCGAGCCTGCTCGCGAAAGCGCTGTGACAGTCGACATCATGGTGCCTGGCACACCGCTACCGCGAGCAGGCTCGCTCCCACAGGGGGCGCTGTCAGGCGATAGGGCCGCGCGGGTAGCGTTTGAGCTTCTCGATCAATTCGGAGCCCGGGATCGGTCGGTCGAACAGGTAACCCTGGCCGACATCGCAGCGGTGGCGGCGCAGGAAGGCCAGCTGTTCGGCCGTCTCGATGCCTTCAGCCACGACCTTGATTTTCAGGTTGTGGGCCATGGCGATCACCGCGGAGGTGATTTCCATGTCGTCCTGGTTGTCGGGGATTTCGTGGATGAAGCTTCGATCGATCTTAATGATGTCGATCGGGAATTTTTTCAAGTAACTGAGCGACGAGTAACCGGTGCCGAAGTCGTCCATGGCCAGGGTCAGGCCCAGGCGCTTGAGCTGGTCGAGTTGCAAGTGGGTGTCTTCGGTGGCTTCCAGCAGCAGCCCTTCGGTTAATTCAAGCTCCAGCAGGTTCGCCGGCAGCGCTTCTTCCTTGAGGATGTTGGCGATGGACGCCACCAGGTCCGGATCGGAGAACTGCTTGGGCGACAGGTTGATCGCCACTTGCAGGTTGCCCAGGCCGGCGGCGGTCAGCTCTTTGCTCATGCGGCACGCCTGACGTGCGATCCACTTGCCAATCGGAATGATCAGGCCGGTTTCTTCGGCAACGCTGATGAACTGGTCCGGGCGGATCATGCCTTTTTCCGGATGGTTCCAGCGCAGCAAGGCTTCCATCCCCAGCAGGCGACCGCTGCGCAGGCACAGCTTGGGCTGGTAGAACACGTCCAGCTCGTTTTGCGTCAGGGCGCGGCGCAGGTTGTTCTCGACGAACAGTTTGTAGCTGGCCTCGGCATTGAGCGCTTCGGTGAACACCTGAACCTGATGTTTGCCGTTGGCCTTGGCCTTGTGCAGCGCAAGCCCGGCGTTACGCATCAGGGTTTGTGGGTCGCGGCCGTGCAGCGGCGCGCAGGCCAGGCCCACGGAGCCGGTGACGCTGATCAACTGGTTGTCGACGAACATCGGCTTGTCGAGGGTCATCAGCAACTGGCTGGCGATCTGTTGGCCAGCCTGCAGGTCGGTGTTGTCGAGCAACACGGCGAATTCATTACTGGCAAAGCGCGCCAGGCTGCCACTCGGGCTCAGGCTGTTGCGCAGGCGCCGGGCGAGGCTGATCAGCAATTTGTCGCCGGTCTGGTGACCGAGGCTGTCGTTGATCCGCTTGAAGTTGTCGATGTCCACCAGCAACAGGCTGATCGGGGTATCGCTGTCTCGGGCGAAACGTTCATCGAGGTTGCGGATGAACGCCGGGCGATTGCCGAGGTTGGTCAGGTTGTCGGTGTAGGCCAGGCGCTCGATGCGCTGTTGGGCGAGTTTGGTCTGGGTGATGTCTTCGTAGATGCCGATGTAATGGGTCAGCTCACGGTTGTCGCCATAGACCTTGGAGATCGACAACTGACCCCAGTAGGGTTCGAGGTTTTTCCGGCGGCTCTTGAACTCGCCCTGCCAGCTGTTGCTCTTGGCCAGCGCCGAGGGCGCGTCGAACAGCAGTTCGCTGAGGTTTTCCAGTGCCGGCAGTTCCGACAGCCGCTGGCCGTGGACTTCATCGGTGGTGTACTGGGTGATCGCGGTGAAGCTCGGGTTGACGTATTCCACCACGCCGTCGCAATTGACCAGCAGAAAGGCGTTGGCACTTTGCTCGACCGCACGCTGGAACAGGTGCAGGGCGCTGGTGGCGGTGCGGCGGTTGTGGTTGTTGATGACTTGGGCGAACTGATCGGCCAGCTCGCCGGCGAAGGCGATTTCGTCCGATTGCCAGGCGCGGGTCGCACCGGTCTGCTCCAGGCAGAGCACGCCGACCACTTGGCCGTCGACGCGGATGCTGGCGTCGAGCATGGCGTTCACATCGCGCGGGCGCAGGTGTTCGGCCATTTCCCGGGTGCGCGGGTCGCGCATGGCGTTATGCGCGTCAATGGCGCGGCCGGTGTGCAAGGCGTCGAGGTAATCGGGGAAATCACTGACGTCGATCGGCGCCGGCAGTTGGTATTCCTGGCTGGCGCGGTGGTAGGCCGAGATCGGCACCAGCATCGAACCTTCGAGGTTCCACACGCTGGCGCAGTCGATTTCGTAAATGTCACAGGCACTGCGGGTGATCAGCTCGGCGGCTTCTTGCAGGGAATTATTGGTGCTGTAGCGCTGGCGGGTCAGCAGCAGGATCAGGTCTTGCTGGGCGCGCACGCGGTCCAGGTGCAGGAGTTGTTCCTGCTGGGCGCGTTGATTGAGTTCCAGGGCGATTTGCAGGCGCGAGTTCTGGGTTTCCAGGTCCAGCGCCGGTATCAGCGGCTCGCCCCCGAACAGGCCGTCGACCACCAGCAGGTAGCCGCGCAACAGGTGTCGATTGTGTTGTTTGTAGGCTTCGCCCAACTCCAACAGGCTCAAGGTGCCGGCGGCTGTGTGCAGGGTGTAGCGGATCAGGTAATGCGGGCTTTCGGTAAGTTGCAACTGGACCGCGTCATGCAGTTGATAGCGCGCTTCGGGTTCCATCAGGCTCGCGTAGGGCGAACCGACCAGGGCACACAGCTCCACCGCCGGCAGGCCGAATTGTCGTTCGCAATTGGGATCGAGAAACAGCAGCGCCCAGCTCGGTTCATTCAGCCGTTCGAAACGCAGCATGCCGAGCCGCGAGGGCACCGGCAACTGCGTCACTACCTCGGCCACCATACGGCTGGCGGCATCGGGTTGGCTTTTCATAGGGAGGGAAACTCGCTTCGTATTTGCTGATCGCGCCGGGCTCTCGCCCTCTTTATTGTTGCCTGCGGCAAGGTTGCATCATTGCGACACCGACTGACAAGAGACATGAAGGCCAAGTGCTATAAGAATATGTCGGCAGGAGACAGGATTTCTCCAGCGAGTAGCCAAAAGTAATATTTTCAAGCACAAAGATAGCTCAGTTAAAGGATTACATCCTGTGGGAGCGGGCTTGCTCGCGAAAGCGGTGGGCCAGTCAATATCGATGTCGACTGCCCCGGCGCTTTCGCGAGCAAGCCCGCTCCCACAAGTGTTGTGGCGTTAACGTAATTTAATGTGGATCGATTGCAGCAACTTGCCCTTCCGGTCGTGATAACGGACGGAAATATGCTCGGCCTCGACGATCAGGTGGGCAAAGTTGTCTTCGCTGATCACCGCACTGGTCAGTTCATGCCGATAGTCGCCCGCCACTGTTTTCGCCAACGGTTGATCGAGGATGAAAGTGGACGCCTTGGCATACGGCAGCAGTTTGCTGTTGCACAGCGGCGACGACACGATGGTGTGGACTTCAAAGTCCGGGTCTTCGCTGTGTGTCAGTCGACTGGTCAGTGAGCCGTGGACATCGCCGGAAACGAAGACGACGTTCTTGATGCGGTGCGTGCGAATTGTCTCCAGCAGACGTAGCCGTTGCTCGGGAAAGGCCTGCCAGGCGTCATCGCCCAGGCGTTTGCGGTCGGGGTAGAACATCACGCTGGTGACCACGAATTTGACCCGTGCCGGGCTGTGGATCAGCCATTGGCACAGGGCTCGTTCCTGCGCTTCGTCAAGAATGCGACGGTCGTCGGCTGACAGGTTGCGCCGGGTCCGGCTGTCGGTGACAAACCATTCGATATCGCCTTCGGTGAATTGATACCAATAGCGGTGCAAGTCTCTGCTGAAGTGTCCGCTGGCGAGAAGCTCATGGGCCGGGCTGTGGCTGGCTTGATAAAGCTCATACGCCGCCAGGGCGTTTTTATATAAATAAGCATCGGACTTACTTTTATTGGCCGGCCAGTTGTCTTCGATTTCATGATCATCGAGGATCATGTAAGTCGGCATGCCGGACATCAACTTTGCGATATGCGGTTGGGAAAAAGCTGTGCGGTACTTGTTGAGTATTTCGCTGTACTCCCGATCGGGCGCAATGAAGTTCAAGTCATCGACATAGACTTGGTCGCCGGTCATCAGCATGGCGCTGATCGGGGGTTCGGCATGCTCCGCCAAATGGGAGATGGCGGCGAAAATCCGGTCGCCGTGATGCGGAGAGGCTGGTTCGCCGCGAGTCATCCGCAGGTAACGACATGAGCCAACGATGTAAGCCCGTGGTGTCTTGGTTTTGCTGGATGCCGTGCGAAAGCGGTAAAGGTCCCGCGGCCATTGCAGCGGCAGTTCCTGCACCGACGCTACGCTATGCACCGGACTCATCGGGCTAAACCAGCCGGCCTGATATTCATACTCGGTATCGGCAGCAAGGTCGTTGAGGGCAATCACATCGGACACGTCGCGGACAGTCGTCAACTGTGCAAAAACGCCTTTGGACCAACGCTCGTCACCGATCCGTCTGTAACGGATGCCCGCAAATACCAAAGCATCTTTCTTTAATTCGCCACGCAAGAAGATACGCGCGTGGTTAGTTGTGGTGTGGCCAATAATCGGCCCGACTGTAGGTTTGAACATATTCGAATCCATTCGAAGTAGTGCCAACTAGATAAATAGCGTGTTCAAAAGATTTATTGATCTTTGAACTAAGCCTAGTTATTAGTCGGCCAAAAATACCGCGCAGAAGTGGACTCGAGTTGTGGCCGATATCAGCCGCGCACGTAGGACGCTGGTTTTTTCAGGGCAAAAAAAGCCCCGCCAAATTGGCGGGGTTGAGGTACGAGCGTGGCGCTCGGAAAACGTGGAACGCGACGGGCCCTCCGGTGAAGGAGGGCCGGCCGGTGTTACAGCAAGATTGTGCGGATGTCCGCCAGCAGGCTGCTCAGACGCTGGGTGAAGCGTGCAGCAGCGGCGCCGTTGATCACACGGTGATCGTAGGACAGCGACAGCGGCAGCATCAGCTTCGGCTGGAAGGCTTTGCCGTCCCAGACTGGCTGGATGGTTGCCTTGGAAACACCGAGGATCGCCACTTCCGGCGCGTTGACGATCGGCGTGAAGCCGGTGCCGCCAATGTGGCCGAGGCTGGAAATGGTGAAGCAGGCGCCTTGCATGTCGTCAGCGGTGAGCTTCTTGTCGCGGGCCTTGGCAGCCAGCGCAGCGGCTTCGGCAGCCAGTTGCAACAAGCTCTTCTGGTCGACGTTCTTGATGACCGGTACCAGCAGGCCTTCAGGGGTGTCGACGGCGAAGCCGATGTTCACGTATTTCTTGCGGATGATCGCCTTGCCGCTTGGCGCCAGCGAACTGTTGAAGTCCGGCAGTTCCTTGAGCAGGTGCGCGCAGGACTTGAGCAGCAGCGGCAGGATGGTCAGCTTGACGCCAGCCTTCTCTGCAACGGCTTTCTGAGCGATGCGGAACGCTTCCAGTTCGGTGATATCAGCCGAATCGAACTGAGTCACGTGCGGGATGTTCAGCCAGCTGCGGTGCAGGCTCGACGCGCCGATTTGCATCAGGCGAGTCATCGGCACTTCTTCGGTTTCACCGAAGCGGCTGAAGTCCACGACCGGAATCGGCGGAATACCCGCGCCACCGGTTGCGCCAGCAGCAGCGGCCGGTGCTTCCTTGGCCTTCTGCATCATGGCTTTGACGTAGACCTGCACGTCTTCTTTCAGGATGCGACCGTGCGGACCGCTGGCGCCGACAGCATTCAGCTCGACACCGAATTCACGGGCCAGTTGGCGCACAGCCGGGCCGGCGTGAACCTTGGCGCCAGGCTTGGCCGGTGCGGCAGCCGGCGCGGCAGGTGCAGCGGCAGCAGCCGGAGCAGCTTCAGCCTTGGCCGCCGCAGGTGCGGGTGCAGCAGCGGCCGGAGCCGGTGCAGCAGCCGGCGCAGCGCCTTTGACTTTCAGCTTGAGGATCAGGTCGCCGGTACCGACTTCGTCATCCAGCTTGATGGAAACGCTTTCCACCACGCCCGCGGCAGGCGATGGGATTTCCATGCTCGCCTTGTCGGATTCCAGGGTGATCAGCGACTGGTCGGCTTCAACGGTGTCGCCGGCCTTGACCAGGACTTCGATGATCTTGGCCTTGCCTGCCGAACCGATGTCCGGGACATGAATGTCCTGAACGCTGTCGGCAACCGGTGCAGCCGGGGCAGCAGCAGGTGCCGGAGCAGCGGCAGCCGGAGCAGCAGCCTGAGCGGGCGCGGCCGCTGCCGGTGCCGCAGCACCCGCCACTTCCAGGTCCAGGATCAGGTCGCCGGTGCCGACTTCGTCGTTGAGCTTGACGCTGATGCTCTTGACCACGCCAGCGGCCGGCGAAGGGATTTCCATGCTGGCCTTGTCGGATTCCAGGGTGATCAGCGACTGATCAGCCTCGACGGTGTCGCCGACCTTGACCTGGATCTCGATGATCTGGGCCTTGCCCGCCGAACCGATATCCGGCACGTGCACTTGCTGAACCGAAGCGGCAGCAGGCGCAGCCGCAGGAGCTGGAGCAGCGGCGGCGGCAGGAGCAGCCGCCGGTTTTGCTTCAGCCTTGGCTGCTGGCGCAGCGGCAGCCGCAGGAGCCGCAGCAGCGGCACCTTCGATTTCCAGCTCGAGCAGTTCGTCGCCTTCTTTCAGGCGATCGCCCAGCTTCACTTTCAGGCTTTTGACGACGCCGGCCTTGGGAGCAGGAATCTCCATGCTCGCCTTGTCCGACTCAAGCGTCAGGATGCTCTGGTCGGCTTCGACACGGTCGCCGACCTTCACAAAAATTTCGATTACTTCACCTTCACCGCTGCCGATGTCAGGTACGCGAATGAGTTCGCTCACAGAGTGTCTCCTCAGCAGTCCAGTGGGTTGCGTTTTTCCGGGTTGATCCCGAACTTGGCGATGGCTTCAGACACCACCTTAGGTTCGATATCACCACGGTCAGCCAAGGCTTCCAGGGCTGCCAACACCACGAAATGACGGTCGACTTCGAAGAAGTGACGCAGCTTCTTACGGCTGTCACTGCGGCCGAAACCGTCGGTGCCCAGGACTTTGAATTCCTTGGACGGGACCCACTGACGAATTTGCTCAGCGAACAGCTTCATGTAGTCGGTAGAGGCGATGACCGGACCTTTACGGCCGTTCAGGCACTCTTCGACGTAGCTCAGTTTAGGCTTCTGGCCCGGGTGCAGACGGTTGCTGCGCTCAACGGCCAGGCCGTCGCGACGCAATTCGTTGAAGCTGGTAACGCTCCACACGTCAGCGCCGACGTTGAACTCTTCACGCAGGATCTTCGCCGCTTCACGGACTTCACGCAGGATGGTGCCGGAGCCCATCAGCTGAACGTGGTGCGCCGCTTCGCGGGTGTCTTCCTCGAGCAGGTACATGCCCTTGATGATGCCTTCCTCGACTCCGGCCGGCATGGCTGGCTGCTGGTAGGACTCGTTCATCACGGTGATGTAGTAGAAAACGTCCTGCTGCTCTTCGGTCATCTTCTTCATGCCGTCCTGGATGATCACCGCCAGCTCGTAGCCGTAGGTTGGATCAAACGTGCGGCAGTTCGGGATGGGGGCAGCCAGGATGTGGCTGTGACCGTCGTCGTGTTGCAG
>NZ_JBIVBY010000020.1:0-147630 GCF_044746405.1 Pseudomonas sp. NPDC086251
AACACTCTGAAAGCTTATGTATCCGAGACCGGCAAAATCGTTCCAAGCCGCATCACCGGTACCAAAGCACGTTATCAGCGTCAGCTGGCCACCGCTATCAAGCGCGCCCGCTTCCTGGCCCTGCTGGCCTACACCGACAGCCACGGCCGCTGAGACCGGGCAGTCGACACGTAGCAAAGGATTGAAAGCATGCGTGCCATAGCTGAGTTCATCATGCGCGGCCGTATGCAGGCCACTCTGGTAGTGGCTGGATGCGCGGCATTGCCGTTGTTGTATTGGTTGGGTGCTGCCGCTGGATGCTTCGTGCTCCTGCGGCGCGGATTGAAGGACGCCTCGAGCGTTCTTGCTCTGGGATTGCTGCCGGCATTGATCTGGTGGCTTTACGCCGATGACCCACGCTCACTTCTGGTGTTGCTGGGGTCTTGGAGCCTTGCGTTGGTTTTGCGCGCAAGTGAGTCCTGGAACCGCGTGCTGCTGGTCAGCATAGCGATGGGAGTGGTGTTTTCAGTGGTGCTGGGGACGGCTTTTGGTCCCCAAATCGAGATGCTGGCGCAGGCGTTGATAAAAGTCATGCCGTCGCTACTCGGTGATGTCTACGAGAAGTTGTCGGCAGACGAGCAAGCGCATTTTGCGTCCCTGATTGCACCGGTCCTGACCGGCCTGATTGCGGCCTTGTTGCAAATCGTCAGTGTGCTGAGCCTGATTGTCGGGCGCTACTGGCAGGCGTTGTTGTACAACCCGGGTGGTTTTGGTCGCGAGTTTCGCGCCATCCGATTCCCGCTGGGGCCGGCGATGTTGCTGCTGGCGTTCATGCTTCTGGGGCCGAATATCGGCCCGCAGATGGCCATGTTGACGCCGTTGTGCAGTGTACCGCTGGTATTCGCCGGGCTAGCCCTGATTCATGGGCTGGTGGCGCAAAAGCGACTGGCCAGGTTCTGGCTGGTGGGGTTGTACGTCACGCTGTTGCTGTTTATGCAGCTGATCTATCCGTTGCTGGTGGTCTTGGCCATCGTCGACAGCCTGATTGATTTTCGCGGTCGTTCGGCACCGAAAGATGCCGATAGCGCGAACGGTGAAGGTTAAAAGTTAAGAGGATTTTCACATGCAACTGATCCTTCTGGAAAAAGTCACCAACCTGGGCAACCTGGGTGACAAAGTGAACGTTAAGGCTGGTTACGGTCGTAACTACCTGCTGCCTTACGGCAAAGCTACCGCTGCGACTGCTGCCAACCTGGCTGCGTTCGAAGAGCGTCGCGCTGAGCTGGAAAAAGCTGCAGCTGATCGTAAAACTTCGGCTGAAAGCCGTGCCGCCCAACTGGCTGAGCTGGAAGTGACTATCACTGCCACCGCTGGTGACGAAGGCAAGCTGTTCGGTTCGATCGGTACTCACGACATCGCTGATGCACTGACCGCCTCTGGCGTTGAAGTGGCAAAAAGCGAAGTTCGTCTGCCGAACGGCACCATCCGCAACGTAGGCGAATTCGACGTAGCCGTGCACCTGCACGCCGAAGTTGAAGCCACCGTACGCGTTGTCGTGGTAGCAGCTTAAGCAGCACTTGTCGGCTGGCACCCTCGGGTGCTTGCCGGTAACATCGGGCACGATCCTGTTTACAGGTCGTGCCCTTTGTCTTTCTGCAGTTCCTGATTTTCACCTCTAATTCCAAGTGGCCATGAACGATATCTCCGCTCCTGAGCAATATGACCTGCAAACCGCTTCCCTGAAGGTGCCTCCGCATTCCATCGAGGCCGAACAGGCCGTGCTCGGTGGCCTGATGCTGGACAACAACGCCTGGGAACGCGTGCTCGATCAAGTCTCGGACGGCGATTTCTATCGGCATGACCACCGTTTGATCTTCCGCGCGATCGCCAAACTGGCCGACCGGAACTCACCGATCGACGTCGTGACCCTTGCCGAGCAATTGGACAAGGAAGGTCAGACCTCGCAAGTCGGTGGCCTTGGTTACCTCGGCGAACTGGCGAAAAACACGCCGTCCGTCGCCAACATCAAGGCCTATGCGCAGATCGTTCGCGCGAGGGCGACCTTGCGGCAACTGATCGGCATCGCGACCGAGATCGCCGACAGCGCCTTCAACCCGGAAGGCCGCACTGCGGAAGAGATTCTCGACGAAGCCGAGCGGCAGATCTTCCAGATCGCCGAGGCCCGGCCAAAAACCGGCGGCCCGGTGAGCGTGAATGACTTGCTGACCAAGGCCATCGACCGCATCGACACCTTGTTCAACACCGACAACGCCATTACCGGTCTGTCCACCGGCTACACCGACCTCGACGGGATGACCAGCGGCCTGCAGCCGTCTGACTTGATCATCGTCGCCGGCCGTCCGTCCATGGGTAAAACCACCTTTGCGATGAACCTGGTGGAAAACGCCGTGCTGCGCAGCGACAAGTGCGTACTGGTCTACTCGCTGGAGATGCCAGGCGAATCGCTGATCATGCGTATGTTGTCGTCCCTCGGCCGGATCGACCAGACCAAGGTCCGGGCCGGTCGCCTGGACGACGACGATTGGCCGCGCCTGACCTCGGCGGTCAACCTGCTCAACGACCGCAAGCTGTTCATCGACGATACGGCCGGTATCAGCCCGTCGGAGATGCGCGCGCGGACCCGACGCCTGGTGCGTGAGCATGGCGACATCGCCCTGATCATGATCGACTACCTGCAATTGATGCAGATCCCGGGTTCCGGCGGTGATAACCGGACCAACGAGATTTCCGAAATCTCCCGTTCCTTGAAGGCCCTCGCCAAGGAATTCAACTGCCCGGTGGTGGCGTTGTCCCAGCTCAACCGTTCCCTGGAGCAACGACCGAACAAGCGCCCGATCAACTCCGACCTCCGGGAATCCGGAGCGATCGAGCAGGATGCTGACGTGATCATGTTCGTGTACCGGGATGAGGTGTATCACCCGGAAACCGAGCATAAAGGCATCGCCGAGATCATCATCGGCAAGCAGCGGAACGGCCCGATCGGCACGTCGCGACTGGCGTTCATCGGCAAGTACACCCGCTTCGAAAACCTGGCGCCGGGTAGCTACAATTTCGACGACGAGTAAGTTGTGTAGCGTCTGATAGGGCCTCTTCGCGGGCAAGCCTCGCTCCTACAGGTCATGTGTTGAGCCACGATTGCGCGAACAACACGTAACCTGTAGGAGCGAGGCTTGCCCGCGAATGGGGTCGCCACCAATTTCCGACCATAGCCGTCGGAATTGGTTATTTTTTGTGCTATATTCCGCGCCCGCGATTTTTCATCTCAACACCGGTCATCGTCATGCAAACAGCCAAGCCGTTATTTGACTATCCCAAGTACTGGGCCGAATGTTTCGGTCCAGCGCCATTCCTGCCGATGAGCAGGGAGGAGATGGATCAGCTTGGCTGGGATTCATGCGACATCATCATCGTCACCGGTGATGCGTACGTCGACCACCCGTCGTTCGGCATGGCAATCATCGGCCGGCTGCTGGAGTCGCAAGGCTTCCGCGTCGGGATCATTGCCCAGCCGAACTGGCAGTCAAAAGACGACTTCATGAAGCTCGGCGAGCCGAACCTGTTCTTCGGCGTCGCGGCCGGCAACATGGACTCGATGATCAACCGCTACACCGCCGACAAGAAAATCCGTTCCGATGACGCCTACACCCCCGGTGGCCTGGCGGGCAAACGTCCGGATCGCGCGAGCCTGGTTTACAGCCAGCGCTGCAAGGAAGCCTACAAGAACGTGCCGATCGTTCTTGGCGGCATCGAAGCGTCCCTGCGCCGCATCGCCCACTACGATTACTGGCAGGACCGGGTGCGCAACTCGATCCTGATCGACGCCTGCGCCGACATTTTGCTTTACGGCAACGCCGAGCGCGCGATCGTCGAAGTCGCCCAGCGTCTGTCCTACGGTCACAAGATCGAAGACATCACCGACGTGCGCGGCACCGCGTTCATTCGTCGTGACACGCCGAAAGACTGGTACGAAGTCGACTCCACGCGTATCGACCGTCCGGGCAAGGTCGACAAGATCATCAACCCGTACGTGAACACCCAGGACACCCAGGCCTGCGCCATCGAGCAGGAAAAGGGTCCGGTTGAGGACCCGAGCGAAGCCAAGGTCGTGCAGATTCTGGCCAGCCCGAAAATGACCCGCGACAAGACGGTGATTCGTCTGCCGTCGGTTGAGAAAGTCCGTGGCGACGCGGTGCTTTATGCTCACGCCAACCGCGTGCTGCACCTGGAAACCAACCCGGGCAACGCCCGTGCGCTGGTGCAGAAGCACGGCGAAGTCGACGTCTGGTTCAACCCGCCGCCGATTCCGATGACCACCGAAGAAATGGACTACGTGTTCGGCATGCCCTATGCGCGCATTCCGCACCCGGCGTACGGCAAGGAAAAGATCCCGGCCTACGACATGATCCGCTTCTCGGTGAACATCATGCGTGGCTGCTTCGGTGGCTGCACCTTCTGCTCGATCACCGAGCACGAAGGCCGGATCATCCAGAACCGTTCCGAAGAATCGATCATTCGCGAGATCGAAGAGATCCGCGACAAGGTCCCAGGCTTCACCGGCGTCATTTCCGACCTCGGCGGCCCGACCGCGAACATGTACCGCATCGCTTGCAAGAGCCCGGAAATCGAATCCGCGTGCCGCAAGCCTTCGTGCGTGTTCCCTGGTATCTGCCCGAACCTGAACACCGATCACTCGTCGCTGATCCAGTTGTATCGCAGCGCCCGTGCCTTGCCGGGTGTGAAGAAGATTCTGATCGCTTCCGGCTTGCGCTACGACCTCGCGGTCGAGTCGCCGGAATACGTTAAAGAGCTGGTGACCCACCACGTTGGTGGTTACCTGAAGATCGCCCCGGAACACACCGAGGAAGGTCCGCTCAATCAGATGATGAAACCGGGCATCGGCAGCTATGACAAGTTCAAGCGCATGTTCGAGAAGTACTCCAAGGAAGCCGGGAAAGAGCAGTACCTGATTCCGTACTTCATCGCGGCCCACCCGGGCACCACCGACGAAGACATGATGAACCTGGCCTTGTGGCTCAAGGGCAACGGCTTCCGGGCCGACCAGGTGCAGGCGTTCTACCCGTCGCCGATGGCCACCGCCACCGCGATGTACCACTCGGGCAAGAACCCGCTGCGCAAGGTGACTTACAAGAGCGACGCCGTGACCATCGTCAAGAGCGAAGAGCAGCGTCGCCTGCACAAAGCGTTCTTGCGTTATCACGACCCGAAAGGCTGGCCGATGCTGCGTGAAGCGCTGACCCGCATGGGCCGTGCCGACCTGATCGGGCCGGGCAAGAACCAGTTGATCCCGCTGCATCAGCCAGCGACCGACAGCTACCAGAGCGCCCGTCGCAAGAACTCGACACCGGCTGGCAGCCACAAAGTCGCTGGGGAAAAGACCACCAAGATCCTGACCCAGCACACCGGCCTGCCACCACGCGCCAGCGATGGCGGCAACCCGTGGGACAAGCGTGAACAGGCCAAGGCAGCGGCGTTTGCCCGCAACCAGCAGGCGGCCAAGGAACGCAAGGACGCGGCCAAAGGCAAAGGCCCCAAGCCTGCGCGTAAGCCGGTCGTACCGCGCTAAGCCGCGCTTGAGCTGAACAGAACGCCAACCTTCGGGTTGGCGTTTTCGTTTCATACACTGATCGTTCCCACGCTCCTAAAGGTGGGTTAGGGCTACTGGCCTCTTCGCGAGCAAGCCCGCTCCCACATTAGACCGCGATCAAATGTGGGAGCGGGCTTGCTCGCGAAGAGGTCGGCACAGCCGCTACAAATCCTGGCTGTCAGTCCCCGACCGCCACATATTCGTGCAATCCGCCCCAATCAAATTCCTGCATCGCCCGGTTTTGGTGCTGTACTGCCCTAGGCAAATCTGTGAAAGCGCCAGCGCTGCTGGATGGCATAAGTCTTGCGCGCTTTCGAATACGCTTAAGGCTCGCAGGAGGCACGCCGTGTCGATTCATGTCGCATTGCACCACGTCACGCATTACCGCTACGACCGCGCCGTCGAGCTCGGTCCGCAGATCGTTCGCCTGCGCCCGGCCGCCCACAGTCGCACACGGATACTGTCCTACGCGCTGAAGGTCTCGCCCGAGCAGCATTTCATCAACTGGCAGCAAGACCCCCAGGGCAACTACCTGGCGCGTTTAGTATTCCCGGAGAAAACCTCGGAGCTGCGGATCGAAGTCGACCTGCTGGCAGAGATGGCGGTGTTCAATCCGTTCGATTTCTTCCTCGAGCCCTACGCCGAAAAGATCCCTTTCGCCTACGCGGCGGATGAGCGCAAAGAGCTGGCGCCGTACCTGGAAACCTTGCCCCTGACGCCGAAGTTCCAGGCGTATCTGCAGGGCATCGACCGCACGCCGCTGCCGAGTGTGGATTTCCTCGTCGCGCTCAATCAGCGCCTGAGCGAAGACATCGGCTACCTGATTCGCATGGAACCGGGCGTGCAAACGCCGGAGCACACCCTCGAACAGGCCTCTGGCTCTTGCCGTGACTCGGCGTGGTTGCTGGTGCAATTGCTGCGCAACCTCGGGCTGGCGGCGCGTTTCGTTTCCGGCTACCTGATTCAACTCACCGCCGACGTCAAAAGCCTCGACGGCCCGTCAGGCACTGAAGTGGACTTCACCGACCTGCACGCCTGGTGTGAGGTCTATTTGCCCGGCGCCGGCTGGATCGGCCTGGACGCGACGTCAGGGCTGTTCGCCGGTGAAGGACACATTCCGTTGGCGTGCAGTCCCGATCCGGGCTCAGCGGCACCGATCAGCGGCCTGGTGGAACCGTGCGAGTGCGAATTCACCCACGAAATGTCCGTTGAACGGATTTGGGAAGCGCCACGAGTCACCAAGCCCTACACCGAAGACCAGTGGCTGGCGATCCAGGCGTTGGGACGGCAGATCGATGCCGACCTGCTCGAAGGCGATGTGCGCCTGACCATGGGCGGTGAGCCGACGTTCGTGTCCATCGATGACCCGGACGGCGCCGAGTGGAACACCGCCGCGCTGGGGCCGGACAAACGTCGTCTGTCCGCCGAACTGTTCCAGCGCATGCGCAAACACTACGCGCCGAAGGGCCTGGTGCATTTCGGCCAAGGCAAGTGGTACCCCGGCGAGCAACTGCCGCGTTGGTCGCTGAACTGCTATTGGCGCCGCGATGGCGTGCCGATCTGGCACAACAGCGCGCTGATCGCCGATGAGCAGCACGACTACGGCGCCAACGGTGAACTGGCCGGGCGTTTCCTGGCGAGTGTCGCCGAGCGCCTGAAAATTCCCACGCGCTTTGTATTCCCGGCCTACGAAGACAATTTCTATTACCTCTGGCGCGAAGGCACCTTGCCGCAGAACGTCAGCGCTGAAGACTCACGTCTGGAAGAGCCGCTGGAGCGCGCGCGTTTGCGAAAAGTCTTCAGCCAGGGCCTCGATAAAGTCATCGGCCAGGTGCTGCCGCTGGCGCGCACCGCCAAGGGTGATCAGTGGCAGAGCGGCCGCTGGTACCTGCGCGAGGAACACTGTCGGCTGGTGCCGGGGGATTCACCGTTGGGCTATCGCTTGCCGCTCGGCTCGCAGCCCTGGGTGAAAGCGGCGGAGTACCCGTTCATTCATCCAGTGGACCCGAATCAGGAATTCCCTGCACTGCCGGACACGGCACAAATTCAGAGCCAAGGCGCCGCTGCCGTGACGGAGGAGCGTGCACCGAAGATCGACGAATCCGCCGACTGGCTAACGCGCACGGCGTTCTGCGCCGAAGCGCGGGAAGGCCGGTTGTACCTGTTCATGCCGCCGTTGGAGCGCGTCGAGGATTATCTGGAGCTGGTCAGTGCGATCGAGGCCACTGCCGAAGAATTGCATTGCCCGGTGTTGCTGGAGGGCTATGAACCGCCAAGCGATCCGCGCCTGAGCAATTTCCGCATCACGCCCGATCCGGGCGTGATCGAGGTCAACGTTCAGCCGTCCGCGACGTGGGATGAACTGGTCGAGCGCACCGAATTTCTCTACGAGGAAGCACGCCAGACCCGACTGACCACCGAAAAATTCATGATCGATGGCCGGCACACTGGCACCGGCGGCGGTAACCATTTTGTACTGGGTGGCGCGACGCCAGCGGACTCACCGTTTCTACGGCGGCCCGATCTGTTGCGCAGCCTGATCAGTTACTGGCATAACCACCCGTCTTTGTCCTACTTGTTTTCCGGACTGTTCATCGGCCCGACGTCCCAGGCGCCACGCGTCGATGAAGCGCGTAACGATGCGCTGTACGAGCTGGAAATCGCCTTTGCGCAAATGCCCGAGCCGGGCGAGGAATGCGCGCCATGGCTGGTGGATCGGCTGCTGCGTAACCTGCTGATCGACGTTACCGGCAACACGCACCGCGCCGAATTTTGCATCGACAAGCTCTACTCGCCGGATGGCGCCACCGGGCGCCTTGGATTGCTGGAGTTGCGCGCCTTCGAGATGCCGCCCCACGCGCGCATGAGCCTGGCTCAGCAATTGTTGTTGCGGGCGTTGGTCGCACGCTTCTGGCGCGAGCCTTATGCGCCGCCAAAACTGGCGCGCTGGGGCACTGAACTGCACGACCGCTTCCTGTTGCCGCACTTTATCGAGCAGGATTTCGCCGACGTCATCGTCGACCTCAACGCGGCCGGTTATCCGCTGCGGGCCGAGTGGTTTGCCGCGCATCTGGAGTTCCGTTTTCCCAAGGTCGGCGATTACGCGGTCAGCGGTATCGAGCTGGAAGTGCGTCAGGCGCTCGAGCCTTGGCATGTGTTGGGCGAGGAGGGCGCCGTCGGTGGCACGGTGCGTTACGTCGACTCGTCCCTGGAACGCTTGCAGGTCAAGCTCACCGGCCTGGCGCCGCAGCGTTATTTGCTGACGTGCAACGGCATTCCGGTGCCATTGCAGCCAACCGGGCGGGTTGGGGAATTTGTCGCTGGGGTGCGTTTCCGCGCCTGGCAACCGGCCAACTGCCTGCAACCCACCATTCCCGTGCATGCGCCGCTGGTGTTCGACCTGCTCGACACCTGGATGGGGCGTTCGCTGGGTGGCTGTCAGTACCACGTCGCCCATCCGGGCGGGCGCAACTACGACAGTCTGCCGGTGAACGCCAATGAGGCCGAGAGCCGGCGAATGGCGCGTTTCTTCCGTATCGGACACACGCCTGGGAAACTTCCTATACCGATTCTGGAAAGGAACGACGAGCTGCCGTTCACTCTCGATTTACGACGTTTCTAAACCGTACGCGACGCTCGGATTTTTCGTCTATCCGGGCGTCATGAGCCTGCGTTAGTCTGACCGTTCTTTGCTGTCTGCCGAGCTTTCCATGCCTGACCTGCTAGACCGCTACCCGCTGACGGCGGGCACTTATCACGAACTGCTCGACGACAGCGGCGCGGTGCGCCCGCACTGGCGGCGGCTGTTCGACCAATTGCAACGCAGCACGCCAGCGCAACTGGCGCAGCGTCAGGCGCTGCTGACCCGGCAGATCCAGGAAAACGGCGTGACCTATAACGTCTACGCCGACCCCAAGGGCGCCGATCGGCCGTGGGAACTGGACCTGTTGCCCCATGTGATTGCCGCTGATGAATGGCAGCAGCTGTCGGCCGGCATCGCCCAGCGCGCACGCTTGCTCAACGCGGTGCTGGCGGACTTGTACGGGCCGCAACGGCTGATCGCTGAAGGTCTGCTGCCGGCTGAGCTGGTGTTCGGTCACAACAACTTCCTTTGGCCGTGTCAGGGCATCACGCCGCCTGACGGCGCCTTTCTGCATCTGTATGCCGTGGATCTGGCGCGCACGCCTGACGGTCGCTGGTGGGTGACGGCGGATCGGACGCAAGCGCCGTCCGGTGCCGGTTACGCACTGGAAAACCGCACGATCGTGTCCCGGGCCTTTCCCGAGTTGTACCGCGATTTGAAAGTGCAACATCTGGCCGGGTTCTTCCGCACGCTTCAGGAAACGCTCGCCCGTCAGGCGCCGAGCGATGACGAAGCGCCCCTCATCGTGTTGCTGACGCCTGGGCGTTTCAACGAAAGCTATTTCGAACACCTTTATCTGGCGCGCCAGCTCGGTTATCCACTGGTGGAGGGCGGCGACCTGACCGTCCGCGATGCCACGGTCTACCTGAAAACCTTGAGCGGCTTGCGGCGTGTCCACGCCATCATGCGGCGGCTCGACGATGACTTCTGCGATCCGCTGGAACTGCGCACCGATTCGGCCCTTGGCGTGCCGGGCTTGCTCGAAGCGGTGCGGCAGGGGCGAGTGCTGGTGGCCAACGCTTTGGGCAGTGGCGTGCTGGAGTCGCCGGGGTTGCTGGGTTTCCTGCCCAGGATCAATCAATTCCTGTTTGGTGAAGAACTGATCCTGCCGTCCATTGCCACGTGGTGGTGTGGTGAAGAACCGGTGCTGGCGCAAGCATTGGAGAAACTACCGGAACTGCTGATCAAACCGGCATTCCCCTCGCAGAGCTTTACGCCTGTGTTTGGCCGCGATTTGAGCGAAAAACAGCGCCAAGCCTTGGCCGAACGCATGCAGGCGCGGCCTTACGCGTATGTCGCGCAAGAACTCGCACAATTGTCCCAAGCGCCGATCTGGCAGGCCGAGGGCGGTCAACTGCAACCTCGGGCCATCGGCATGCGCGTGTATGCGGTGGCCAGTCGCGACGGTTATCGGGTGTTGCCCGGCGGCCTGACGCGGGTGGCCGCCGAGGCTGACGCCGAAGTGGTGTCGATGCAGCGTGGCGGCGCGAGCAAGGACACTTGGGTGTTGGGCGACCGTCCGCCAAGTGGCGAGCAATGGAGAACCCAGCGCACGATCGGTGTACATGATCTGGTAAGGCGTGATCCGTACCTGCCGTCGCGGGTGGTGGAAAACCTGTTCTGGTTCGGCCGCTATTGCGAACGTTGCGATGACAGCGCGCGGTTGCTGCGGATCATGCTGGCGCGCTATGTCGACGGTGATGATCCGCAGGCCTTGCAGGCGGCCGTCGATCTCGGCGAGCGCCTGAATCTGTTGCCGGAGGAAGGCGAGCTGCCCGAGCGGTTGTTGGCGGCGCTGCTGGGCGATGACTGGCCGTTCAGCCTGCGTTCCAACCTGCAACGCTTGCAGTGGGCGGCGTCGCAGGTGCGCGGCAAACTCTCGCGGGAAAACTGGCAGGCGCTGGTGGAGTTGCAGCGCGAGGCCATGGAGTTGGAAACCGATGAGCCGGATTTCGGCGAGCTGATGGATTTCCTCAACCGCTTGGTGATGTCTCTGGCGGCACTGTCCGGTTTTGCCCTGGACGACATGACCCGGGACGAAGGCTGGCGTTTCCTGATGATCGGCCGGCGGATCGAGCGGCTGCAGTTTCTCAGCGCGAGCCTGGCGGCGTTTCTGCGGGGTGCCGGGGCTTTCGATCAGGCCGGGCTGGAGTGGCTGCTGGAGCTGGGCAACAGCAGCATCACCTACCGTTCGCGGTATCTGGCGGTGGCGCAGCTGATTCCGGTGCTGGACCTGTTGCTGCTCGACGAGCAGAACCCGCACGCGGTGCTGTTCCAGTTGAAGCTGGTGACCCGCACGCTCAAACGCTTGAACGACGACTTTGGCGTGCCCCGTGAGGCAGGCCTTCCACAGCTGGTGGAAAGGCTGGCGTGCTTCGATCTGGGCTGTCTGGAAAACTCGTTGTTTGGCGAAAACAGCGTGCGCGCCGCCATCGAAGGCCTGGCGGATCTGCTGCAAGAGATCGCCGATGCCAGTGGGCAAGTGTCGGATCGCCTGGCCTTGCGCCATTTCGCCCATGTCGATGATGTCAGCCAGCGCACGGTGTCCGTCTGATGAACGCCCGTTACCAGATTCTCCACGACACCCATTATCACTACGACAGCCCGGTGTCCCTGGCTCAGCAACTGGCGCACTTGTGGCCGCGACCCTGCGCCTGGCAGCGCTGCACCGAGCAGCAATTGCAGATCAGTCCCGACCCGACTTCGCGTCGGGACGAACTGGATGTGTTCGGCAATCCGCTGACACGGTTGGCGTTTGAACGTCCGCACGATGAGTTGCTGGTCAACGCTCGGCTCACCGTCGAAGTGCTGGCTCGGCCAGCGCTTGATTTCAATCAGTCACCGGCCTGGGAAGAAACCCGCAGCGCGCTGACTTACAGCAGTCAGCCGCTGACACCTGCAGTGCTGGAAGCGTGCCGCTACCGGTTCGAATCTCCCTACGTGCACTTGAAGCGCAACTTTGTCGAGTTCTCGGAGAGCTGTTTCCCTGCTGAGCGACCTCTGTTGCTGGGTGTTCAGGCGTTGATGGAGAAGATCTTCAGCGAATTCACCTTCGATGCCGAGGCGACCCAAGTGGCGACGCCGTTGGTGGAAGTGCTGGAGCGCCGACGCGGCGTTTGTCAGGACTTCGCACACCTGATGCTCGCGTGCGTGCGTTCCCGTGGGTTGGCCGCGCGGTATATCAGCGGCTACCTATTGACCCAGCCACCGCCGGGCCAGCCTCGGCTGATCGGCGCCGACGCATCGCATGCCTGGGTCTCGGTGTTTTGCCCGGTGCTGGGCTGGGTCGATTTCGATCCGACCAACAATGTGCAACCGGCGCTGGAGCACATCACCCTGGCCTGGGGCCGGGATTTCTCCGACGTCTCGCCGTTGCGCGGGGTAATCCTGGGCGGCGGCAACCACGACCCGGAAGTCCGCGTCACCGTGATGCCACTGGAGTAACCCACTCCCCCTTGTAGGAGCTGTCGAGTAACACGAGGCTGCGATCTTTTGATCTTTTAAAAGAAAAATCAAAAGATCGCAGCCTCGTGTTACTCGACAGCTCCTACAAGAGCGGGATGTGTGGCGATTCTGGGATGGGGGTATTTCAGAGTGGCCTGTGAGGGTCAGCAGCGTAACTGCTGACCCTGGACACAGATCCGGTGGGCCTGATCAGATCATCGGGCCCTGAGGGTCTCAGGCGTCGGGCGCCTGATCTTTCGGTGCTTCAGTTTCGTCTGTAGCCACTTCGCCTTCGGCATCCGGGTTCAGTGCTGCTGCTTCTTCTTCAGCTGTAGCTTTCTTGCGCTGAAGCTTTTCCTCTTTCTTCTGCTCCTTGGCCAAGTCTCTCTGACGTTTGGCGAAGGAATAATTAGGTTTAGCCATGGGCGATCCTCTGGGGTCGAAGGTGAGGTTGAGCGGCGCATATTCTGCCCTGTATCGGTGCCAAGCCGTTAGCTGGGTTTTAACTCCGTCCATTTGGGCACCACTGTCGGCTGCCAGGCATCCAGGGCATCGAGCAGGGTTTGCGGTGATTCGCTCACTTGCAGCATGTCACGGTGTGCTTCGCGAACGAAGCCTTCGCCGACGATATGATCAAGAAAACCGGTCAATTTGCTGTAGAAACCGTTCACTTCCAGCAAACCCAGCGGTTTGCCGTGGTAACCGAGCTGGCCCCAGGTCCAGACTTCGAACAGTTCTTCCAGCGTGCCGAGGCCGCCGGGCAGGGCAATAAACGCGTCGCTGAGCTCTGCCATCCGCGCCTTGCGCGCATGCATGCCGTCGACGACTTCCAGGCGGGTCAGGCCGCTGTGGCCGATTTCCTTGTCTTTGAGGCTTTGCGGGATGATCCCGATCACTTCACCGCCGGCCGCCAGTGCAGCATCGGCGACGATCCCCATCAGGCCGACAGCGCCGCCGCCATAGACCAGGGTCAACTTGCGCTCGGCCAATGCGCGCCCCAAGGCGACAGCCGCTTCACGATAAGCCGGGTGGGTGCCGGTGCTGGCACCGCAGAATACACAAACGGACGCTAAAGACATGCCTTACTCCATGGTCGGTATCGCCACAGAGTAAAGGCAGGCAAGCGGTGTTCCAAGGTCTAAACTTCGCGCTTGGGGGTTTCGTAGGTACCACTGGCGCCACAGGCGTAGGCGGCGAGCAAACTGCACAACAGGCTATTGAAGAACATGACTGGCGCTCCAGATGGGGGATGACGACCTGATGATAGGGCCGCCCCAGACGTCTGGCTGGTAGATTGTTTCGATAGGTGTCATAGCCCGAAAGTTGTATACAATTTTTGATTCAGGTCATAGGAACTTGCGAAGTTTTCAGGCAGTCTTCTGTCCATTCGCACTTTTGTTAACCCTGCCTTGGAGATTCACCATGTTTGCCAAACTTGTTGCGGTATCCCTGCTGACACTGGCCAGCAGTCAATTGATGGCTGCCGAGTGCAAAACCACGATCGACTCCACCGATCAGATGACCTTCAGTTCCAAAGCCATTGAAATCGACAAAAGCTGCAAGACCTTCACCGTTGAACTGACCCACTCCGGCAGCCTGCCGAAAAACGTCATGGGCCATAACTGGGTACTCAGCAAAGAAGCTGACATGCAGCCGATCGCCACCGCCGGCCTGGCCGCGGGCATCGACAAGAACTACCTGCCGGAAGGTGACGCGCGCATCATCGCTCACACTAAAGTCATTGGCGCCAAGGAAACCGACTCGGTGACCTTCGATGTGTCGAAGCTGGATGCTGCCGAGAAGTACGGCTTCTTCTGCTCGTTCCCTGGCCACATCTCGATGATGAAAGGCACCGTTACCTTGAAGTAAGCAAATCGCACTCATAAAAAAAGCGTCCACATGGGACGCTTTTTTTTTGCCTGACGTTTGACCGCGTCATCGTTCTTCGCGGGCAAGCCTCGCTCCTACAAGGGCAGCGTTGTACCTGTAGGAGCGAGGCTTGCCCGCGAAGGCGTCGGATCAGACGCCTCGGAAATTACGGTGCAAACGGCATCACGCGTTTGTGATGGGTCTTTTTGTACGTATTGCAGATGATCTTGAACGCTTCTTCACGCACCGGCTCGCCGTGCAGGAATGCGTCGATCTCGGCGTAAGTCACGCCGTGGGACGCTTCGTCCGGTTTGCCCGGCGACAGGTCTTCAAGGTCCGCCGTCGGGATTTTTTCCACCAGCGATTCCGGCGCGCCGAAGCTGCGGGCGATGTCTCGCACCTGGTTTTTCACCAGGCCGCTCAGCGGTGCCAGGTCGCAGGCGCCGTCCCCGAATTTGGTGAAGAAGCCCATCACCGCTTCCGCCGCGTGGTCGGTGCCGATCACCAGTCCATGGGCCGCGCCGGCGATGGTGTACTGGGCGACCATGCGCATCCGCGCCTTGGTGTTGCCGAGCACGAAATCCACCGAGACTGCCTGCTTGCCTTCGAAGGCGGCGACTTCACTGGCCAGGGCCTTGACCGCCGGGCCGATGTTCACGGTGTGGCGTTCATCCGGGGCGATGAAATCGACCGACGCCTGGGCGTCGTGTTCATCGAACTGGGTTTCGTACGGCAGGCGCACGGCGATGAACTTGTAGCGGTCGTCACCCGTGCGCTCGCGCAGTTCGCGCATGGCGCGCTGGGCCAGCAGGCCGGCGGTCAGGGAATCGACGCCGCCGCTGATGCCGAGCACCAGGGTCTTGAGCCCGGAATTGACCAGGCAATCCTGAATGAATGTAATCCGCCGGGCGACTTCAGCCTTGAGGGCGGCCTGGTCGGCGAACGGCGGTTGAACCTTGAGCTGCTCAGCAATCTCACGCTGTTCGGCTTGCATGAATTCACTCCTTGCTAGTAATGCTTGATGTGCTGGAAAGGGCGGCAGGTACTTTGAAAACATGTCGCAAATAGGCGACGAAATTCGGGTCTTTGCAGTGAGTCTTGCCAGGCTCATCGGAGATCTTTGCCACCGGTTGGCCGTTGCAGGCCGCCATTTTAAGCACGATGCTCATCGGTTCGACACCCGGAATATCGCACGTCAGGTTGGTGCCGATGCCGAAGCTGACATTGATCCGACCGCGTAATGCGCGAAATATTTCCAGCGATTTGGGCAGCGTCAGACTGTCGGAGAACACCAGCGTCTTGCTCATCGGGTCGATGCCGAGCTTGTGATAGTGGGCGATGGCTTTTTCGGCCCAGATCACCGGATCCCCGGAGTCGTGGCGCAGGCCGTCGAAGAGCTTGGCGAAATACAGGTCGAAATCGCCGAGGAAGGCATCGGTGGTGATGCAGTCGGTGAGGGCGATCCCCAGCAGGCCGCGGTACTCGCGAACCCAGCAATCGAGGGCGGCAATCTGGCTGTCGATCAGACGCGGGCCGAGTTGCTGGTGAGCCATGATCCACTCGTGGGCCATGGTGCCCAACGGTTTCATGTCCAGCTCGCGGGAAAGGTGCACGTTGCTGGTGCCGACGAAACGCCCGGGGAAGTCGTGCTTGAGTACGTTCACCACTTCTTCCTGCACGCGGTACGAAAAGCGCCGGCGAGTGCCGAAATCGGCTACCTGCAATTCGGACAATTCGTCGCTGCCGGCATTGGCGGTCAGCCAGTCGAACTTGCGATAGAGCTGCTCGCGGGCCTGCTCCAGGACGATTTCCCGGTAGCGATAGCGGTTGCGCACTTCGCTGACGATTGCCAGCAGCGGAACTTCGAACAGGATCACATGCAGCCACGGCCCGCGCAGGCGGATAAACAGCTCGCCGTTTTCAATGCCGGTGTGGACGTAGCGCAGGTTGAAGCGGAACAACCCGAGAAACCGCAGGAAGTCCGGTTTCATGAAGCTGATGCGCTCCATGAAACTCAGCTGGTCGGCGCTCAGGCTCAACTCGGCCAGGCGCTCGATCTGGAAACGGATCTCCGCCAGGTACGGGCGCAGGTCCTCACTGTTACGGCAACGAAACTCCCATTCGACTTCGACGTTAGGGTAGTTGTGCAGCACCGCCTGCATCATCGTCAGTTTGTAGAAGTCGGTGTCGAGCAGGTTCTGCACGATGCGATCGCCAAATACGCTCTCGCTCATAAAGGGTTTCTCCAGGCTGGCCGCGGCGCTTGGCAGCGACGTTGCAGCTGTTCCAATGAATGGCGCTAGTGGCGCATATCAATGGTGGGGATTGCCAGCGTTTTTTTAGGCGCTGGCCATCCCTGTGGGAGCGAGCCTGCTCGCGAAAGCGGTGTGTCAGTCAATATGGATGTTGAATGTGCCGACCCCTTCGCGAGCAGGCTCGCTCCCACAGGGGTTGTGTGGACCTTCAAGTTTTCGGTGTATCCGGGCTGTCGACTTGCTCCAGCATCCACTTCACAAAATCCCGCACCTTGGGCACTTCCGCCGAGTGTTCCGGGTACGCCAGGTAGTAGGCGTCGGAACTGGGCATGGCATGCTGCCAGGGAATGACCAGTTTGCCGTCGGCCAATTCCTCTTCCACCAGAAACCGTGGCAGCAGCGCCACGCCACAGCCCACTTGCGCTGCGCGGATGCACATATAAAAGGTTTCGAAACGCGGGCCGTGGTAGCTGTGTTCGGTGTGGTAGCCCTGATTGTCGAACCAGTCATGCCAGGCCTGGGGCCGGGAGGCGTTTTGCAGCAGGACCAGGTCGGTGAGTTGCGTCGGGTCGGTGAACGGCGTGTCCGGCAGGCTGCCAGGTGCGCAGACCGGCACCAGTTCTTCGCCGAACAGCTTCAGGCATTCGGTGCCGGGCCGTGAGCCCTGGCCAAAATAGAACGCCAGGTCACTGCGACCTTGCAGCAGATCGTCGGCCTCTTGCTCGCTGCACAGGTCCAGATGGATCGACGGATGCCGCAGGCGCCAGCCTTTGAGGCGAGGGACCAGCCAGCGCGCGCCGAAGGTCGGGGGCGTTGATACGCGCAAGACTTCGGTTTCACCGCCGTAGGAGCGCAGGTAATGGGTCGACATCTCGACCTGCGTGAGGATTTTTCTTACCTCCACCAGGTACAAATCGCCGGCCGGAGTCATTTGCAGGCGTCGACGCACTCGGCGGAACAGCAAGTGCTGTAACAATTCTTCGAGTTGCGCGACTTGTTTGCTCACGGCGCTCTGGGTCAGGTTCAGCTCTTCGGCGGCCCGGGTGAAGCTCAAGTGCCGGGTGACGGCCTCGAAGCACTGCAGCGCGGTGATCGACGGCAAGTAACGTTTATTCAGCATGGGTGGTCCTTTTTCTTGTTTCTCTCTGCTTTTTGTACCGGCAGATTCGCAGCATGAATAAACGGAATGATATCTCTCTTAAAGGTCGTTTGTTGGGTAACCTCAGGGGCGCTAAAACTACAGGTCTGATCAGTCGTGATTTTCCGGCTGGACGTTTTCTGTTTTTTGCTCGAGGAGTGACCCATGGTTGCCGCATTGCTTGATCGTCTTGGTGTGAACCCGGCCCTGTACCAGAACGGCAAAGTGCCGGTGCATTCGCCTATCGACGGCAGCCAGATCGCCGCCGTGAACTGGGAAGGTGCCGCTGAAGTCGAGCAGCACATCAGTCGTGCAGATCATGCGTTCGAACTGTGGCGCAAGGTCCCGGCTCCGCGCCGTGGCGAACTGGTGCGCCAACTGGGCGACATCCTGCGCGAATACAAGGCCGACCTCGGTGAGCTGGTCTCGTGGGAAGCCGGCAAGATTACTCAGGAAGGCCTGGGTGAAGTGCAGGAAATGATCGACATCTGCGACTTCGCGGTCGGTCTGTCCCGTCAGCTGTACGGTTTGACCATCGCCTCCGAGCGCCCTGGCCACCACATGCGCGAAACCTGGCACCCGCTGGGCATCGTCGGCGTGATCAGCGCGTTCAACTTCCCGGTGGCGGTCTGGGCCTGGAACACCACGCTGGCACTGGTTTGCGGTAACCCGGTGATCTGGAAGCCGTCGGAAAAAACCCCGCTAACCGCACTGGCCTGCCAGGCGCTGTTCGACCGCGTCCTGAAGAACTTCAGCGACGCGCCACCGCACCTGAGCCAAGTCATTATCGGCGGTCGCGATGCCGGCGAAGCCTTGGTCGATGACCCGCGTGTCGCGCTGATCAGCGCCACTGGCAGCACCCGCATGGGCCGCGAAGTGGCGCCGAAAATCGCCGCACGTTTTGCCCGCAGCATTCTGGAACTGGGCGGCAACAACGCGATGATCCTTGCCCCAAGCGCCGATCTGGACATGGCCGTGCGCGCCATTCTGTTCAGCGCCGTCGGCACGGCCGGTCAGCGTTGCACCACCCTGCGTCGCCTGATCGCCCACGAGTCGGTGAAGGAAGAAATCGTCACCCGTCTCAAGGCGGCCTACTCCAAAGTCCGCATCGGCAACCCGCTTGAGGGCAATCTGATCGGTCCACTGATCGACAAGCACAGCTTCGAAAACATGCAGGACGCGCTGGAACAAGCCTTGAGCGAAGGCGGCCGTGTGTTCGGCGGCAAGCGTCAGCTGGAAGACCAATACCCGAACGCTTACTACGTTTCGCCAGCCATCGTTGAAATGCCTGAGCAGAGCGACGTGGTCCGCGATGAAACCTTCGCGCCGATCCTGTACGTGGTCGGTTACAACGATTTCGACGAGGCGTTGCGCCTGAATAATTCGGTGCCACAAGGCCTGTCCTCGTGCATCTTCACCACCGACGTGCGTGAAGCCGAACAGTTCATGTCGGCGGTCGGCAGCGACTGCGGCATCGCCAACGTCAACATCGGCCCGAGCGGCGCGGAAATTGGCGGCGCGTTTGGGGGTGAGAAAGAGACCGGCGGTGGTCGTGAGTCCGGTTCGGATGCATGGCGCGGGTACATGCGCCGTCAGACCAACACCGTGAACTATTCGCTGGAGTTGCCGTTGGCTCAGGGCATTACGTTCGACTGATAGGCCCCTTCGCTGGCAAGCCTCGCTCCTACAGGTTCAATGTGATCCCGGTAGGAGCGAGGCTTGCCCGCGAAGCTTTTGCTTTGTTGTTTGTTAGGTTTCTGTTGGAGTCTGGCAATGCCGTTACGCGAAGAGTGTCTGTGGGAAAAACTGACGCCGCAAAGGCCCGACAACTCGGCGCTCAAGGGCGAGGTGAAGGTGGATGTCTGTGTCATCGGCGCCGGTTTCACCGGCCTGTCGGCGGCGGTGCATTTGCTGGAACAGGGCAAAAGCGTCTGTGTGCTGGAAGCGCATCGCGCCGGCCATGGCGGTTCGGGGCGCAATGTCGGGCTGGTCAACGCCGGCATGTGGATACCGCCGGACGAGATCGAAGCCGGTTTCGGCGAAGCGGTTGGCAGTCAGCTCAACCGCATGCTGGGTGCAGCACCGTCCCTGGTGTTCAGCCTGGTCGACAAATACAACATCGATTGCCAGTTGCGCCGCGAAGGCACGCTGCACATGGCGCACAACGCCCGTGGCGAAGCCGACTTGCGCAGTCGTGAAGCACAATGGAAACGTCGCGGCGCCCCGGTTGAACTACTGACTGGCCAAGCCTGCGAGCAAGCAACCGGCACCAAAAAGATTGCAGCCGCGTTGCTCGATCGACGTGCTGGCACGCTCAATCCGATGGCCTACACCACGGGGCTGGCGAAAGCGGCCATCGGCCTCGGTGGTCAATTGTTCGATCATTCTCCGGTGACCCGACTTGAGCGTCAGGGCCAGCGCTGGTCGGTGCAGACCGCTCAGGGTTCGGTGCTGGCCGAGCAAGTGGTGATCGCTTCCAACGCGTATACCGAAGGAGACTGGACGGAGCTTCGGCGCAATTTCTTCCCCGGTTACTACTATCAAGTCGCTTCGGTCCCGCTGACCGAAGACGCCGCGCAGCAAATCCTTCCCGGTGGCCAGGGTTCCTGGGACACCCGTCAGGTGCTCAGCAGCATTCGTCGCGACAAAGACGGTCGGCTGTTGCTCGGCAGCCTGGGCAACGGCAATCAAAAGCCGGCCTGGTTCCTCAAGGCCTGGGCCGATCGGGTTCAGCAGCACTATTTCCCTTACCTCAAACCGGTGGAATGGGAGTGCACCTGGACCGGATGCATCGCCTTCACCCCCGACCATCTGATGCGTCTGTTCGAGCCTGCGCCCGGTTTAGTGGCAGTCACCGGCTATAACGGTCGGGGCGTGACCACGGGCACTGTCGTCGGCAAAGCCTTTGCCGATTACTTGTGCAACGGAAATCCGCAAGCGCTACCGATTCCTTTCGCACCCATGCAGCCACTGGCTGGCGCAGGATTGCGCAGCTGTCTGTACGAGGCCGGGTTTTCGCTGTATCACGCAGGCCAGTGCCTGCGGATCGTTATTTGATTGTTGAAATATGTTGCTGGAAGCGGCGCTTTTCGGCGCAGCGACTAGCCTGTAAAAGGTGCGGGTTGTAGCAGTTGCGCACCAGCAGTGTGCACTTCGGTGACGCACGCTGTTACAGGCTGGTTGCACGCCGTTTCGCGCCGCGGTTGCAATGATGGCGCACTAGGGTTGCGCCTTGAAAAATAAATGGTTTCACCTTCCGCGGTTTAGACGGTTGCACGCCCAATGAAAATGGGCTCGAAACAGTCAAAATAACAATAAAGCAGTGACTTTTTTCAGAATAAAAAACCGATGGCACGGCCCTTGCTCTGAGCATTCAGGAAGTCGCAGTGCCAACTAAAAAAAAACCTTGGAGCACCACCTCATGTCCCAGACGTTTTACAAGAAAGGCTTTCTGGCCCTCGCAGTGGCAGCTGCGTTGGGTGTTTCTGCGTTTGCACAGGCTGACGTGAAAATCGGAGTGGCGGGCCCGATGACAGGCGCCAACGCGGCATTTGGCGAGCAATACATGAAGGGTGCACAAGCTGCGGCCGATGCGGTCAACGCAGCGGGCGGCGTCAACGGGGAAAAAATCGTACTGGTCAAGGGCGATGACGCCTGCGAACCGAAACAGGCTGTGACGGTCGCCAAGGACCTGACCAACCAGAAAGTCGCCGGCGTGGTCGGTCACTTCTGCTCCTCGTCGACCATCCCGGCCTCCGAGATCTACGACGAAGCGGGCATCATCGCCATCACTCCAGGTTCCACCAACCCGGCCGTTACCGAACGCGGCCTGAGCGCCATGTTCCGTATGTGCGGGCGTGACGACCAGCAAGGCATCGTGGCCGGCGACTACATCGTCGACGTGCTCAAGGGTAAAAAAGTCGTCGTGCTGCACGACAAGGACACCTACGGCCAAGGCTTGGCGGATGCCACCAAGGCGCAACTGGTCAAGCGCGGCGTAACGCCAGTGCTGTATGAAGGCCTGACCCGTGGCGAGAAAGACTTCAGCACCATCGTGACCAAGATCCGTGGCGCTGGCGCCGACATCGTCTACTTCGGTGGCCTGCACCCGGAAGCCGGTCCTCTGGTTCGTCAACTTCGTGAACAAGGCCTCAAAGACGTCAAGTTCATGTCCGACGACGGCATCGTGACCGACGAACTGGTGACCACGGCCGGCGGTCCGCAATTCGTCGACGGCGTGCTGATGACCTTCGGTGCCGACCCACGCCTGCTGCCAGACAGCAAGACCGTGGTGGACGAGTTCCGCAAGAAAGGCACCGAGCCTGAAGGCTACACCTTGTACGCCTACGCTTCGGTCCAGACCCTGGCGGCTGCCTTCAACGGCGCCAAGTCCAACAAGGGCGAAGAAGCGGCTGCGTGGTTGAAGAAGAACCCGGTCAAAACCGTGATGGGCGAGAAGACCTGGGACGCCAAGGGCGACCTGAAAGTCTCCGACTACGTGGTTTACCAGTGGGACAAGGACGGCAAATACCACCAACTGGAAAAACAGAAGTGATATGAACGGCTGATTTCCGGCGCCTTGGGCGCCGGCAATCAAAGAACATGTCCGTGCAGTACCTGTCTTTTCTCGTAGAGCTGCACACAATCCGTGCTGCAACGGCGGCTGAACCCCGGTCCGTTGCCCCCGGCTTCTGTGCAGTCTCTCAAATGCGTGAGATTGCGTTATGGATGGTATTTTCCTGCAGCAACTGGTCAACGGCCTGACCCTCGGGTCGGTCTATGGCCTGATCGCCATCGGCTACACAATGGTCTATGGCATCATCGGCATGATCAACTTCGCCCATGGCGAGGTTTATATGATCTCTGCGTACCTCGCGGCGATCAGTCTGGCTCTGCTGGCATACTTCGGTATTGAATCCTTCCCTCTGCTGATGCTTGGCACACTGATCTTCACCATCATCGTCACGGCGGTGTATGGCTGGGTCATCGAGCGGGTGGCTTATAAACCCCTGCGTAACTCCACCCGACTGGCACCGCTGATCAGCGCCATCGGCATTTCGCTGATCCTGCAAAACTACGCACAGATCGCCCAAGGCGCGAAGCAACAAGGGGTTCCTACCTTGCTCACGGGGGCCTGGCGTGTCGAGGTCGGCACAGGTTTTGTGCAATTGACCTACACCAAGATCTTCATTCTGGTCGCAGCGTTTGCCGGGATGGCCCTGCTGACCTACGTCATCAAGTACACCAAGCTCGGCCGCATGTGCCGCGCCACCCAGCAAGATCGCAAGATGGCCTCGATCCTGGGGATCAACACCGACCGGGTGATTTCCTATGTGTTCATCATCGGTGCCGCCATGGCGGCCCTGGCTGGCGTGCTGATCACCATGAACTACGGCACATTCGACTTCTATGCCGGCTTCATCATCGGGATCAAGGCGTTTACCGCCGCGGTACTCGGCGGGATCGGCTCTCTACCGGGTGCCATGCTCGGCGGGATCATTCTCGGGATTTCCGAGTCGCTGTTCTCGGGTCTGGTGAACTCGGATTACAAAGACGTTTTCAGCTTCTCGCTGCTCGTTCTCGTTCTGGTCTTTCGGCCCCAAGGCCTGCTCGGCCGTCCTCTTGTGTCGAAGGTGTAAGCGATGTCTTCAACCACTAAAAAAACCATTGATATCAAAAGAAGCCTGGTTGACGCGATTCTTGCCGGCCTTGTCGCCCTGATTGTGTTCGGCCCGATTGTCGGCGTGGTCCTCGACGGCTACGGCTTCAATCTGGAAACCACTCGAGTGGCCTGGATTGTCGCCATCGTCATGGCTGGTCGTTTTGCCCTGAGCCTGTTCCTGCAAACCCCCAAGGGCCTGAAAATTCTCGAAGGCTTTGAAAGCACCGGCTCCGGTGTCCATGTATTGCCACCTGACTACAAATCCCGCTTGCGCTGGATTATCCCGCTGCTGATCGTCGTTGCCGTGGTGTTCCCGTTTTTCTCCAACTCCTACCTGTTGGGCGTGGTCATTCTCGGGCTGATCTATGTGCTGCTCGGTCTGGGCCTGAACATCGTGGTCGGCCTGGCCGGCCTGCTCGACTTGGGTTATGTGGCGTTCTACGCCATCGGTGCCTACGGTCTGGCGCTCGGTTACCAATACCTCGGCCTGGGTTTCTGGACGGTGCTGCCGCTGGCGGCAATCACGGCGGGCCTTGCCGGTTGCATCCTCGGTTTTCCGGTGTTGCGCCTGCACGGTGACTATTTGGCCATCGTGACCCTGGGGTTCGGTGAAATCATCCGGCTGATCCTCAACAACTGGCTGTCCCTGACCGGCGGCCCGAACGGCATGGCGGCTCCGTTGCCCACCTTCTTCGGCCTCGAGTTCGGCAAGCGAGCGAAAGAGGGCGGGGTGCCGTTCCATGAGTTCTTTGGCATCGCCTATAACCCCGACGTGAAGTACTACTTCATCTACGCGGTGTTGTTCCTTGTGGTACTGGCCGTGTTGCACATCAAGCACCGCTTGACCCGCATGCCGGTCGGCCGCGCCTGGGAAGCCTTGCGTGAAGACGAAATCGCCTGCCGCTCCATGGGCCTGAACCACGTACTGGTCAAGCTCTCGGCGTTCACCATCGGTGCATCGACGGCGGGTTTGGCCGGGGTGTTTTTCGCCACTTATCAGGGATTCGTCAACCCGACCTCGTTTACCTTTTTTGAATCGGCCCTGATCCTCGCCATCGTGGTACTCGGCGGCATGGGCTCGACCATCGGCGTGGTGATTGCAGCCTTCGTGCTGACCGTCGCCCCGGAACTGCTGCGTGGCTTCGCGGAGTATCGCGTGCTGCTGTTCGGCATCCTGATGGTGTTGATGATGATCTGGCGACCGCGCGGCCTGATTCGGATCAGCCGTACCGGTGTGGCCCCGCGTAAAGGAGTAGCGCCATGAGCGAAGTCGTACTCTCGGTCGAGAAGCTGATGATGCACTTCGGCGGCATCAAGGCGTTGAGCGATGTCAGCCTCAAAGTCCACCGCAACTCGATCTTCGCCCTGATCGGCCCTAACGGCGCCGGGAAAACCACGGTGTTCAACTGCCTGACCGGGTTCTACAAGGCCTCCGGCGGCAAGATTGAACTGAACATTCGCGGCGAGCGAACTAATGTCATCCAGCTGCTGGGTGAGTCGTTCAAACCGGTTGATTTCGTCTCGCCGAAATCCTTCGCCAGTCGCCTATTCTACAAAATGTTCGGTGGTACCCACCTGGTGAACCGTGCCGGCCTGGCGCGGACGTTCCAGAACATTCGCCTGTTCAAGGAAATGTCGGTACTGGAAAACCTGCTGGTGGCCCAGCACATGTGGGTCAACCGCAACATGCTGGCCGGCATCCTTAATACCAAGGGCTATCGCAAGGCTGAAAGCGATGCGCTTGACCACGCGTTCTACTGGCTGGAAGTGGTGGACCTGGTGGACTGCGCCAACCGTCTGGCGGGCGAGTTGTCCTACGGGCAGCAACGCCGTCTGGAAATCGCCCGGGCCATGTGCACCCGTCCGCAGATCATCTGCCTCGACGAACCGGCTGCCGGCCTCAACCCTCAGGAAACCGAAGCGCTGAGCGCGATGATCCGGCTGCTGCGCGACGAGCATGATCTGACTGTGGTGCTGATCGAACACGACATGGGCATGGTAATGAGCATTTCCGACCACATTGTGGTGCTGGACCACGGCATCGTGATTGCCGAGGGCGGACCTGATGCGATCCGTAACGATCCGAAAGTGATTGCGGCCTACCTGGGCGCCGATGAAGAGGAAGTGGTGCTATGAGCCAACCCATCCTCGAACTGAAGGAACTGGATGTGTTTTACGGGCCGATCCAGGCCCTGAAGAAAGTGTCGCTGCACATCAATGAAGGGGAAACCGTCAGCCTGATCGGCTCCAACGGCGCCGGCAAGTCGACGCTGCTGATGTCGATCTTCGGTCAACCACGGGCGGCGGACGGGCAGATCATCTATCAGGGTGTGGATATCACCCACAAGTCGTCTCACTACATCGCGTCTCACGGCATCGCTCAATCGCCGGAAGGCCGGCGGGTGTTCCCCGACATGACCGTCGAGGAAAACCTGCTGATGGGCACCATCCCGATCGGTGACAAGTACGCCACCGAAGACATGCAGCGTATGTTCGAGCTGTTTCCACGGCTCAAGGAACGCCGCACCCAGCGGGCCATGACCATGTCCGGCGGCGAACAGCAAATGCTCGCCATCGCCCGTGCGCTGATGAGCCGACCGAAACTGCTGCTGCTCGATGAGCCGAGCCTGGGGCTGGCACCGATCGTGGTGAAACAGATCTTCGCGACCCTGCGGGAACTGGCGAGCACCGGTATGACCATCTTCCTGGTGGAGCAGAACGCCAACCACGCCCTCAAGCTGTCAGACCGGGCGTATGTGATGGTCAACGGCGAAATCCGCATCACCGGTACCGGTAAGGAATTGCTGGTCAACGAGGAGGTACGTAACGCTTATCTCGGCGGCCACTAAGCCGCAAAGAACATAAAAAACGCCCTGACGAACTCAGGGCGTTTTTTTATGCTCGGCTGCATGAACGTGTAGGGGACATGTAGGAGCTGTCGAGAGAAACGAGGCTGCGATCCCTTGATCTTGCTTTTAAAACAGGATCAAAAGATCGCAGCCTCGTTTCTCTCGACAGCTCCTACAGGCGTCGTGGTTTGAGGTAAAGGGAAATTGTGGAAAACAATATTCACGAGCTCTCAAACCGCGACATAAAGCCGCTGCAAATAGTTGTTTTGTCACGGTTTTGACTTGTCCCCGTTTGCTGTGGAGCTGGCTGTGAATAACGTGGGAGTAGCTGGCTGAGAGCCTTGTAAACCGTGGTGTGCAGAGATGTGGTTGTTTTTTGATCAGGCATTTTTACGGGACCTTGAGCGGGCTTTGTCAACCTTTTTGTTGGTGACGAAAGTACGGTTAAATGAGGTCGGGCGGCCTGTGGATAAGTCTGTGGTTAAACTCTGGAAAGACTCGGCTGAGGGCCGTAGTTACTGGCTTGGCGCCATCGTCGGTTTTACCCTCAATCGTGCAAATTGCCATGGGGCTACACAGCAGGCTATTGAGGGTCAAGCAAAAAAATTTCCAAATTGCTCGCAAAGCCTTGTACACAGCGGGTTTCAGCTTTTCCACTTGCCCCCGGAAACTGTGGACCGGCCTGTGGATAAGGTGCGTGTACATGGCTGCAAGCCACGGCCAGTATGGCGTTCCTGATGTTGATCATTTTTCATACAAAAAACACAATCCCTGTAGGAGCTGTCGAGAGAAACGAGGCTGCGATCCCTTGATCTTGCTTCTAGAAAACAGGATCAAAAGATCGCAGCCTCGTTTCTCTCGACAGCTCCTACAAACAGAGGGCAATGGTTGCCGGTCGAAGCCGGGCCGGGCATGCTGCCAGCTGATTTTCTATTCCAATGGCTGCCCGTCAGCCGAAGCAAGGAGAACACGATGTCCAACACCCTGTTTATTACCGGCGCGACGTCCGGTTTTGGTGAAGCTTGTGCCCGTCGTTTTGCCGAGGCTGGCTGGAAACTGGTGCTGACAGGCCGTCGTGAAGAGCGCCTCAATGCCCTGTGCGCCGAGTTGTCGAAGCAGACTGAAGTCCATGGCCTGGTGCTCGACGTGCGTGACCGCAAGGCCATGGAGGAGGCGATTGCCAACCTGCCGCCGTCCTTCGCCAAACTGCGCGGGCTGATCAACAACGCTGGCCTGGCGCTGGGCGTCGACCCGGCGCCGAAGTGCGATCTGGATGATTGGGACACCATGGTCGACACCAACATCAAAGGCCTGATGTACAGCACTCGTCTGCTGTTGCCGCGCTTGATCGCCCATGGTCGTGGCGCCAGCATCATCAACCTGGGCTCTATCGCCGGCAGCTACCCGTACCCGGGCAGCCATGTGTATGGCGCGAGCAAGGCGTTTGTTAAACAGTTCTCGCTGAACCTGCGTTGCGACCTGCAAGGTACTGGCGTGCGCGTGAGCAACATCGAGCCAGGCCTGTGCGAAAGCGAATTCTCGCTGGTGCGTTTCGCCGGTGACCAGGAGCGCTACAACGCGACTTACGCCGGTGCCGAGCCGATCCAGCCGCAGGACATTGCCGACACCATTTTCTGGGTGCTCAACGCCCCGGCGCACATCAACATCAACAGCCTGGAGCTGATGCCGGTGAGCCAGACCTGGAGCGGGTTTGCCATTGAGCGCAATGCCAAGGCTTAAGACCGCGTAACGGCCGTTCGCGGGCAAGCCTCGCTCCTACAGAGGAATGCTTATCCCTGTAGGAGCGAGGCTTGCCCGCGAAGAGGCCCGCACAGGCAAAACACTTCATAAGCTAGACTCCTCGCCCAACACCCCCCACCGCAACTAGCGGTTTCAAGGTTTTCAGAGGAGGTTACGTGAGTAACCGAGGTGAGCAGTCACTGCTCAAACAATCGACCATCCTGATGCTCGCCGTGGCAATCGCCGGGATTGTCACCGGTTTTATTTCGGGCGCCCAATCCATCCTGTTCGATGGTTTTTTTTCGCTGATCGCGACCTTTATCAAAGTCCTGATGCTGATCACCGCCAAGCTGATCGCCAAGGAAAGTAACCAGCGCTTCCAGTTCGGCTTCTGGCACCTGGAGCCGATGGTGCTGCTGATCGAAGGCAGCTTCCTGTTCTTGATCGCCATCTACGCCTTTCTCAACGGTGTGTTCGGCATCATCAATGGCGGCCGCGAGATCGAGCTCGGGCTGGTGATCATCTACGCGGCGGTGTTTACCGTTGTCGAGTTCGCCTATTTCTTCTACGTCCGCCATCGCAATCGAAAGCTCAAATCAACGCTGATCCAGTACGACAACATCAGTTGGCTGGTGGACGCGATGCTATCGGTGGGCCTGCTGGTGAGTTTCCTGACCGCGCTGCTGCTCAAGTCGCAGGGTTATGACCGATGGGCGGTATACGTCGACCCGCTGATCCTGATTCTACTGGCCCTGAGCATGCTCGCCCCGGCCTTCAAAATCCTCGGCCCGGCCTTGCGCGATGTGCTGGGGATTGCGCCGGATCAACTGGACGACAAGGTGCGCCAGGTGATGGACGCGGCGACCCTCGAGCATGGTTTCGACGACTACGTTTCCTACGTGCAGAAGCACGGGCGCGCGCGTTTCATCGAAATTCATGTGGTGTTGCCGGCGCATTACCGGCTGGAGAGCGTGGGGCAGTTGGACCGCTTGCGCGAGGAGATTTCGGCGAAGCTTGGCAAGCCGGATGCGGCGAGATGGCTGACGATCAGTTTTACCGGGGACCGGAAGTGGATTGCCTGATTTTCCGGTGAACGCTTCGAGATCATCGCGAGCAAGCTCGCTCCTACAGGGGAACGCGATCCAATGTGGGAGCGGGCTTGCTCGCGAAGGCAATCTCTCAGTCAGCGAATATAGTCGACTAATCCGCGATAGCACGTTGCCAGATGATAAGGCGTGGTCGAAGGCATGTCCTGACGGCTCACCTCACCCTGCTCATCGCGACACTCATACCAACCGCCGGCATGCAGAAACCGCTGTTGCAACGCCTGCAACTGATGCAGCACAGCCGTCTCGCTGCCTGGTCGCAAGGTCAGCGCCCGCAGGTATTCGGCTTGCGCCCAGATTCTTTGGGTAGCGTCTTTAGGTTGGCCATCCAGATCGAGCATCGCCCGAACAGCCCCCGTCTGTGGATCAACACCCCTCTGTTCCGTGAACGCAAACGCGCGCGCCAGAGACGTGTGCAAGGCCGAGCCGCGCAGCAGCGGCGACGATTCCAGCAAGAAAAACCACTCGAACTGATGCCCCGGTTCAAACCAGTTATCCACAGCCCCCAGCGGCTTCTCCATTAACACGCCGTCGTGCGGATCGATAAAACGCTGCTGCAGAGCTGTGCATAACTCGACGAGCACGCCTTGCACGGCCACGTCTTCGCGCACGGACAGCGTGGCGAGGAAGGCTTCGGCCAGGTGCATCAACGGGTTCTGCAGCGGCCCGGTGTTCAGCGACGACCAGTTACGGTCGAGGCTGGCTTCGTACAGGCCGTCGCCTGTTGCGAAGCGTTGCGCAAGCACTTCGAGTGCGGCGTTGAGCACCGATTCCACCAGCGGTTCGCGCACTTTGTCCCAGTAGTGGGCGCAGGCGAACAGGATAAACGCGTGGGTGTAGAGGTCTTTGCGCTGATCCAGCGGCGCACCGTGCGGGTCGATGCTGTAGAACCAGCCACCGTGCTCGGCGTCGTGGAAATGCTGCTGCAAGGAACGGAACAGCGCCGCTGCACGCGCTTCGGCGCCCGGCACCTGGCCGATCAGGCTGGAAAACAGATACAGCTGCCGTGCACAGGCCATGGCACGGTAGCGTTGAGGAGGCAGCGGTTGATGCTCGGCGTCGAGGGCCTCAAAGGGCAACGCCATGTCGGCATTCCAGCCGGGGCCTTGCCAGAGCGGCACGATCACGTCCAGGAAATGCTGTTGCACCGAGGCGAACAGGGCGGTCAATTCAGGCAGGGAGGCGGAGCGGGAAGCATGCGGCATTGGCTGGCGTCGTCACGGCAGGGGCGATTGCGCGACATGGTAGCAGAGAGGACGGCTTGGAAGCTGTGATGCCTGATAGGCCGCCTTCGCGGGCAAGCCTCGCTCCTACAGGTTATCCGTCGTCTGATCCGACAAAATTCCTGTAGGAGCGAGGCTTGCCCGCGAAGAGGCCATCAAAGCCAATAAAGCTTTCAGCCTGCGAGCAACCACACCCCAGTCGCCGCCGAAGCCGCACCCGCCAACCGAACCAACGGCGCCGCCGCCTGAGGCAATACGCGCACCACCGCATAACCGGCCGCATGCAAAGCTGCCGTCGCCGCGACAAACCCGGCGGCATACGCCCAAGGGCTCGACATCTCAGGCAGCTCCAGCCCATGCGCCACACCATGGAACAGCGCAAACAACGCCGTAGCACCGACTGCGACGCTCAACGGCGGACGCACCGCCAACGCCACCGCCAGCCCCAATGCCAGCACCGACGCCGCAATCCCGCCTTCCAGCGCCGGCAGGTTCAGCCCTGCAAAACCCAGCATTCCACCGATCAACATCGTGCCAACAAAGGCGCACGGCAGCGCCCAGCGCGCGGCGCCTTTCTGCTGCGCCGCCCACAAACCCACCGCCACCATCGCCAGCAAATGATCGAGGCCACCGATCGGGTGGCCGATGCCGGCGATCAAGCCGTTGTCGCCGTGACCGGGGTGGGCGAAGGCGATGGCCGGGGTCAGCAGCAGGGCCATGGCGCCGAGAATGCGTTTAAGTGACATGGATAAGCTTCCTTGTTGATAACTTTTTGTGGATGACGAATCAGGCGGCGGTCAGCAAACCCTGACGCTCGATGAAGGCGATGATTTCTTCCAGGCCCAAGCCGGTTTTCTGGTTGCTGAAGACGAAGGGCTTGCCGTTGCGCATGCGCTGGGTGTCGCTGTCCATCATCTCCAGCGACGCGCCCACCAACGGCGCGAGGTCGACCTTGTTTATCACCAGCAAATCGGATTTGCAGATCCCCGGGCCACCCTTGCGCGGCAGCTTGTCGCCGGCCGAGACGTCGATCACGTAGATCGTCAGGTCGGACAGTTCCGGGCTGAACGTCGCCGAGAGGTTGTCGCCACCGGACTCCACCAGAATCAGGTCCAGCCCCGGAAAGCGCCGGTTCAATTGATCCACGGCTTCGAGGTTGATCGAGGCGTCTTCGCGGATCGCCGTGTGCGGGCAACCGCCGGTTTCCACGCCAATGATCCGTTCCGGCGCCAGGGCTTCGTTGCGCACCAGAAAATCGGCGTCTTCGCGGGTGTAGATGTCGTTGGTGACGACGGCCAGGTTGTAACGGTCGCGCAGAGCCAGGCACAGGGCCAGGGTCAGGGCGGTTTTGCCGGACCCGACCGGGCCGCCGATGCCGACGCGCAGAGGTTGTGTGTTCATGTGCTTCTCCAAATTAAAGGGCCCAAAATAAAAGGCCCTAGGAACGGAATAGTCGGCTGTACTGGCGCTCATGGGCCATGCATGCCAGGGACAGGCCGAACGCGGCGCTGCCAAAGTGTTCGGGTTTGATTCGGCTGGCGCTCTGCTGGGCCTCTTGCAGCAGCGGCAACAGTTCGCTGGTCAGGCGCTGCGCGGCTTGCTGGCCCAGCGGCAGGGTTTTCATCAACACCGCCAACTGGTTTTCCAGCCAGCTCCAGAGCCAGGCGGCCAAGGCGTCTTGCGGGCTGATATTCCAGGCGCGCGCGGCCAGCGCCCAGCCGAGCGCGAGGTGCGGCTCGGGGCGTTGTTCGAGAAAGGCGCGGGCCGGCGCATCCAGCTCCGGCAAACCGTTGAGCAGTTGCTGCAACGAATAGCCCATCTGCCGACTTTCCTGATGCAGCTCGCGAGTTTCCCGACTGGCGCGGTGTTCTTCGCAGCGTTGCAGCAGCTCGCCCCAGTCTTCCTCGGACGCGGCCACGCAATGGGCGAGCAGCAACGGTGCCTCGAAACGGGCGAGATTGAGCAGCAACTGATCGCTGATCCAGCGGCGCGCACTGCCGGCATCATCCACGCGGCCGTTATCCACCGCCATTTCCAGGCCCTGGGAATAGCTGTAGCCGCCAATCGGCAACTGCGGACTGGCCAGACGCAACAGCGCCCAGGCCGGGTTCATAAACGGACGCCGAACTGGTGCAGTTTCGGCGGGTAGTTGAAATCTTCGTCGCCGTGGCGCGAATGGTGATGACCGCCGCCGTAGGCGCCGTGTTCTGGCTGGAACGGTGCTTCGATGTGCTCGGTGCTGGCGCCCAGTTGTTCGAGCATCGCCTTGAGCACGTAATCGTCGAGCAGGCGCAACCAGCCGTCGCCGACTTGCAGGGCGACGTGGCGGTTGCCCAAGTGATAGGCGGCGCGGGTCAGTTCGAAGGCATTGGCGCAGGTGACGTGCAGCAGTTGTTCGGGGCGGGCGCAGACGCGGACGATGCGTCCGTCCTCTGCCTCCAGGCATTCGCCGTCATACAGCGGCGGTTGACCGCGCTCCAAAAACAGTCCGACGTCTTCACCTTCGGCACTGAAACAGCGCAAACGGCTTTTGCTCCGGGCTTCGAAGTTGAGGTGCAACTCGGCGGCCCAGACAGGTTGAGGGTCGATTCTGCGATGAATCACCAGCATCGGAAGGCTTCCAGCTATAGACAATAGTCAGGCTAGAGCAAGGGGCTTGCCAATCGGGCGATCTGTAGGAAATGTCTGATGGAGTTGAGTGAGAGATTCAAAATGCCACGGATTTTTGAATTGATTTGGTGCGGGAGAATGTCGGGCGCACCAAATTGCAGCGAGGTCGATGTTTCATGTGGGAGCGGGCTTGCTCGCGAAGGCGTCGTGCCAGTCAACATTGATGTTGAATGTGCCGGCGCCTTCGCGAGCAAGCCCGCTCCCACAGGAGTTATTCGGTGCTGCCCAAGCCTTGCCAATGCTTGAGGCCGATAAAGATGAAGCGCAACTGTTGGGTGATTTTCGCCTGAGGTGTCAGGTGCTCAGGCAGCGCTTCGGCCGGCGGATCGATGATGTCCGGCAAGGTCGCGAACACGCTTTTGACAATCAGGTCAGCCATAACGCTCAGGCCGGCGAGGTCCAGATGTTGCAGTTTTGGCATCAGCGACAGGTCAGCCGCGAGGTCCGAGCTGATGTCTTCGCGCAAACGGCCGATGGCCAGGCGCACCGGCAGCGAGCCGCCGTACTGTTCGCGGGCCAGAAACAGGAACTGCGAGCGATTGGCTGACACCACGTCGAGAAAAATCCGCACCGAGGCATCGATGATGCCGCCCATGACGAACTCGTTGTGGCGTACCAGGCGGATGGTTTCACGGAAGGTCTGACCAACTTCACTGACCAGCACCAGGCCCAACTCGTCCATATCGGCGAAGTGGCGGTAGAAACCGGTGGGTACGATCCCGGCGGTTTTCGCGACTTCGCGCAGGCTCAGGCTGCCGAATCCTCGGCCGCATTCCATCAAATGGCGAGCAGCGTCCATCAGGGCGTTGCGGGTCTGTTGTTTCTGTTCGGCGCGGGGCAACATCGCAAAGGTGTTTTCTGGATAAGACAGCGGCGCACTCTAGCAAATCGGCTTTGCCGGCGTCGAACGACTATAGAGGGGATCAAGCGGGGAAATGCGACTTCTACAAGGTCAAACGCTTTAAAAGTCAAAAGCCCAATCCGGGGATTGGGCTTTTTTTCAAGGCCGCCATGCGCTTAGCTCAGGCCGCTGTTGCGTTCGATTACACGGTCACCACCACCTTCAGCAAGGGTTTGGCCTTGTGGGGTGCGATCGGAACCGTCGGCCGCCAGGGTTTGGCCCTGTGGAGTGCGGTCGGAACCGTCGGCCGCCAGGGTTTGGCCTTGTGGGGTGCGATCGGAACCGTCAGCCGCCAGGGTTTGGCCTTGTGGGGTGCGGTCGGAACCGTCGGCCGCCAGGGTTTGGCCTTGTGGGGTGCGATCGGAACCGTCAGCCGCCAGGGTTTGGCCTTGTGGGGTGCGATCGGAACCGTCAGCCGCCAGGGTTTGGCCCTGTGGAGTGCGATCCGAACCATCTTGAGAGATCAGGCCTTTTTCTTTCAGGCGATCATTACCACCTTCAGCGACGGTTTGGCTGAACACCGAGTGAGTGGATTTCACTTGTGGGGTAGCCTGGTCAGCCGCTGGCAGTGCAAAAGCAGTGCTGGCTAAAAGAGAGAGGGAAAGGCTAAGCAGTAATTGGCGTTTCATGATTGGGTGCTCCGTAGGAGGGCGATAAAGTGGGTACGAGGGCAATGCTACTCTCGATAAGTCGATATAAAAGTTCATAAACGCAATGGTAATAATCAACGGAATTGATTGTTCCGTTGAAAGGCTCTAGAACGGGCGTTTCCGGCGGATGTTTTTGCGCCGAGGTGGGTATTTTCGACCCACTCGCGCCTCGCAAAAGTGCGGGGGCGGTAACGCTCGATTCGGAGGGCAGGGTGTTCCCGGCCGATTATTTGAGCGTTAAGCGGTATTTCGGTTAAACCTGCGAGTCGTTTTTCAGTCGTAGATTCCATGGCAGGCCGGTTCTGGCCTAACGTTTCATCGATGCGTCGCAGTCCGGGCGCTCAGTCGTATCAGGAGCCCTGTGCAATGACGCGCACTCGTAAAATTGTTGTCTGGACCTTTGCCAGCCTGGTTGTCCTGCTGGCGGTATTGGTTCTGATCATCGTGTTCTTCGATTGGAACCGGATCAAACCACCGCTCAATGCCAAAGTGTCCGAAGAGCTGCACCGCCCGTTCGCCATCAATGGCAACCTGGCGGTGGTCTGGCGGCGCGAACTCGATGAAGGCGGCTGGCGCGCCTGGGTGCCGTGGCCGCATGTGGTGGCCGAAGACCTGAGCCTGGGCAACCCGGACTGGTCGAAGCAACCGCAGATGGTCACCCTCAAGCGTGTCGAGCTGCGCATCTCGCCCCTGGCCTTGCTGGCCCAGCGTGTGGTGATCCCGCGTATCGACCTCACCGAACCCAATGCCGATTTGCAGCGTTTGGCCGATGGTCGCGCCAACTGGACCTTCACGTTCGACCCGAAAGACCCGAACGCCGAGCCTTCACCGTGGGTGGTGGACATCGGCGCGATTGGCTTCGACAAGGGCCACGTCACCCTCGACGATCAGAACCTTAAAACTCAGCTGGACTTGATCATCGACCCGCTGGGCAAACCGATTCCGTTCAGTGACATCGTTGGCGACAAAGCGGCGAAAACCGCACAGGAGAAGGGCGCCGCGCCGCAGGATTACGCGTTTGCCATAAAGGTCAAAGGCCAATACCACGGCCAGAAACTGGCTGGCGACGGCAAGGTTGGCGGCCTGTTGGCGTTGCAGGATGCGGCCAAGCCGTTCCCGCTCCAGGCCCAGGTGAAGATTGCCGATACCAGCGTCGAACTCGCCGGCACCTTGACCGACCCGTTGAACCTTGGCGCATTGGATTTGCGCTTGAAACTGGCCGGCAACAGCCTGGGCAATCTCTATCCGCTGACCGGCGTAACCCTGCCGGACACCCCGCCGTATGCCACCGACGGTCACCTGATCGCCAAGCTGCACGAGGCGGACGGCGCGCAATTTCGCTATGAAGAGTTCAACGGCAAGATCGGTGAGAGCGACATCCATGGCAGCCTGGCCTACGTCGCCAGCCAGCCACGGCCCAAACTCAGCGGCTCGCTGGTGTCCAATCAGCTGCTGTTTACCGACCTCGCACCGCTGATCGGCGCCGACTCCAACGCCAAGCAAAAGGCCCGTGGCGGTGAAAGCAAACAGCCAGCGGACAAGGTGTTGCCGGTCGAAGAGTTCAAGACCGATCGCTGGCGCGACATGGACGCCGATGTCGAATTCACCGGCAAGCGCATCGTCCATAGCGAAAAGTTGCCGTTCAAGGATCTCTACACCCACCTGATACTCACCGACGGCGTGCTCAGCCTCGAACCGCTGCGCTTCGGCGTGGCGGGGGGCACGCTGGATGCGCAGATCCGCTTGAATGGTCACACCGAGCCACTGGAAGGCCGGGCCAAACTGACCGCGCGCAAGTTCAAGCTCAAGCAGTTGTTCCCGACCTTTGAACCGATGAAAACCAGCTTCGGCGAGCTTAATGGCGATGCCGATATCACCGGTCGCGGCAACTCGGTGGCCAAATTGCTGGGCAGCGCCAATGGCAATCTGAAAATGCTGATCAACGACGGCGCGATCAGCCGCGAGTTGATGGAACTGGCGGGGCTGAACGTGGGTAACTACGTGGTCGGCAAGATCTTTGGTGACAAGGAAGTGAAGATCAACTGCGCGGCGGCCGACTTCGACATCAAGACCGGGTTGGCGACGACGCGGCTGTTTGTGTTTGATACCGAGAACGCGATCATCTATATCGATGGCACGGCGAACATGGCTACCGAGCAACTGGACCTGACCATTACCCCTGAATCGAAAGGCTGGCGCCTGATTTCGTTGCGTTCACCGCTGTATGTGCGGGGCAAGTTCATCAAGCCAGATGCGGGGGTGAAGGCTGTGCCATTGATGTTGCGCGGGGCCGGGATGGTGGCGTTGGGCGTGATTGCCGCGCCGGCGGCGGGGTTGCTGGCGCTGGTGGCGCCGAGCGGGGGCGAGCCGAATCAGTGTGCGCCGTTGTTGGAGCAGATGAAGGCCGGCAAGGCGCCAGTGACCGTCAAGCCGACCAAGTGATTGGGTGGCTTTGAGGGCCTCTTCGCGGGCAAGCCTCGCTCCTACAGGTTTTGTAGTGACCTGTAGGAGCGAGGCTTGCCCGCGAAGGCGGTCTATCGGGTGCTACATATCTCTCAGCAGGTCGGCCATGTCATCGGCATGCTCTTCTTCCTGAGCCAGGATGTCTTCGAAGATGCGCCGGGTGGTCGGGTCTTTTTCGCCCACGTACTGAATGATCTCGCGGTAGCTGTCGATGGCGATGCGCTCGGCGACCAGGTCTTCATAGACCATCTCTTTGAGTGAATTGCCAGCCACGTACTGAGCGTGGGAGTTTTTCGACAGCAGGTCAGGGTTGAACTCCGGTTCTCCGCCCAATTGCACGATGCGCTCGGCCAGTCGGTCGGCGTGTTCGGCTTCCTGGGTCGCGTGTTCGAGGAATTCGTCGGCGGCGACTTGGGCTTTCAGGCCGTTCGCCATGAAGTAGTGGCGCTTGTAGCGCAACACGCAGACCAGTTCGGTGGCCAGCGAGGCGTTGAGCAGGCGCAGCACTTCTTCACGGTCGGCGCTGTAGCTTTCGGTCACCGCGCCATTCTCGACGTTCTTGCGCGCACGCTCGCGGAGGGTGGTTACATCAGACAAATGCATGTCGCTCATCTCGATCTCCTGGAGGCTAATCCGGTGGGCGTCACGCCTCTGAGGACGTGATCGCTACTTAAGGTGTGAGTGATGAGCGCAGCGAAAGTTTTAAGTAATTTGCTGAGCGTCAGAGATCGCCGCCTGCGATCTGGGCAACAGGCCTGACAGCGCCGCCTCTTCGCGCAACCACGCAAAAAACGCCCGGACCGGCGGATGTCGCTCGCGACCCGGTACGCACAGTGCGGCATAGCCGGCACCGTCAACCTGAACATCGCCCCGATAAGCCACGAGCAACTCGTTGGCCACGCTCTCCGACACCAGAATACTGCTCGCCAGCACCAGGCCTTGCCCGGCAATCGCCGCTTGCAGGGCGTAATGCTCTTCGTCGTATTCACGCACGGCCGGTTGCCCTGTCAGCCAGGCCTCGCCGGACTGCGCGCACCAGGCTTCCCAGCCTTGGGCATAGAGCTTGGAGTTGTGCCAACGCACGCTGATCAGCGTGGGTGCCTGATCAGCGGCGAGCGCCACTTGCTCCGGCGAGCCATACACCGCAAACGATTCATCGAACAGGCACAGCCCGTAAAGGTTTGGATAGTCGTCGAGGCTGTAGCGCACCACCAGATCGACGCTGGCGTCCTGATGCAGATCGATGACCTCGCAATGGGTGTCGAGCCGCAGGCTGATGTTCGGGTGGCGGGCGTAGAACCGTCCCAGGCGCGGCACCAGCCATAACGCGGCGAAGGCCGCGGTGGTGGAGATTGTCAGGCTCGCGCCGCTGCGCTGCGGGCGCAAGGTGTCGACGCTTTGCGCCACTTCCAGAAACGCCCCGTGCAAGCTGCGGAACAGCCGCTCGCCACAGTCGGTGAGCCGCACTTGCCTGGGCAGTCGCTCGAACAGCGGCACACCCAACCAACTCTCCAGCGAACGAATCTGATGAGACACCGCCGTCGGCGTCACCGAGAGTTCTTCAGCGGCCGCCTTGAAGCTCAACAAGCGCGAGGCGGATTCAAAAGCACGCAGGGCGGTCAGCGGCAGCGAAGCAAACATTGAGAACTCCATGGATGAAATGGATTCATCCAGACTGATTTCTACTCATTTGAAGGGAGGCCGCAAGGAGCTTCAAGCTGACAGCCACAAGCAGTTTAGTCCTTAAGGAGATTCAGATGAGCAGAATTCTTGCCGTTCACGCCAGTCCCCGTGGCGACCGTTCACACTCCCGTCGTTTGGCCGAGGTATTTCTGTCGGCCTGGCAGACGTTCAACCCTCAATCGCAGCTGACTCGTCGCGAAGTCGGCCGGGCATTGATTCCACCGGTCAACGAAGCTTTTGTCGCCGCCGCGTTTTACCCCGAGCCCGATGCCCGGCCGCTGTCGATGCAGGCTGACCTGGCGTTCAGCGATGAGTTGGTGGGCGAATTGCTCGGTCACGATTTGCTGGTGATCTCCACGCCCATGCACAACTTCAGCGTGCCCAGCGGCCTCAAGGCCTGGATCGATCAGATCGTGCGACTTGGGTTGACCTTCAATCACACCCTCGACAATGGCGTCGCCCAGTACCAGCCGCTGGTGCGAGGCAAAAAAGCCTTGATCGTCACCAGTCGCGGCGGGTTTGGTTTTGGCCCGGGCGGTGAATTGGAAGCGTTGAACCATGCCGATCCGCTATTACGCACGGCGCTGGGATTCATCGGCATCACCGACGTCACCGTGGTGGCCGCCGAGGGCGAAGAATCTGCCGAACGGACCTTCCAGATTTCGGCGGCCGAGGCCGAGCAGCGATTGCTGGCGCTGGCCAGGGAGTTCTAGATGGCCTGGTTGTTTTTGCTGATCGCCGCCGGGTTCGAAGTCACCTTCGCCATGGGCATGAAGTACGCCGAAGGTTTCACCCGGCTCTGGCCGTCGCTGATCACCGTCGTGGCGGCAGTGGGCGGGATCTACTTCCTGACCCTGGCCATGCGCGAGTTGCCGGTCAGTATTGCCTACCCGATCTGGACCGCGATCGGTTCCCTGGGCACGGTGTTTCTTGGCTTCGCGCTGCTCGGTGAAAGCCTGACGGCGGTCAAACTGGTGTCGGTCGGACTTATCGTGGCAGGCGTGGTGGGGCTGAAATAGGGCGGATGTCATAGACTGGTCGTCGAGTTGTCATCTTCGGTGATGATGCTTGGCGGGTGTCTTGCATTCAGCCTTGCGTCACCTCACCGACCACAAGGAAGTCCGCCCATGTCGCAAGGTTCCGCCACGCGTTACCCGTTGGTGCTGGTCCCGGGAATGCTCGGGTTTATCCGTCTGCTGCTCTATCCGTACTGGTACGGGATCATTGCGGCGCTGCGCCGGGATGGCGCCACGGTGATTGCGGTGCAGGTCTCGCCACTGCATTCCAGCGAAGTGCGCGGCGAGCAGCTGCTGGCGCGGATCGAGGAAATCCTCCGGGAAACCGGGGCCGAGAAGGTCAACCTGATCGGCCACAGCCAAGGTTCGCTGGCCGCGCGCTACGCCGCCGCCAAACGCCCGGACCGGGTCGCCTCGGTCACTTCGGTGGCCGGGCCCAATCACGGGTCGGAGCTGGCGGATTACCTGCACAAACACTATCCGGGAGACAGCGCCAAGGGCCGGATCCTGAGCGTTTTGCTGCGCTGGATCGCGGCGCTGATGAGCCTGCTGGAAACCGGCTATCGCGGGCCGAAATTGCCGGTGGATGTCCATGCCTCCCATCATTCGCTGACGACGGAAGGCGTGACGCTGTTCAATCAACGTTATCCACAGGGCCTTCCCGAGACGTGGGGCGGGCATGGGCCGGAAGAGGTCAACGGCGTACGGTATTACTCCTGGTCGGGGACGTTGCAGCCGGGCAAGACCGATCGCGGGCGCAATCTGTTCGATGGGACGAATCGCAGTTGCCGGTTGTTTGCCAAGACCTTCGTTCGGGAAACCGGGCATTGCGACGGGATGGTCGGGCGTTACAGCTCGCACCTGGGGACGGTGATTGGCGATGAGTACCCGATGGATCACTTCGATATCGTTAATCAGTCGTTGGGGTTGGTGGGGAAGGGGGCTGAGCCGATTCGGTTGTTTGTCGAGCATGCGGCGCGGTTGAAAGCGGCAGGGGTTTAACCGGTAGACCGAGTCATCGTTCTTCGCGAGCAAGCCCGCTCCCACATTTGACCGCAGCCATCCGGACGACGCCGATCAAATGTGGGAGCGGGCTTGCTCGCGAAGTCGCCAGATCAGGCAACACAAACCTTGCGGCCTAAAACTGTGGTCCAGCGCTCCGAAAGAATCACCCGACCCAACGTCAACATCCCGCCCACCAGGTGATACAGCGCCAACTGCTCATGCAGCACCGCCGCCGCAATCAGCGCAGTAATCAACGGCAGCAAATTAAAAAAAAGCGTGGTCCGGCTCGGCCCAAGGCGCACCACCGCTTGCATCCACGCCAACGGCGCAATCATCGAAGCCAGCAGGCAGGCATAGAGCACCAGCGGAATGTTTTGCAGGGTCAGGCCGGTTTTCTGTGAGAACAGAAACAGCGGAAACAGCACCATCACCGCCACCCACACCTGCAAATACAACAACACCAGCGGCGGCAGACGCAGCTGCCACTTTTTCAGCAGGGTGCTGTAGATCGCGTAGGCCAGGGTCGCGATGAGCATCATCGCGTCGCCCAGATTCACCCCGTGCTCCAGCAGCACGCCGAGGCTGCCGGACGACACCACCACCAGCACGCCCGCGAACGACAACACCGCACCAGCCAATGCGCCGGCAGTCAGGCGCTGGCCGAGGCTGACAATCGCCATGGCCAGGGACATCAATGGCATCAGCGACAGAATGATGCCCATGTTGGTCGCCGTGGTAAGGCCGGCGGCGAAATACGCCAGGCTTTGATAGACCGCCATACCGAGCACACCGAGGACAAAGATCTTGCCCAGGTTTGGGCGGATCAGCGGCCAATGGGCGATCACCGGTTTGAGCATAAAGGGCGTGAACAGCAGCCCGGCCAGCAGCCAGCGGTAGAAACCAATCTCGGCGGGAAAGATGGCCCCGGCCGACATTTTGGTAATCACGGTGTTGCCGGCCCAGATGAAAATGGCCAGCAGGGGATAAGCGTATTGCATCGGATAAAACCAGAACGTTAATGAGGGGTGATTATCGCCTGTCTGGATACAAGCCTATACTTCGATCCAGACAATCGGCCCCTGATGACGGACAGCATGACCAGTAAACACATCGACCTGCTGGATTTCAGCCAGTTGCCGGCCCCGGTGTACTTCCGCTATGCCGACTTTGACGCGCACCGTTTTGCCTCGGCTCACCGTCATCCGTGGGGCACGCTGGAGTATTCGGCCCACGGCGTGTTGCACATGGAAATCGGCGGCAGCCGCTTCATGTCGCCGCCGCAATACGCGGTTTGGGTGCCGCCGCAGACCGAGCACAGTTTCTACAGCAACCAGCCGATCAACTATCGCGCGGTGTGTCTCGATCCGCCGTTGTGCCGCGATCTGCCGCAACAGGCCTGCACCCTGGCCATCAGCGACATCCTCAAAGCGATCCTCAAAGACTTTGCTGCCCGGGACGTGAAGATCCCCGAGCAGGACGCTGACAAGCGACTGGCCCAAGTGCTGGTGGATCAGCTGCAACAGGCGCCGGTGCATGAGTGCTACTTGCCCTACGCCAGTAGCGCCGGGCTGCTCGGGATACTCGAAGCCTTGCAGGCCGAGCCTGGGGATAACCGGCCCTTGGCGGAGTGGGCGGCGCAGATCCATGTCAGCGAACGCACGCTGGCACGGCAGTTCGTCCGCGAGTTGGGCATGAGTTTCGGCGAGTGGCGCCAGCGCTTGCGGTTTCTGGCGGCGATTGAAGCGCTGGACAGCCCACGCAGCATCCAGGAAATCGCCTTCGACATGGGTTACAGCACCGGCTCGGCGTTTATTGCGATGTTCCAGCGTCAGGCCGGGTGCACGCCGGAACAGTACCGACGCAGCCAGCTTGAGGGCAGGAAGGCGTAACAGGCTTTGTCTACACTGCACAACGAGGCCGTGCCCCTCGGTGCGGTAAAAGGAGAAAACTCCATGAAGATGTTGCGTGTCCCTTTGTTGATGATCGGCTTGCTGCTCTGCTCCCAGGGCTTCGCCGCCACGGCCCAACAGAACAAAATGACCACCTGCAACGCCGACGCTACCGCAAAAAGCCTCAAGGGCGATGAGCGCAAGACATTCATGAGCACATGCCTGAAAGCGGCGCCCGCCGCCAACGACGCGAAGACCCTGACCCCGCAGCAAGAGAAGATGAAAACCTGCAACGCCGACGCCGCCACCAAAGCCTTGAAGGGTGATGAGCGCAAGGCGTTCATGAGTAACTGTCTGAAGAATAAATAAGTAGGAGATATTTGCGGTGACCCTACTGGCCTCTTCGCGAGCAAGCCCGCTCCCACATTAGATCGAGTTTCGCCAGATGGAATGCGGTCGAATGTGGGAGCGGGCTTGCTCGCGAAGAGGCCGGCAGGGACGCTGCAAAAACTAGCCAGAGCCCCCCACCAAGGTCGACCTACACAATCCCTAGTGCTGACATCAGAACGCTGGCAGACTGCCAATCCTTTTACGCCGTTCGTTTTGAGGCTGTATGCCAACGTTTTCTCAACGCCAAGTTTTGCTGCTAATCAGTTGGGTCATAATTTTCGGTGGGCTGCTGCTGGTGATTCCGCTGCGCCTGCTGCCCAGCCTGCTGGCCGGGCTCCTGGTGTTTGAACTGGTCAACATGCTCACCCCGCAATTGCAGCGGCTGATCGAAGGTCGGCGTGCACGTTGGCTGGCGGTGGCGTTGCTGGGCACCTTGGTGGTCAGCGTGTTGACGCTGATCTTCGCCGGTGCCATCAGCTTTCTGCTGCACGAAGCGGAAAACCCCGGCGCCTCCCTCGACAAATTCATGCACGTGGTCGACCGCGCACGCGGGCAACTGCCGCCGTTCATCGACGCTTATCTGCCGGCCAGTGCCGCCGAGTTCCGCGTGGCCATCGGCGAGTGGATGAGCAAACACCTCAGTGACTTGCAACTGGTGGGCAAGGACGCGGCGCACATGTTCGTGACGCTGCTGATCGGCATGGTATTGGGGGCGATCATTGCCTTGCAGCGCGTGCCGGACGTGACCAAGCGCAAGCCACTGGCCGCCGCGCTGTTCGACCGCCTGCACCTGTTGGTCCAGGCATTTCGCAACATCGTGTTCGCGCAGATCAAGATTTCCCTGCTCAACACCTTCTTCACCGGGATCTTCCTGGCGGTGGTCCTGCCGATGTTCGGCATCAAACTGCCGCTGACCAAAACCCTGATCGTGCTGACCTTCCTGCTCGGCTTGTTGCCGGTGATCGGCAACCTGATGTCGAACACGCTGATCACCATCGTCGGCCTGTCGCTGTCGATCTGGGTGGCAATGGCCGCGCTGGGTTATCTGATTTTTATCCACAAGCTCGAATACTTTCTCAACGCGCGCATCGTCGGCGGGCAGATCAGTGCCAAGTCATGGGAGTTGCTGCTGGCAATGTTGGTGTTCGAGGCCGCGTTCGGCCTGCCGGGGGTGGTGGCGGGGCCGATTTATTACGCGTACCTGAAGAGTGAGTTGAAGCAGGTGGGGATGGTTTGATCCCAGGGATGTAGTGCCTGGCAGGGCCTCTTCGCGAGCAAGCCCGCTCCCACATTAGATCGAGTTCCTCCAGATGGAATGCGGTCAAATGTGGGAGCGGGCTTGCTCGCGAAAGGCGCGCCTCGGTTTCAGGTCAATCCATCGTGCCGTAACGTTTCGCCGCCTCAATCGCCAACCCGCTACCGATGCTGCCAAAGATGTTCCCTTCCACATGCCGGGCATTCGGCAACATCGCCGAAACGCTGTTGCGCAATGCCGGAATCCCGCTCGAACCACCGGTGAAGAACACCGTATCCACCTGATCAACCCGCACGTTGGCGTCGGTCAGCAGCTGGGTCACGCTGTTGCGCACGCGCTCCAGCAGGTTGTCGATGGCCGATTCGAACAGCGCCCGGCTCAGTTCCACGCTCAGCCCCGGCTCGATGCGGTCCAGCGGCACATGGCGGCTGTCGGCGTGGGTTAGCTGGATCTTGGTTTCTTCCACTTCCATGGCCAGCCAATGTCCGGCGCGCTGGTCGATCAGCTTGAACAGGCGATCGATGCCGCCGGTGTCTTCGATGTCGTAGCGCATGCTGCCCAGCGCCAACGTCGACTTCTGCGAGTACACCGAGTTGATGGTGTGCCAGGTCGCCAGGTTCATGTGGTGGCTGGTCGGCATGTAGGCGCCGCTCTTCATGCGGCTGCCGTAGCCGAACAGCGGCATCAGGCCTTGCAGGCTCAGCTGCTTGTCGAAATCGGTCCCGCCGATGTGCACGCCGCCCGTGGCGAGGATGTCATCGTGACGGTTGTCGTGGGTGCGGCGCTCGGGGGACAGGCGCACCAGCGAGAAGTCGGACGTACCCCCGCCGATGTCGACGATCAGCACCAGCTCTTCTTTTTCGATGGTCGATTCATAGTCAAACGCCGCTGCAATCGGTTCGTACTGGAACGACACATCCTTGAAACCAATGGCACGGGCCACGTCCACCAAGGTGTTTTCGGCTTCCTGGTCGGCCATTTCATCGTCATCGACGAAGAACACCGGACGGCCCAGCACCACTTCATCGAACTCGCGACCGGCGGCGGTCTCGGCGCGCTTCTTCAACTGGCCGATAAACAGCCCGAGCAGGTCCTTGAACGGCATCGCCGTGCCGAGAACGCTGGTGTCGTGCTTGATCAGCTTGGAACCCAACAGGCTCTTGAGCGAGCGCATCAGCCGGCCTTCATACCCTTCCAGGTACTCGTGCAGCGCCAGCCGGCCGTACACCGGGCGGCGTTCTTCCATATTGAAGAAGACCACCGAGGGCAGGGTGATCTTGTCGTCCTCCAGCGCGATCAGCGTTTCCATGCCGGGGCGCAGCCAGCCGACGGTGGAGTTGGACGTGCCGAAGTCGATACCGCAGGCACGGGCTGGAGATGCGTTTTTCATGTCTTTCGAGTTCCGGTTAAAAAACGGCCGCGCAGTGTATGCCAGTGCGGCGAATATTCGAAGGCCGACTATCCGCTAAATCTCAGCTATTAGCGCCTTGAAAGACTATCCTTTGCCCCAAACTTGTCTGCATTGGCCCTGGCAGCCCACGGCTGCCGATATAAACTTCTGATGCGCTACCCGGTCACAATAGTGCCCTGCCTCACAAGTACTGTTCCTTTTTGACGGCGGCTGTTGCTGCCATGCTGCGTTGCCGCTCCTCGCCATAGCTGGCTATGACTCGTCGCGGCGCCTTGCCTGGCAACAACAGCCACTCGCCAAAAAGGAACGTACTTATGAGGCAGGGCACTTGAGATCGGTCAACCCGACAGCCGGCAATAAGTGCATGCTGCCGGCGGTGGCGCGATTTTGATAACGGATGGTGATTCTCTCGATGGACTTCAAAGACTATTACAAGATTCTCGGTGTGGAGCCGACAGCGGACGATAAGGCGATCAAAGCCGCCTATCGCAAGCTCGCGCGCAAATACCACCCCGACGTCAGCAAGGAAAAGGACGCCGAGGCCAAGTTCAAGGACGCTTCGGAAGCCTATGAAGCGCTGAAAAGCGCCGACAAGCGCGCCGAATACGACGACTTGCGCAAATACGGCCAGCACGGCCAACCGTTCCAGGGCCCGCCAGGTTGGCAGGGGCGTGGTGCCGGTGGTTTCGGTGGTGGTCAGGACTCGGGCGATTTTTCGGACTTCTTCAGTTCGATCTTCGGCAGCCGTGGTCCTGGTTTTGGGGGTGGAGAGTCGCGTCGCAGCACCGGACGTCGAGGGCAAGACGTGGAAATGGAACTCGGAATTTTTCTGGAAGAAACCCTCTCGAACGAATCGAAGAAGGTCACCTTCCAGGTGCCGCAGTACAACGCTGCCGGCCAGCATGTCAGCAACACCAGCAAAAGCCTGAACGTGAAAATCCCGGCCGGCGTCGCCGACGGCGAGCGCATCCGCCTCAAGGGGCAGGGCGCACCGGGTGTCGGTGGCGGTGCCAATGGCGATTTGTACCTGATCATCCGTTTCGCGCCGCATCCGAAATACGACGTGGAAGGCGAGAACCTGATCATTACCTTGCCGCTGGCTCCCTGGGAGCTGGCATTGGGGACCGAAGTCGCGGTGCCGACGCTGACCGGCAAGATCAACCTCAAGGTCCCGGCCGGCAGCCAGAACGGCCAGCGCATGCGCGCCAAGGGCCACGGCCTGCTGAACAAGGCCGGCGAGCGCGGTTACCTGTTCGTGCAACTGAAGGCCGTTATGCCGAAAACCTCCAGCGATGAGGTCAAGGCGCTGTGGCAGGAACTGGCCGAAAAAGCCGCGTTCAACCCGCGAGAAAACTTCTGATCCCAGAGACGGAGTAGCCCACCATGAGCAATCCCCTGATCGTTCAACTGGACATGGCAGAATTCTGTGAGGCGACCGACCTGTCGGACGTCTACGTGATCGAAATCGTCGAACACGGCATCCTCGAACCTCAGGGCACACAGCCCAAGGATTGGCGGTTCACCGACTATGAGCTGGCGCTGGCCAAGCGCGCCGCCAAACTGCGCCGAGACCTGGAACTGGAATGGGAGGGGGTGGCTTTGGCGCTGGATCTGTTGGAAGAGGTCCAGCAACTGCGGGCGGAGAACCGGATGTTGAGGCAGCGGTTGGGGCGGTTGGTGGTGGAGTAGTCGTTGATAGTTTTGTGTCGCCTGACAGGGCCCCTTCGCGAGCAAGCCCGCTCCCACATTTGACCGCATTCCACCTGTAAGAACCCGTTTTAATGTGGGAGCGGGCTTGCTCGCGAAGAACGATAATGCGGTCTCCCGGGATTACACCTTCTTGGGCAGCACCACCGTAAACAACGTGCCATCGGCCTCGCTGGAACTGACTTCAATCGTCCCTCGATGGGCGTTGACCACTTCCTTGACAATGAACAACCCCAAACCGAGGCTGGTGGTGGGTTCACCCAGTTCTTCGTCGGCGCTGCGCACCAGCGGGTCGAAAATCGTCGCGATAGCGTCGGCCGGAATCGGTATGCCGTCGTTGTGCACGGTCAGTCGCACGCTGTCGGTATCGCCCGTGAGGGTCAAGGTGACGTCGCGCTTGCTCGATCCATGCTGCAACGCGTTGCCGATCAGGTTCTGCAGCATCTGGTCGAGTCTTCTTGGGTCCCACACCCCCCGGGTATCGCCCTGGATATCAATGGTCGGATCACATTCGGGATGACCGGCACAGGCCTGGGCTATCGCTTCATGGGCAGCTTCGGCCAGGTCCATCGGGGCCGGTTCGATGGGCAGGTTCTTGCCCAGGCGACTGCGCACCAGTTCCAGCAAATCGCTGACCATCATCGCCATGTGCCGGGTACCACGCTTGATGTGGTTCGCGCACGTCAGTGCGTCGCCTTCGAGGGTGGTTTTGCGCAGCAGCATTTCGGTGGACATGCTCACCGCTTGCAGGGGCGCACGCAGGTCGTGGCCGAGGATGGCCAAAAAGATGTCCCGCGAGCGATTGACCTGCTCGGCATAGGCAGCGGTGGACTCGGCGAGGGCTTCGTCGATGGCTTCGTTGAAGCGGATCATGTCCTGGAAATAGGACATGTCCGGGGACTCGAGGCTGTCGACCCACAGGCGAATGACACAGGCGCGCAAGTGGCGGAATTCACTGGTCATCTGCACCAGGTCAAACCCCACGGTATGGCGCAGCTCACCATGGCTGGCACCGGCCTCGTCCAGGCTCGGGGTTTTTTCCGGGCCTTCGCCACGGGCTTTCGCCAGTTGCTCGCTGGCGGTCTGAGGCTTGCTCATGTCCCGCGCAGCGGCCAGCAGGATCGACTTTGCGTGGTCACGCAACGCGGCGCGATCCATGGATTCGGCGGCCGGGGTGATAGTTTTAGCGAACTGCTCCCATTCATCGACGATGCGGTCTACGTGCTGGACGATGAATTCGGAAAGGCGCATGGCGGTTACCTGAGCATGAATCGAGGGACGACGAGTCGAATAGTAGCGCCTTTGGCGAGAAAAACACGACCGCTGATGCCGTCGGATATTTCCTCAATTTTTTCAACAGCTTCATCGCGCGTAGGGGTTCATCTTCGCGGATTAAACGCTATTTGGCGGCGCTTGTTTAAACCGCCTCAACGTTACTTGATGAAAGCTACAAAACTTTGTGCCGTTGCCTACAGCTACGCCAGAATCCGCTGGCTTGTGCGTCTTTGTGCCTGGGCATATCGTTTCCGTGTCGCTGAAAAACAGCGATCGGGTTTGGTAGCCCAGGTCAACTAGGCGCATAGCGTCACCCATTACAGAGCTCTTTAGGGCTTTGTTTTATGGTGGCCATGCGCAGGGCTCCTTCGGGGGCGCCGGGTCCTAGTTACCGGTCTACCAACCCGCGTATGGCCGCCACCCTTCGTTTGGTAGCGAGGGTTATGGCTCCTGTTTTCTCAACTAGGAGTTTCACTATGTTCAAAGACACACCGAATCCACCGGACACCGATCCGGCCTCGCCCTACGAATCCCTCGACTCCAACAAGCTCCACGAAGCCGCCGAGCGCGCCCTCGACCATCACTTCCCGCCCAGCGAAAAGAAACCACCGAAACGCAAAGGCCAGCTCTTCAGCGTCTGCACGGACGTCAACACTGAATCACTGCTGGCCAACGCCTCGGAAGACCTGCTGTCCATCAGCGCCATCGCCGCCAACCTCGCCGACCATGTGCAAGGCTCAAGCCGCTCCGTGGCCTTGGCGCTGAGCCGCATGGCTGATGGGGTGCATTTGTTGGTGGATAAGGCACTGGATCATCTGGATGAACCGGAAATGGCGGCTATCGTCGCCAAGCAACAAAGCCGAATGAGCTGACTCATAAAGTAGAAAAACCCGATTGCTGTCGCCAACAATCGGGTTTTTCTTTGGGCAAGCCGCTCACACTCAGAACAGGAAATACCGCTGCGCCATCGGCAACACCTCCGCCGGCTCGCACCACAGCAACACGCCATCGGCCTTGACCTGATAGGTCTGCGGATCAACATCGATGTTCGGCAGGTAATCATTGTGGATCAGGTCGGTTTTCTGCACGTCGCGGCAACCTTTGACCACGGCGATTTTTTTCTTCAGCCCGAGAGCTTCGGGCAAACCCGCTTCCTGCGCCGCCTGGCTGATGAACGTCAGACTGGTGGCGTGCAGCGAGCCGCCGTAGCTGGCGAACATCGGGCGGTAATGCACCGGTTGCGGCGTCGGGATCGAGGCATTGGCGTCGCCCATCAAACTGGCGGCAATGGCGCCGCCCTTGAGGATCAAGGTTGGTTTGACCCCGAAAAACGCCGGGCGCCACAGCACCAGATCAGCCCATTTTCCGACTTCGACCGAGCCCACTTCGTGGCTGATGCCGTGGGTGATCGCCGGGTTGATGGTGTATTTGGCGATGTAGCGTTTGGCGCGGAAGTTGTCGTTGCCTGCGCCGTCCTGAGGCAGCGGGCCGCGCTGTTTTTTCATCTTGTCGGCGGTTTGCCAGGTGCGCGTGATGACTTCGCCGACGCGGCCCATGGCCTGGCTGTCGGAGCTGATCATCGAGAACGCACCAAGGTCGTGAAGAATGTCTTCGGCGGCGATCGTCTCACGGCGAATGCGGCTTTCGGCGAAGGCCACGTCCTCGGCAATGCTCGGGTCCAGGTGGTGGCAGACCATCAGCATGTCGAGGTGTTCGTCGATGGTGTTGCGGGTGAATGGCCGGGTCGGGTTGGTCGAGCTCGGCAGCACGTTGGCGAAACCGCAGGCCTTGATGATGTCCGGGGCATGCCCGCCGCCCGCGCCTTCGGTGTGGTAGGTGTGGATGGTGCGGCCCTTGAAGGCGGCGAGGGTGGTCTCGACGAAGCCGGATTCATTGAGGGTGTCGGTGTGGATTGCCACCTGCACGTCGTACTGGTCGGCGACGGTCAGGCAGTTGTCGATGCTCGCCGGCGTGGTGCCCCAGTCTTCGTGCAGCTTGAGGCCGATGGCGCCGGCCTTGACCTGTTCGATCAACGGTTCCGGCAGGCTGGCGTTGCCTTTGCCGGTGAAACCGATGTTCATCGCGAATGCATCGGCGGCCTGGAGCATGCGCGCCAGGTGCCACGGTCCGGAAGTGCAGGTGGTGGCGTTGGTGCCAGTGGCCGGGCCAGTGCCGCCGCCGATCATGGTGGTGACGCCGCTCATCAGCGCTTCTTCGATCTGCTGCGGGCAGATGAAGTGGATGTGGGTGTCGATGCCGCCCGCGGTGAGGATCATGCCTTCACCGGCGATGACTTCGGTGCTGGCGCCGACCGCGATGGTGACGTTGGGCTGGATGTCCGGGTTGCCGGCCTTGCCGATGGCGGCGATGCGCCCGTTCTTGAGGCCGACGTCGGCCTTGACGATGCCCCAGTGGTCGATGATCAGCGCGTTGGTGATCAGGGTGTCGACCACTTCCGCCGCCAGTAGTTGGCTCTGGCCCTGGCCGTCGCGGATGACTTTGCCGCCGCCGAATTTCACTTCTTCGCCGTAGGTGGTGAAGTCCTTTTCGACTTCGATCCACAGTTCGGTGTCGGCCAGGCGGACCTTGTCGCCGACGGTGGGGCCGAACATGTCGGCGTAGGCTTGACGGGAAATCTTCATTCGTTCGCCTTGAGATTCAATTGAATTTGAAATCGTTCGCTGCGCTCACTATCGCGAGCAGGCTCGCTCCCACAGTTGACCGCATTCCAATGTGGGAGCGAGCCTGCTCGCGATGGGGCCGAAACTGACACCGCATTACTTACAGGTCACCCATGATCCGCCCGGCAAAGCCGAACACCCGGCGATGCCCGGCCAGATCGACCAGCTCGACCTCGCGACTCTGCCCCGGCTCAAAGCGCACGGCGGTGCCGGCGGGGATGTTCAGGCGCATGCCGCGGCTGGCGGCGCGGTCGAAGGTCAGGGCGTCGTTGGTTTCGAAAAAGTGGTAATGCGAGCCGACCTGGATCGGCCGGTCGCCGCTGTTGGCCACCTTCACACTGATTGTGCGGCGGCCCACGTTGAGTTCGATGTCGCCGGGCTGGATCTGGTATTCACCGGGAATCATCAATGGGCTCCTTGGAGGATCTTGTAGTAGAGGGCGGTCGGTTTGTACCGGCCGCTCGGGTCGCAGGCGTAGTCGGGGAGTTCACCGGCCTTGGTGTAACCCAGGGCTTTGTAGAAATCTTCGGCGGGGGAGCCGGCCTCGGTGTCGAGGTAAAGCATGCCGCGCTTGTGCTGGAGGGCGGCTTGTTCCAAGGCACTCATCAACTGTTGGCCCAGGCCACGACGACGCGCGTGTTCACGCACCAGCAGTTTCTGCACTTCAGCGCGGTTCAGGCCGTTGGCCTTCTGGCACAGGGTCAACTGCACGCTGGCCTGTACCTGTTCGTCCTTGACTACCACCCACAGCAGCACGTTGCCTTTGTTCAGGTTGTCCTGAACCTCATCGAAATAGGCGCGGGCCTGGGTCGCGTCCAGATCGGCCATGAACCCGACGCTGGCGCCATAGCCGACGGCGTCGAGCAGCAGATCAATCAAACCCTGACGATAGTGCGCAAAGCTTTCAACATTGACGCGTCGCAGTTGGGCGGCGTTCATCGAGAGTTACTCCTTGTGGGCGGGCGGCGGCTCCGCGCCAGGATTGAGGGTCAGTTGCATGAAGGTCAGGTCCAGCCAGCGGCCAAACTTGGTGCCCACCTGAGGCATTTGTCCGGTGGTGACGAAACCGGCCCGTTCATGCAGGCGAATGGACGCGGCATTACCGCTTTCAATGGCGGCGACCATGATGTGCTTGTCACAGCGTTTGGCGCGTTCGATCAGCGCGGTCATCAGCTGTGGGCCGAGACCGTTGCCGCGCTGGTCGCTGCGCACGTACACCGAGTGCTCGACGGTATGACGGAAACCGTCGAACGGCCGCCAGTCACCAAATGAAGCGTAGCCCAGCACAGTGTTGTCGCCGTCGACGATCACCAGAATCGGATAACCCTGGGCTTGCCGGGCGCTGAACCAGGCCTGGCGATTGCCCAGGTCCACGGCCTGTTCGTTCCAGATCGCCGTGGTGTTGAGCACGGCGTCGTTGTAGATGTCGCGGATCGCCGGCAGGTCGGCGTGCACCGCATCGCGAATGTCGTAAGTCATGGCGCGGCCTCAGGCGATCGGTTGGTGAACGGTGACCAGTTTGGTGCCGTCGGGGAACGTCGCTTCGACCTGGATCTCCGGGATCATTTCCGGGATACCTTCCATCACTTGTTCGCGGCTAAGCAGGGTGGTGCCGAAGTGCATCAACTCGGCGACAGTCCGGCCGTCGCGGGCGCCTTCGAGCAGCGCGGCGGAAATGTACGCCATGGCCTCCGGGTAATTGAGTTTCACGCCGCGCGCCAAACGCCGCTCGGCGACGAGGCCGGCGGTGAAGATCAGCAGCTTGTCTTTTTCGCGTGGGGTCAGGTCCATCGTTGGAATCCATAATCGGCAGTTAAAAGGGTCACTCAACCTGTGTAGGAGCGAGGCTTGCCCGCGAAGGGGGCCTTGAGGCCGCCAAAAGCTTCGCGGGCAAGCCTCGCTCCTACAGGGGAATGTGTTCAGGTGCTCCATATTCTGGGGGGCATGGCTTCTCGGCCGAGCAACGCCGGCCGGAGCAGTCGCCACAAATCGATCAGCCAGCCGCGGGCCAGAAGCGCCTCACTGGCCAGGCATCGAGCCACCAGAAGCCCAGGCAACTGGGTCAGATCCCCGCGCACGTCATGGGGCAGCGAGCGGCACTGCTCAAGCAAATCGCTATCGATTTCCCCGGTCACCAGCAACGTCGCAAACACCGGTTGCCCATCCAGGCCAATCGGCGAATCAAGCAAACCATCAGCGCCGACAATGCGCTGGCGTTCGTGCCAGAGCAACTGGCCGTCGCGGCGGATGTCCAGATGCGCCTGGAAATGCCCGAGGTCGAAACGCTCGCCACTGGCCGGGCGACCCAGCGCCACGACGTCCCAATAGAGCAGCCGGGCATCGCCTTCAAGGTCGATCGAGGTGCTGAGTTCAGCTTGGGCGCCACTGAAAATGATCGTCTCTTGTGGCAACCATTCCAGTGTCGCACCGGCCGCGACGTTCAAGGTCAGCTGCTGATAAGCGGGTCCGGCGGCGCGATACCATTTTGCTGCGCCAGGGCTGGTGATTTGCGCCCAGGCATCGCGGCCAACGCTGGCCGAGATATCAAGCCGATCACCGCCGGCAATCCCGCCCGGCGGGTGCACGATGATGTGTTGGCAGACTTCAGGCCCTTCGGCATACAGGTGCTTTTGCACACGCAACGGGCCTTTATGCCGACGCTGGACCGGGCGCGTGCTGTCGCCGAAACGCGCGTAGCCGAGTTCCAGCTCGGCGTGCCAGCTCGGGGTAAACAGGGCAGTGGCAATGGGTAGATTCATGGTTTCTAATTATCGTTAGGACGCTACAGATTAGATCGTAACCAGACCGCGTACACCCTCGGCTTCCATATTTTCGCCGCGACCCTGCTGCACGATTTCGCCGCGGGACATCACCAGGTACTGATCGGCCAGTTCGGCGGCGAAATCGTAGAACTGCTCCACCAGCAAAATCGCCATGTCGCCACGGGCCGCAAGCTTCTTGATCACCGCGCCGATCTCCTTGATCACCGACGGCTGGATGCCTTCGGTGGGCTCGTCGAGAATCAGCAGGCGTGGACGACTGGCCAGCGCTCGTCCGATGGCCAGTTGCTGTTGCTGGCCACCGGACAAATCGCCGCCGCGTCGTTGCTTCATTTGCAGCAACACCGGGAACAGCTCGTAGATGAACGCCGGGACTTCCTTGGCTTCTGAACCGGGAAACCGCGAAAGACCCATCAGCAGGTTTTCTTCCACCGTCAGCCGGCCGAAGATTTCCCGCCCCTGAGGCACGTAGGCGATCCCGGCATGCACCCGTTGGTGCGGTTTGAACGTGGTGATCGGTTTGCCTTCCCAGTTCACCGCGCCTTCTTTCGCTGGCAGCAAACCCATCAGGCATTTGAGCAGGGTGGTCTTGCCCACGCCGTTGCGCCCGAGCAGGCAAGTGACTTCACCGACCTTCACCTCGAACGTCAGGCCACGCAGGATGTGACTACCGCCGTAGTACTGGTGCAGCTTCTGAACGTGCAGCATCTTCAAAATCTCCTCAATCCCTTGTAGGAGCGAGGCTTGCCCGCGAAGGGGACCTCAAGGCCGCTAAAAGCTTCGCGGGCAAGCCTCGCTCCTACGGGAGCTAAATTATCTTCCGAGGTAGACCTCGATCACGCGCTCGTTGTCCTGCACCTGTTCCAGCGACCCTTCGGCCAGCACGCTGCCCTGGTGCAATACGGTGACGTGGTCGGCGATGGCGCCGACGAAGCCCATGTCGTGTTCCACCACCATCAGCGAATGCTTGCCGGCCAGGCTTTTGAACAACTCGGCGGTGAATTCGGTTTCGGCGTCGGTCATGCCCGCCACCGGTTCGTCGAGCAGCAGCAGTTGCGGGTCTTGCATCAGCAACATGCCGATTTCCAGAAACTGCTTTTGCCCGTGAGACAACAACCCTGCCGGACGATTGACCGAGGTGGTCAGGCGAATGGTCTCCAACACTTCGGCGATGCGATCGTGTTGTTCGCCCGTCAGGCGAGCTCGCAGGCTGGCCCACACCGACTTGTCGGTTTTCTGCGCCAGTTCGAGGTTTTCGAACACGCTCAACGCTTCAAACACCGTCGGCTTCTGGAACTTGCGACCGATGCCGGCCTGGGCGATTTGTACTTCGCTCATCTGCGTCAAATCCAGGGTTTCGCCGAACCAGGCCTTGCCGTGACTGGGGCGAGTCTTGCCGGTGATCACGTCCATCAACGTGGTTTTGCCCGCGCCGTTAGGGCCGATGATGCAACGCAGTTCACCGACGCCGATGTACAGGTTCAAATTGTTCAGCGCCTTGAAACCGTCGAAGCTGACGCTGATGTCTTCAAGCGTCAGGATGGTGCCGTGGCGGGTGTTCAGGCCGGGGCCGGCGCGTTGGCCGAGACCGATCGTATCGCGGCTGGTGCCGGCGTCCTTGTTGGGTTCGACTGGGAAAAAGGCTGGTTCGAGCATGAATTCCGCCGTGGGTGTGATTCTCATTGTTCGCCCCTTTTCTTCAGCAGACCGATCACGCCTTTGGGCAGGTACAGGGTCACGACGATGAACAGCGCGCCGAGGAAGAACAGCCAGTATTCCGGGAACGCCACGGTGAACCAGCTCTTCATGCCGTTCACGACACCGGCGCCGAGCAACGGGCCGATCAGCGTGCCGCGACCACCCAGTGCGACCCAGACCGCAGCCTCAATGGAGTTGGTCGGCGACATTTCGCTCGGATTGATGATCCCGACTTGCGGCACGTACAGCGCACCGGCCAAGCCGCACAGCACCGCGCTCAAGACCCAGACAAACAGCTTGAAACCACGCGGGTCGTAGCCGCAGAACATCAGGCGGTTTTCCGCATCACGCAGCGCCGTCAGTACTCGACCAAATTTGCTCTGCGCCAGACGCCAACCGATGAACAGGCTCGCCACCAGCAACAGCACCGTGGCGAAAAACAGCACGGCGCGAGTGCCCGGTTCAGTGATGCCAAAGCCGAGAATGGTGCGGAAGTTGGTGAAGCCGTTGTTGCCGCCAAACCCGGTCTCGTTGCGGAAGAACAGCAGCATCCCGGCGAAGGTCAGGGCCTGGGTCATGATCGAGAAATACACGCCCTTGATCCGCGAGCGGAAGGCGAAGAAGCCGAAGACCAGCGCCAGCAATCCCGGCGCCAATACCACCAGGCACATCGACCAGAGGAAGCTGCTGGTGCCGGTCCAGTACCACGGCAACTCGGTCCACGACAGGAACGTCATGAACGCCGGCAAGCCATCGCCCGAGGCCTGGCGCATCAGGTACATGCCCATGGCGTAACCGCCGAGGGCGAAGAACAGGCCGTGACCGAGGGACAGCAGGCCGGCGTAACCCCAGACCAGGTCCAGCGCCAGGGCGACGATGGCGTAGCAAAGGATCTTGCCCACCAGCGTCAGTGTGTACGCCGAAACATGAAACGCACTGTCCGGTGCCAACAACGACAGCAGCGGCAACGCCAACAGCAAAACAAGCATCACCGCGCCAACGGCGATCGTGACTTTGGGGCCGGCCTTTTGCGTGGCCGTGAGCATCAGGGGCTGGTTCATCAGTCGATCACCCGTCCTTTCAGTGCGAAGAGGCCTTGCGGACGTTTCTGGATGAACAGAATGATCAGCGCGAGGATCAGGATCTTGCCGAGCACCGCACCGATTTGCGGTTCGAGAATTTTGTTGGCGATGCCGAGCCCGAACGCCGCCAGCACGCTGCCGGCCAACTGCCCGACACCGCCGAGCACCACCACCAGGAACGAGTCGATGATGTAGCTTTGGCCAAGGTCCGGGCCGACGTTGCCGATCTGGCTCAGCGCCACGCCGCCGAGCCCGGCAATGCCCGAACCGAGGCCAAAGGCGAGCATGTCCACGCGTCCGGTGGGCACGCCGCAGCAGGCGGCCATGTTGCGGTTCTGGGTGACGGCGCGCACGTTCAAGCCCAGGCGCGTCTTGTTCAGCAGCAGCCAGGTCAACACCACCACAAACAGGGCGAAGGCGATGATCACGATGCGGTTGTACGGCAGCACGAGGTTGGGCAGCACTTGAATCCCGCCCGACAACCACGCCGGGTTGGCCACTTCAACGTTCTGCGCGCCGAACACCAGCCGCACCAACTGGATCAGCATCAGGCTGATGCCCCAGGTGGCGAGCAGGGTTTCCAAAGGGCGGCCGTAGAGGTGACGAATGACCGTGCGTTCCAGCGCCATGCCGATCGCGGCCGTGACAAAAAACGCCACCGGCAACGCAATCAACGGGTAGAACTCGATGGCTTGCGGAGCGAAGCGCTGGAACATCAACTGCACCACGTACGTCGAGTACGCGCCGAGCATCAGCATCTCGCCGTGGGCCATGTTGATCACGCCGAGCAGGCCGAAAGTGATCGCCAGCCCCAACGCTGCCAACAGCAGAATCGAACCGAGGGACATGCCACTGAAGGCCTGGCCGAGCACCTCGCCGATCAGCAGTTTGCGCTTGACCTGCGCCAGGCTGGTTTCGGCGGCAGTGCGCACACCGGCATCGGTTTCGACACCCGGTTCCAGCAGGCTTTCGAGGCGGGTGCGGGCCAGTGGATCGCCGGTCTCACCGAGCAGACGCACAGCGGCGAGGCGCACGGCCGGGTCGCTGTCCACCAGTTGTAAATTGGCCAGCGCCAGGCTCAGCGCGGCATGAACGCTTTCGTCTTTTTCAGCCGCCAGTTGCAGGTCGATGAATTTCAACTGCGCCGGTTTGGCGCTTTTCTGTAATTGCTGCGCAGCGGCCAGACGCATTTTGGCGTCGGCGGCGAGCAATTGGTGGCTGGCCAGCGCGGTGTCGATCAGACCGCGCAGGCGGTTATTCAGGCGCAGGTTTTTCGGCTGGCCGTCGACGGTCAACTCGCCTTGTTGCAGGGCGTTGATCAGTTCGATTCGAGCTGGGTCAGGCTGCGCGGCCCAGGCTTCCAGCAGTTTGGCTTGCTGCACGGGATTGGCCGCGACGAAGTCTTCGGCGTCGCCGGCGTGGGTGGCCATCGGCAGCAAGAGTGCGATGGCGAGAAATAGACGATAAAGGGACATGGCAACGTCCTGAAAGGCGATGAGGAACCTTGTAGGAGCGAGGCTTGCCCGCGAAGGGGACCTCGAGGCCGCTAAAAGCTTCGCGGGCAAGCCTCGCTCCTACAGGTTTCGTGTGAATGCAGTCAGGTACCTCAGTTGCTCTTCACCGCATACTCCGGCTTCTTGTCGTTGCCCTGAATGAACGGGCTCCATGGTTGGGCGCGGATCGGTCCTTCGGTCTGCCACACCACGTTGAACTGACCGTCAGCCTGGATCTCGCCGATCATCACGGGCTTGTGCAAATGATGGTTGGTCTTGTCCATGGTCAGCGTATAACCCGACGGCGCGGCGAAGGTCTGGCCGGCGAGGGCTTCGCGGACTTTGTCGACGTCGGTGGACTTGGCTTTTTCTGCCGCTTGCGCCCACATGTGGATGCCGACGTAGGTGGCTTCCATCGGGTCGTTGGTCACTGCTTTGTCGGCGCCCGGCAGGTTGTGTTTCTTGGCGTAGGCTTTCCAGTCGGCGACGAATTTCTTGTTCGCCGGGTTCTCGACCGATTCGAAGTAGTTCCACGCCGCCAGGTTGCCCACCAACGGTTTGGTATCGATGCCGCGCAGTTCTTCTTCGCCCACCGAGAACGCCACGACCGGCACGTCGGTGGCTTTCAAGCCCTGGTTGGCCAGCTCTTTATAGAACGGCACGTTGGAATCGCCATTGACGGTGGAGATGACCGCCGTCTTGCCACCCGCCGAGAATTTCTTGATGTTGGCGACGATGGTTTGATAGTCGCTGTGGCCGAACGGGGTGTAGACCTCTTCGATGTCCTTGTCCGCCACACCTTTGGAATGCAGGAACGAGCGCAGGATTTTGTTGGTGGTGCGCGGGTAGACGTAGTCGGTGCCGAGCAGGAAGTAACGCTTGGCGCTGCCGCCTTCTTCGCTCATCAGGTATTCCACCGCCGGGATCGCCTGCTGGTTCGGGGCGGCGCCGGTGTAGAACACGTTCGGCGACATCTCTTCGCCTTCGTATTGCACCGGGTAGAACAGCAAGCCGTTGAGCTCTTCGAACACCGGCAATACCGATTTGCGCGACACCGACGTCCAGCAACCAAACACCACCGCGACCTTGTCCTGGGTCAGCAGCTGACGGCCTTTTTCGGCGAACAGCGGCCAGTTCGATGCCGGGTCGACCACCACCGGTTCCAGCATCTTGCCGTTCACGCCGCCCTTGGCGTTGATCTCGTCGATGGTCATCAACGCCATGTCTTTGAGTGACGTTTCGGAGATCGCCATGGTGCCGGACAACGAATGCAGAATACCGACCTTGATGGTCTCGGCGGCCTGGACAGTCCAGGTCATGCCCATCGCGGCAATGCTTGCCGTGAGTGTGAAAGCCTTGATCAAGCTGCGACGCTTCATTGTGCGATCTCCATGAACTTATGAATTTTCTTGGTGGGCAGATGCGGACTACTGAAGGCTCTTTAGCAAGGGCTGTGCCTGGTCGGCAAAAGGCAGGGAAATGTCGTATTAGAGCGGTTGCGCGGTTTAGAGGGCGCACCATGAAGGGACGCGCACAAGGCATTGGTGCGCCGAGGTGCGCCACATTGGGGCGCAGAATCTGTGAGCGACGCTTAACCCTGTGGGAGTGGGCTTGCCCGCGAAAGCGGTGGTTCAGTCACAGAAAGGTTAATGTGCCGCCGTCATCGCAGGCAAGCCAGCTCCCACAGGTTCAGTGGTGTTCTTGTGGGAATCAACGGCGGCGCATGAGGCCGATGAAGAACAGGCCGCCGATGGCGGCGGTGGCGACGCCGATGGGCAAGTCTTCCGGGGCAATCATCGTCCGCGCAGCGACGTCGACCCAGACCAGGAAAAGGCTGCCGAGCAACACGCACACCGGCAACAACCGCCGATGCTCAGCCCCGACCAATCGACGCGCTATGTGCGGCACCATCAAGCCGACAAACCCAATCGAGCCGCTGATCGACACCAACACCCCGGTCATCAGCGACGCAATCAAAAACACCCGCAACCGCACCGTGCGCGCATTGAGGCCGAGGGTCACCGCCGTCTGTTCACCGGCCATCAACGCGTTCAACGGTCGGGCCATGCCCAGCAGCAAAACCAGCCCCAGCAACACGCTGGCGGCGGGTACCGCCAGCAACTCCCAACGCGCCAGTCCGAGCCCGCCAAGCATCCAGAACATCACCGCCGAACTGGCGCGGTGATCGCCGAGAAACAGCAGCAAATTTGCAATCGCCATCATCACGAACGACACGGCCACGCCACACAGCAGCAGCCGATCACTGTCGAGTCGACCATTGCGATTGGCGATCATCAACACGATCAGCATGCTCAACAATGCCCCGATGAATGCAGCGATGGGCAAGGTCAGCAGGCCGACGATTTCGCCCACATGCAACACCACGATCACCGCGCCGAGGGTCGCGCCAGAGGTGACCCCGAGCAGGTGCGGATCGGCCAATGGATTGCGCGTCACCGCTTGCAGCACCGCGCCGATCAACGCCAGCCCGGCGCCGACCAATGCGCCAAGCAGCATGCGCGGCACGCGGATCAGCCAGACGATGTGTTCCTGCCCGGCGCTCCAGGTGATCTCACCGAGCCCGAACACCTTGTGCAGCAGAATCCGCCCCACCACGTCCACCTGCACCCGCGCCGGGCCGAAGCCCAGCGACACCACGCACGACACCAGCAACAGCGCGCCGAGGGCCAAAAGAAGCAAAGCGTAGCGACGATTGATCATTCGCCGTGGAAACCCTTGGCCAGGGTTTCGACCGCCAGTACGTTATCGATCCCCGGCGTGGCCTGCACATAAGGGATGACGATGAAGCGCTGGTGCTTGATCGCGTCCACCGATTGTAGGGCTTTGTTGTTCAGCAGGAAGTGCTCTTTCTGTTCGGCGCTGACTTCGCCGTAGTCGACGATCACGATCACCTGCGGATTGCGTTCGACCACGTTTTCCCAGTTGACCCGAGTCCAGCTGGCGTCGACGTCGTCGAGAATGTTGTGCCCGCCGGCGGCGTCGATCAGCGCTTGCGGCATGCCGAGCCGGCCAGACGTCATGGCCCGGTCTTCACCGCTGTCATAGAGAAACACGCGGGGTTTGTCGGCGGGCAGAGCCTTGCGGACCTCGGCGACCTGCGCCTGCATCCCGGCGATCAAGGCGTTGGCGCGATCCTGCACGTCGAAGATTTTGCCGAGGTTGCGCAGGTCGTTGTACGTATCGTCCAGCGTGGCCGGTGGACGCTTCATCACGAACGCGCAGGACTCGGTCAGCTCATAGACATTGATGCCCAACGGCTGGAGGGTGTGCGGCGTGAGATCACCACCGACGCGCATGCCGTAATCCCAACCGGCGAAGAAGAAATCGACGTTGGCGTTGAGCAGGGTTTCCACCGACGGGTACTTCGCCGCCAGTTCCGGCAGACCGTCGAGGATGGTCTGCATCTGAGGCGTCACGGACTTCCAGCCGGTCACGCCGCTGTAGCCGGCCATCCGCGATTTCAAACCGAGGGCGAGCATCATCTGGGTCATGTTGATGTCGTGGCTGACCGCGTGTTTCGGCGCTTGCTTGAAGGTCACGTCGCGGTTGCAACTTTGAATCGTCAGCGGGTAATGCGTGGCCTCGGCAAACGCCTGGGTGCTGCCCAGTAACGCGGCGATGCAAAAACTGGAACGCAGCAGGGAACGCAAAGTCATGGTTGGGTTATCCAGGTGATTCGTGGGTAGCCGTGCAAGGGGTGTTCATCGATCAGCGCGTCGACGCCGAATACGTTGCGCAGCATTGCCCCAGTGAGGACGTCTTTGGGTGTGCCGCTGGCGACGATGCGACCGTGATTGATCACGTACAGCCGATCGCAAAAGGCCGCGGCGAGATTGAGGTCGTGGATGCTCGCGAGGGTGCCGATCTTCAGGCGTTTGACCAATTGCAACAGCTCCAGCTGATAGCGTGGGTCGAGGTGGTTGGTCGGCTCGTCGAGGATCAGCAATTGCGGTTGCTGGGCCAGGGCGCGAGCGAGAATCACGCGCTGTTTTTCACCACCGGAGAGCGTGGCGAACGCATGGTCTTCAAAGCCGTTGAGGCCTACCGATTGCAGGGCCTGGGTCGCGAGGTTTCGGTCCTCGATCGTGTCGCCGTCGAACAGGCCTTTGTGCGGCGTACGGCCCATGGCGACCACCTCGTCGACGGTCAGGCCGAAGGCGTCTGGGAATTCCTGCAGTACCACTGCGATGCGTTGCGCGCACCAGCGTGAGGACTGCTTCCAGACGTTGTGGTGGTCGAGTTTTACCTCACCGCTGTGCGGTTTGCTGAAGCGGTAGGCGCAACGCAGCAGGCTGGTCTTGCCACTGCCGTTGGGCCCGATCAGCCCGACGAATTCACCGGCGGCCACCTGCAGCGAGGCGTCACGCAGCTGGAACTGGTGATGACAATGGCCGTGGCCAAGTGGGGACCAAGTGAGGTGTGTGAGGTTCAGCGAGGTCATGCATGTGCTCTGGGATTTTTGGTGCGGCTGATGACGCCTTCGCGAGCAAGCTCTGCTCCTACAGGGCTGGGTCGTTCACACATGTGTGATCGACACAAACGCTGTAGGGGCCGAGCACAGAGAAAACCCTGAGTCGCCAGGGTGACGCGCGGGCAGTTTACAGTGCCTTTACCCCCGCGCATCTCGCCTGTTTCATGATGAAGTTGAGGCAGATTCAGTTTGTCGGTTGAAGCGCGACAGCAGCACCCGATCCAGCAACCACACCACCACCAGCGAAGCGCCCACCAGCGGAAACGCCACGGCCAAACCAAACATGATCACCATCGCCGTTTTCCATTTCGGCAGGTCATGGCGCAGCGGAGGCACACCGAGTTTTCCTTGTGGACGACGCTTCCACCAGATCACCACACCGCTGACGGCGCTGAGCAAAATCATCAGGCAGATCAGCAACACCATGAGCTGATTGAACAACCCGAACATCTTGCCCTCGTGCAGCATCACGCCGATTTCCGTGGCACGGGCGACAGGGCCGTAATGCTCGTAGCGCACGTCGGCGAGGACGTCGCCGGTGTATTGATCGACATGCAGGGTGGCATCGTTGCGCGGGTCATCGGCGAACACCGCGATGGTGAACACGCCGGTGGCGGTGGTCGGGAAGGTGATGCTGTAGCCCGGTTCGACCCTGCGTTGCTCGGCGATGTTTTTCACGTCTTGCAGGCTGATGGTCGGTGCCGCAGGGCCGGCTGGCGCGTTGCCGTGGTTCATGTGTTCAGCGTGATCGCCGGACATCGGCATCGGGGTGTTTTCCATGGCCCAGGGCACGGTCTGGCGAGTGGCGCTGTTGAGGCTGCGCGCCTCGACGTCGGACTTGGGCATGTCATTCCACATCGCATCCGGGAACACGTTCCAGACACCCGCGTATTGCTTGCCCCAGAAACCGGTCCAGGTCATGCCGCTGAGCAACATCACCAACAGCAACGACGCGCCCCAGAAGCCAGTCACCGCGTGCAGGTCGCGCCAGAGTACTCGGCCGCGACTGTTCAACCGTGGCCACAAGATGCCGGCCGCCTGACCGCGCGGCCACCACAAAAACACCCCGGAGACCACCAGCACAACGCCCCAGCCAGCGGCCAGTTCTATCAGTCGATCACCGACCGTGCCGATCATCAATTCGCCGTGAATCGCCCGTGCAACCGCTTGCAGATTTTTCTTCGCGTCTTGCTCACCGAGGATGTCGCCTTGGTACGGATCGATGAACACGTTCAGTTCATTACCACCGTTGAGCACCACAAATTGAGCGCTGCGTTCGGCGTTGACCGGCGGCAGGTACTGCTTGATGGTTGCTTGCGGATAAGCCGTTTTGACCCGTTTGAGCAGGTCGTCGGCCGGCAGGCTGTGATGCCCGGCCGGGACGTTCAGCAGGCTGCCGTACATCAACGGATCGAGTTGCGGTTTGAACAGGTAAATAGTGCCGGTCAGGGCCAGCATCACCATGAACGGCGCGACGAACAGACCGGCATAGAAATGCCAGCGCCACGCCAGGTTGTAGAAATTCACTTTGGGCTGTTTCATCGGTTGTGCTCCGCTTGGCGATTCAGCCAATTTTTAAAAGATCGCAGCCTCGTTGCACTCGACAGCTCCTACAGGGCTGACGAGGGCTGCGATCTCTTGATTTTTCTTGTTAGAAACTTCTATCCACTACGCAGCGATGGGCGGGGCGCGGGTGCGGGCACCGGGGAAGAAGGTTTGCCGGGCATGACCCAGGCGAGGGGACGGGACGGTGAACGTGTTGGTAGGCAGAGCGTCGAAGGCCGCGAACGTGACACCACCGGTCAGCGCCGGGCAGTTGAACAGCAGGCTGCAATAGCCGCATTTTTCCCAGAGCGCATGATGCGAAGTTGTTGGCGGGCAATGCTCGGCGTCGGGTTGCGCGCCATGCTCGGCGTGCTCCATCGACACGCTCATGGAGACTTGCATCAACGCCAAGGCGCGTTGATCCATCGGCATCGACTGGGAAATCAGCGGGCCGATAAAGATCATCAACATGGCAAACAGGCTGATCCAGCTGCCGCGCGTCAGGCTTGATGGCTGACGACGGTGTGTGGATGACCTGGCGCTAAGCGGGCGCATGGGCGTATTCAGCTCTGCTGATTACTGAGTGTGCACGTGCGCTTGCATGGCGTCCGGCGCCTGCTTCTGCACCGACACTTCGACCGTCACGTCACCGGCCTTCTCGAAATGCATCGTCAGCGGGAAGCGCTTGCCGTCGCTCAGCAGGCTGCGGTCCTTCAGGTTTAGCAGCATCACGTGGTAGGCCATCGGCGCAAACGTGACTTCGCCACCGGCGGGGATTTCCACGCTGGGCACCTGCTGCATTTTCATCAGATCGTTTTGCATCACATGCTGGTGCAGCTCGGCCGTGCCTGAGATCGGCGAGTCGACGCTGAGCAGTCGGTCGGCGGTTTTGCCTTCGTTGTGAATCACGAAGTACGCTGCAACAGTTGGCGCATTGGGCGGCAACTCTTGCGACCAGGGATGAGCGATTTGCAGTTCACCGGCCTTGTATTCGTGGGCATTGGCAAAGCACGCAGGCAGCAGCAGTGCGGCCAGAACGATAAATTTGTTCAACATGGCAGTTCTCCAGAACGATTCAAGACGCAGGTCAATTGCGAGAAGAAATCACACCAGAGGGGACGCGCGGGGGTTGAGGCTCGGCCATTGCTGGCGCGGTGTCGGCGTATCGAGAGCGGCGGGCGGCAGGCTTCGATTGGATTCGAAACGTGCGAAATACAGCTGCGGAACAGAGTTCGGCAACGCTACCAACGGCGCGGAACCGGAGCAGCACCAGCAATGCTGCATGGTGGAATGGTCATCGCTCTGCGGTGCTTTTTGCTCAATATCACCCAGGGAAATCGCCACCATCTTCGTCCCGCTGGACGAACAGAAACTGCCCCACAACAATTGTTCGGCAGGCGATTTCGCCGTCTGCGCCATCGCTCCGGACATCGGCATGGCGAGCAGGTTGAACAGCACTGCGAAGCAGGCGATCCAGGCAATTGCGAGCCGTTGTCGGGACATGGGACAAATCCGGTGGGTGGGCGATCAGGCGCGGCTATTTAGCCTGATCAGTGCCGATAAGTAAAAAGACCGCGTGCGGTGTGGTGTCGCAGCGCGAGGCTTTCATAGCCTTCATGATAGTCGCGAATTCCAGATTGCCAGTACCGTCCAGCCCAGGCCCCACACATTTTTGTAGCAGCTGGCGAAGCCTGCGTTCGGCTGCGCAGCAGTCGTAAAATCAGAGCACGCGGTACATCAGACATACCGTGCAAGCCGGATTGACGACTGCTGCGTCCGATCGCGGCCCGAGCCGAACGCAGGCTTCGCCAGCTGCTACAGGTTTTGTGTTGATTCTGCTGTCAGGGCTGCCAACACTTCTGCCACCGAGCCAAACTCCCGATCAACCCCCGGCAACCCTGGCCGCTTCAATACCAACACCGGCACCCCACGCTCCCGCGCCACTTCCAGCTTCGGCTCGGTCGCGGTACTCCCGCTGTTTTTGCTGATCAGCACATCAATCTGCCGACGTTCGAACAGCTCGCGCTCATCCTCAATCAAAAACGGCCCACGTGCGCCAATCACTTCACAACGCTGGTTGCCCGGATACACCTCCAGTGCGCGCAAGGTCCAGAATTGCTCCGGCGGGATTTCATCCAGGTGCTGCAACGGTTCGCGGCCGAGGGTGAACAGCGGTCGGCGGAAGGGTTTCAAGGCGTCGATCAATTCGGCCCAGTCGCTGACTTCTCGCCAGTCATCCCCAGCCTGGGGTTGCCAGGCCGGGCGCCGGAGTGCCCAGCAAGGAATGCCGGTCAACTGCGCGGCTGTCGCGGCGTTCTGACTGATTTGTGCGGCGTACGGGTGAGTCGCGTCCAGCAGCAGATCGATGCCTTGATCGCGAATGAACTGTGCCAGCCCTTCGGCGCCGCCGTAGCCACCGACGCGAACTTCGCAGGTCAGGTCCGTCGGCACGCGACCGACGCCGGCCAGGCTATAGATGTGGTGTGGCCCAAGGGTTCTGGCAATGGCCAGGGCTTCCGTCACGCCGCCCAGCAACAAGATGCGCTTCATTGAAAAACGCCTGCGTGGCCGACAATCCCGCCCTGGCGATCAATCGCAAACACCTCGACTTGCACCTGCGCCGGCACCACGCTGCGGGCGAAGTCGAGGGCGTGCTGACACACCGCATCACCGAGGGCAATCCCGACGGCACTGGCCATGGCCAACGCCTGCTGACTGGTGTTGGCTTCGCGGATGTTTTGCTGCAACGCCTCATCAGCGCCGACCGCAGCGGCCCACTTGGCCAGTTGCGGCAGGTCGATGCTCGAATGCCGGCTGTGCAAGTCCATATGACCGGCCGCCAGTTTGCTGATCTTGCCGAAGCCACCACAAATACTGAGTTTATCCACCGGCACCTTGCGCAGGTGTTTGAGCACCGCCCCGACGAAGTCGCCCATTTCGATCAGGGCGATTTCCGGCAGATTGTAGACCTGGCGCATGGTGTCTTCGCTGGCGTTGCCGGTGCACGCGGCGATGTGCAGGTAACCATTGGTTTTGGCCACATCGATGCCCTGATGGATCGAGGCAATGTAGGCCGCGCAGGAGAATGGCCGGACGATGCCGCTGGTGCCGAGAATCGACAGCCCGCCGAGAATCCCCAGCCGCGGATTCATGGTTTTCAACGCCAGCGCCTCGCCGCCTTCGACGTTCACCGTCACCTCGAAACCGCCGCGATAATCGAGTTCTTCGGCCAGCAGCATTAGGTGATCAGTCATCATCTTGCGCGGCACCGGATTGATTGCCGGTTCGCCGACGCCCAGCACCAGCCCCGGCCGAGTCACCGTGCCGACACCTCGACCCGCGTTGAATCGAATGCCCGGCTCGTCGCTCAGTCGCACCCGGGAATAGAGCAGGGCGCCGTGGGTCACGTCCGGATCGTCCCCGGCATCCTTGATTGTCCCGGCCTCAGCGCCGTCATCGATCAAGCGGCAGAACTCCAGGCGCATCTGCACCTGCTTGCCTTTGGGCAGGACGATTTCCACGGCGTCCGAGTGGGTTCCGCCCAGCAACAGTCGGGCCGCCGCGAGGCTGGTGGCGGTGGCGCAGCTGCCGGTGGTCAGGCCGCTACGCAGCGGTGCGGGTTGTTCGGCGGTTTCATCACGCATCGAAGGGTTTGACCACGTCCAGCAGAGTAATCGGCAACGCCTGACGCCAGGTATCGAAGTCGCCCAACGGTTGCGCTTGAGCAATGTGCACACGCGTCAGCTCGCCGCCGTGCTGCTCGCGCCAGGCCATCAGGGTCATTTCACTTTGCAGCGTGACCGCGTTGGCGATCAGCCGGCCACCCGGTTTGAGTGCAGCCCAGCACGCGTCCAGCACGCCGTCGCGGGTGACGCCGCCACCGATGAAAATCGCGTCCGGGTGTTCCAGCCCAGCGAGGGCTTGTGGCGCACTGCCGCGAATCAGGTGCAGACCGGGCACGCCGAGGGCGTCGCGGTTGTGCTCGATTAATTGCTGCCGCCCTTCGTCCGCCTCGATGGCCAGCGCCCGGCAGCTCGGATGGGCGCGCATCCATTCGATGCCGATCGAACCACTGCCAGCGCCGACGTCCCACAGCAGTTCGCCGGGTATCGGGGCGAGGCGGGCGAGGGTGATGGCGCGCACGTCGCGTTTGGTCAGTTGGCCATCGTGCTTGAACGCAACGTCCGGCAGGCCGGCCAGTCGTGACAGGCGCTGTGTATTCGGTTCGGCGATGCACTCGATGGCGATCAGGTTCAAGTCCGCGATGACCGGATCACTCCAGTCGTTGGCGATGCCGTCGATGCGTCGTTCGGCTGCGCCGCCCAAGTGCTCCAGCACCGTGAGGCGACTGGGGCCGAATCCGCGTTCACGTAAAAGCGCAGCGATCGCGGCCGGGCTTTGGCCGTCGTTGCAGAGCACCAGCAAGCGCACACCGCTGAACAATTGCGCGTTGAGTGCGGCGACGGGACGGGCGACCACCGACAGCGTCACCACCTCCTGCAACGGCCAGCCCAGTCGCGCGGCGGCCAGAGAGCAAGAGGAGGGGGCCGGCAAGATCAGCATTTCATCGCCGGACAACTGCCGCGCAAGGCTGGCGCCCACACCGAAAAACATCGGGTCGCCGCTGGCGAGTACGCAGACGGGTTCGCCGCGCAAGGCCAGGACCGGCTCAAGGGAAAACGGGCTTGGCCAGCATTGGCGTTCGCCACGAATGCACGGCGGCAGCAAATCCAGATGCCGTTGGCCACCGAAGATCCGTGAGGCACGCAGCAGCGCGTGCCGGGCGTTCTTGCCCAGACCCTTGAAACCGTCTTCACCGATGCCTACTACCGTCAGCCAGGGTGTCACTGCGTGCTCCTCAAAAAAACGCCCACCGCAGGGGTTTTCACCGGGTTCGGGCCTGCGCGGGATGATACCGCGCCTGTGCTGTTTTTCACGCATGCCGCGTACTGGCGGGAAGCCGGGTCGGGAAGAGTTATGGCGAGTAAAGGATGAACTAAGTGATGCGCCGTTAAATATCTTGTGCCATATCGAAGTTGTTGTAGGGCGCCGTGTTTGGTTAGTTTGAAGATGCAGTCATCAATACTGAGTTTAATTATATAAAAAGGAATTTTATGTTTGACACCTCTATGGAGTATCCGACGCTGGAACAGCGCCTGGCCTTTCTTGGACTGCTCCCTGCACCTGACGCGCGAGGCCCGCACGCCACGTCACGCTTATTGGCCGCCAACACCTCCGCCAACGTTCGTGCATCCGTTGCGGGTAGCTCAATTGTTGCTGTCGGCGGGGCTGTGTCCGGAGACGATGAGCAGGCCGTGCTGGACTGTGCGCTTTACCTCGAGCAATACACGGACACGCGCTATAACCGCGAAACCCAATGGTATGAGTGGTTGCAACATTACACGCTGGGCCTATGGCATCTCGGCTGGATACATCAGCGTCCCGTGATGCTCGAAAGTCAGTTGACCGTACTGTATGAGCCGATCACCAGTGCCATTCTCGACACATTGAAACCGAACGTAAGCGTGCCTGTGTACGACGCTGCGATGGAGGCGTTCAAGTCGTTGAAAGGCAATCTGCAGGCATCCATCCTGTTCTCGCAAAAAAGCGGTCGGGAGCACGGTCGGCATTTCCAAACGATGCCCTGTGCCTATGATGCCAATGGCCAACTGACCCTGATGCTGCTGCACGCCTGGTATGAGGCGGAAGTGAGTCCGGAGCAGTTTCTATTCATCAAGTGGCTGGAGCACGAGGTCACGCTGGTTCAGCACTATGGGGCGTTTACCTTGGACAAGAAGCGCTTCAACCAGGTGGCCGCCGCGATGCGGGTCAAGATTACCGAGCGCAGCCGCGGCTATCTCATGCGGATGTGAGGAAGGGGTCGGCATTCATTCGGCAGGGTCTGGCGCCGGGGGCGTGAATGCTCTGGTCGTCCGACAAGCTTTTCATACCCCGTTGCAAAGCAGGCATAATACGCGGCCTCCGCCCAGGAAGTGCTTTGCACGGGTTCACCTTGAACACATCACCCTCTGTACCGCCGCTCGTAGAGACTGCGCGCCCCTCGGCTTGCCCGGGGTTGTTTCGTGTCGTCCAGGCGTTGGACGGCGGCATCTGTCGCATCAAGTTGCCCGGCGGTTCGATCAGCAGTGCCCAGGCCAGGGCAGTCGCCGAGGCTGCGCAGCAGTTCGCCGGCGGTGTGATCGAAGCGACCAATCGCGCCAACCTGCAGATTCGCGGTATCGGTGAGGCGCATGCCGCGCTGGTCGAGCGGCTGGTGGGCGCCGGCCTGGGATCGTCGACCGTCAGCGGCGATGATGTGCGCAACCTGATGTTGAGCCCTTGCGCCGGGCTTGATCGGCACAGGCTGGTCGACATTCGTCCGCTGGCCGAAGACATCCTCGCCAGCCTGCAAAGTCACCAACGCTTTCATCAATTGTCCGCCAAGTTTGCCGTGCAACTCGACGCCGGTGAGGCGTTGGCGATGCTCGAACATCACCATGACGTGTGGCTGTCCGCGACCGAGGTGGAAGGCCGGATGATGCTGGCGTTTGGTCTGGCCGGAAGCCCGGTCGACCCGCCCTTGGCCGCCGTGCCCCTGGCCGTTGGGCATGAGCTGGTATTCAAGATTCTGGAGTTGTTCCTCGACCTGGCCCGCAACGACCAGGCACGCATGCGCCACCTGCTGGCCGAGTACCCGGCGGCTGATTTTCTAGCGCAATTGACGCAGCGCCTGAGTGTTGCGCCGGTGCCTGTGAGCGATTGGTGTCGTCGTGTCGACACGCAGCCGCTGCACCTTGGCGTCCATCCGCAATGTACTCGTGGCCGGGTCTATGTCGGCACCGTCGCTCCCCTTGGACGGCTCGATCCGCTGATGCTCAGCGGTGCCGCCAGCCTGGCCGATGAGTACGGCGACGGCACGTTGCGGTTCACGCCATGGCAAGGGTTGCTGCTGCCCAACCTGCGCGAGCGTGATGCGCCGCACGTCATCGAGCGCTTGCAGCAACTCGGCTGGCTCTGTTCTCCCACACAGGCGCTGGCGCGAGTGATCGCCTGCACCGGTTCGGCTGGCTGTGAAAAGTCGCGGGCCGACACCAAACACGATGGGCTGCAACTGGCTGCATTGCTCCAGCAACAAGACACTGAGCTGAGCGTGCACCTGTCCGGCTGCCCGCGTTCCTGCGCCGCCGCGCACATCGCGCCCGTCACGCTGCTGGCCGTGAGTCCCGGTCACTACGACCTCTATTTTCGCGAAGCGGGGCAGCCGGGTTTCGGCGCCCTGCACGCACGCAACCTTACTATTGAAGCGGTCGGCGCCTTGCTCGACGCCCGCTCACGGAGCCCTTTTTGATGCTTGATTACATCCGCGACGGTCAGGAGATCTATCGCAACTCCTTCGCGATCATTCGCGCCGAGGCCAACCTCGAGCGCATCCCGGCCGATCTGGAAAAACTCGCTGTGCGCGTGATCCACGCCTGCGGCATGGTCGATGCGATTGACGGCCTGCAATTCTCCGAAGGCGCGGGCAAGGCCGGGCGCGAGGCGCTGGCCGCCGGGGCAGCGATTCTGTGTGATGCACGGATGGTGTCCGAAGGCGTGACCCGCACGCGTTTGCCGGCGAACAATCAGGTCATCTGCACCCTGCGTGATGAAAGCGTTCCGGACCTCGCTCGTGAGCTGGGCAACACCCGTTCCGCCGCGGCGCTGGAGCTGTGGCACCCGCATCTGGAAGGCAGCGTGGTGGTGATCGGCAACGCGCCAACCGCGTTGTTTTATCTGCTGGAAATGCTCGACGCCGGCGCACCGAAACCGGCGTTGATCCTCGGTTTCCCGGTGGGCTTTGTCGGCGCCGCCGAATCCAAGGCGATGCTGGCGGCAGACAGTCGCGGCGTGCCCTTCGTCATCATGCAAGGCCGGTTGGGCGGTAGCGCCATGGCCGCCGCAGCCGTCAATGCCCTCGCCACGGAGATCGAATAATGCAGCAACCTGGACGTTTGATCGGCCTCGGCGTGGGCCCGGGTGATCCGGAACTGATTACGGTCAAGGCCCTGCGCCTGCTGCGCGAATCGCCGGTGGTGGCGTACTTCGTGGCCAAGGGCAAAAAGGGCAATGCCTTCGGCATCATCGAAGCGCATTTGCAGGACGCGCAAACCTTGCTGCCGCTGGTTTACCCGGTGACCACCGAGGCATTGCCGGCTCCGCTGTCCTACGAGCAAGTGATCAGCGATTTCTACGATGCGGCCGGCGAAGAACTCGCCGCGCATCTCGATGCCGGCCGTGACGTGGCAGTGATCTGCGAAGGTGATCCGTTTTTTTACGGTTCCTACATGTACCTGCACGACCGCCTGGCCGAGCGCTATGAAGCGCAAGTCGTGCCGGGCGTTTGCTCGATGCTCGGCGGTGCTTCGGTATTGGGTGCGCCGCTGGTGTATCGCAATCAGAGCCTGTCGGTGTTATCCGGTGTGTTGCCGCACGACGACCTCAAGCGCCGTTTGGCCGATGCCGATGCTGCGGTAATCATGAAGCTGGGGCGCAATTTTCCCAAGGTTCGCCAGGTGCTCGAAGAACTCGGCCTGGCCGAGCGGGCGCTGTACGTCGAACGCGCGACCATGGCCAATCAGAAGATCGTGCCGCTGGATCAGGTCGAGCCGATGTCCTCGCCGTACTTCTCGTTGATCATCGTTCCGGGTGAAAGGTGGCAAGGCTGATGGCCCTTTCTGCTCCGGCGATTGTCATTCTTGGTAATGGCAGCCTCGCCACTGCGCGCAACATTCAACAGTTGTACCCCGGTGCACTGATTCACGGTCTTGCTGAACGGGTCGATGGCGCGGATCGTGTCTATCGCGAATTCGGCGCGACCCTGCGTGAGCTCTATCAGCAGGACACGCCGATCATCGCCCTGTGCGCGGCCGGAATCGTGATTCGCACGCTGGCGCCGTTGCTGCTGGAGAAAGGCGCCGAGCCGCCCGTGCTGGCGGTGGCCGAAGACGGCAGCGCGGTGGTGCCGCTGCTCGGCGGCCTGGGTGGTGTGAACGTGATGGCGCGGGAGATTGCCGCCCATCTCGACGTGGCTGCCGCCATCACCACCAGCGGCGAATTGCGTTTCGGTACCTGCCTGCTCAATCCACCCAGCGGTTATGCCTTGGGGGATCTGGAGCTGGGCAAGCGTTTCGTGTCTGATCTGCTGGCCGGTGAAACGGTGCGCATCGAAGGTGCGGCGCCGTGGTTGGCGCAAGCGCAATTGCCTGAGGATCCACAGGCACGGCTGGCGGTTCATGTCGGCCATGCCGAACGTGAGCCTGCGGCCAACGAATTGATGATCTACCCGCGCAACGTGCTGGTCGCGGTGAGTGGCGGCGTTGAATCGGCTGCGATTCGCGCGGCGTTGCATCAAGCAAAAATTGCCGTGCAATCGTTGGCCTGCCTGTTGGCCGCCGACACTGAAATAGCCAGCCCGGCGTTACGTGAAGCCGCGCTGGAGCTGGGTGTGCCGTTGCGCTTTGCTGCGGGTGCCGAGAGTGTTCGAGAACTGGCCCAAAACGCTATCGGGCAACCTGCTGCGCTCTACGGCGATGACGCGATGGCCATCGCGGTGGCCGAGCAACCGTTGGACCCGTTGCTGATCGGTCGCCCACGCGGGCGTCTGGCGGTGATTGGTTTGGGGCCGGGTGCTGCCGAGCTGATGGTGCCGGCGGTGAAGGCTGAGCTGGCCCGGGCCAATGATGTGCTGGGCTACGAAACCTATGTGCGCATGGCCGGGCCATTTCGCGCCGATCAGGTGATGCACTGCACCGACAATCGCGAAGAAATGCAGCGCGCGCGTCATGCCTTTGAACTGGCGGCCCAAGGGCGGTCAGTCGTCGTGGTGTCGTCTGGCGATCCGGGTGTTTTTGCCATGGCCGCTGCGGTGTTGGAAGCGTTGCACGAGTCCACCGATGCCCATTGGCACAACGTCGACCTGGAGATTTTGCCGGGCGTCTCTGCGTCATTGGCGACGGCTGCCCAGGCTGGCGCGCCGTTGGGACATGACTTCTGCGTGATGTCGCTGTCGGACAACCTCAAGCCTTGGTCGATAATTGAGAAGCGTCTGGACCTGGCTGCCGAAGCTGATCTGGCACTGGCTTTCTACAACCCGATTTCCCGCTCACGCCCCTGGCAATTGGGTCGCGCGCTGGAGATCGTCGCGCAGCATCGCCTTCCGCAGACGCCCGTTGTACTGGGCCGCGATATCGGTCGTCCAGGGCAGACCTTGCGGGTCACCACCCTGGGGCAATTAACCCCCGATCAGGTGGACATGCGCACCATGGTCCTTATCGGGTCCTCGACCACGTGTGTGTTCCCCCGTGCAGACGGTGGGGAGTGGGTGTACACACCGCGGTGGTATGGCAGCAAGCCATAAACCAATGAGTGGTCGGCGCAATGCCGGCCAACTCCACGACATTCTTACAAGTACTTTAGTTTCGGCTTATTAGTTGCGAACTTTGTGTGTTCCGAAATACTTTAAATAACATTGATGTTTTACAGGTTTGACTGTGGAGGGTTTGGTTGTTAGGTTTTAGTGGTCTGCATGAGGCAGGCTTATTTAATAACAAGGTAGTGAATAAGATGAATGCAAGTACCACGATGGATGCACCTTTCGACTATGCGGCGCAGTTGAAATATTTTGGATTGACCGAGGCGCCGGTACAACGGATGCGCAAGCAGCGAATGGTAACTTTAACCAGTGTTGCTGAAGCTGCCGTTTTGGGTTCGACTGTCGCTGCGTATGATCAAGCGCTGTCGGAAGATGATCGCCAGGCATTTGATGACACGATACTGTATGCGGAAATTCGCGCCGACCAACTGTTCAATCGTGAAACCCAGCGTCGTGAGTGGTATGGCGAATACAGCAAGGCGGTGACGAATTGCGGTTGGCCGACCGTGAACGATCCGTACAAAGAGTACATCAGTCAGGAAATTGATCTCACGTTGGACGAGGCGGCCCTGAAGATTATCGCGCTGGTTGCGGGTGCCGATAAATTACAGGTTCTGCCGCTGATCTCCGCAGCCTTTGATTCGCTGGAGAAAAATGAAGGCGCGATCAAGTTGGTGGAACTTAAAAGCAAAAAGAACAAGGCTGCAAACTTTCAGGCTGTTCCCTGTGTTTCCCTAGGCGGCCGGCCGACCATGATTGCATGTGCCATGCAAATGGAATCTCGCGAGAACATTACCAAGGTATTGTTTTTCAAGTTTCGAAAAGAAGACATCAGGCTGTATAACGCCGCGACGCGTCGAACGTTGAATCGACGCGCCTATAACGTGGTCAAGGATATTATTCAGTCAGAAGTCGACAAGAGTCGGCTGGCGTACTTCAAGACGCTGCTGTAAAGGTGTGCGAGAACTTCGGGGGGTTGAAGTTCTCGCCTTTTGTGTCTGGTAAAAATGTATTCCGTGGCGCTGTCAGGGCACCAGATACCCCTTCACCCCGGTGAAAATAATCTGCGCCGCCAGTGCGCAGACGAACAACCCCATCAAGCGGCTGACAATCTGCAAACCCTGGTCACCGAGAATGCGCTCGATGCGGTTGGACAGATAAAGCACCACGCCGACCGTGAAACTGGCCAGGGCAATACTGATGATCGCGGTGAGCTTGTCGTCCCAGTGCGGCTGGCTCACACCCATCACCAGCAAGGCGCCGATGGTGCCGGGGCCGACCGTCAGCGGGATGGTGAGCGGGACGATGGTCACGTCCTGTTGCACGTTGTCGGTCTGCACCGCCGACTTGCCTTGGGCCATGCCCAGCGCCGAGATAAACAGCACGCTGCCGGCACCGATGCGGAACGCGTCCACGGTGATGCCGAAGACACTGAAGATCACCCGTCCGAACAAATACAGCAAGACGCTGGACACCAGCGTGGCAGTCGCCACTTTCCAGGCCAGCCGACGCTGTTCCTTGCGCGAATAGCCGCGGGTCAGGCTGATGAAGCAGGACAAAACGAAGAATGGGCTGTAGAGCACCAGCATCTTCAGGTAAACGCTGAACAACACGTGGAGCATGGTGCAAGCTCACTGGCGAGGGAAGTCGAGGGGGAGTCTATCAGGCGCTGCCGGGTCTGTCGGCTCAGGACGTTTGCGTCGCCGCGCGGATCTGTTGATCGCGCTGGGCAACCCAGTGTTCGATCAGGTCGCGCAACTGCGACAGCTCGACCGGCTTGGCCATGTGCCCGTCCATGCCGGCCTGGCGCGCGCGCTCTTTATGCTCGGCGAGGATGTGTGCGGTCAGCGCCACCACCGGCGTGCGAACCCGCTGGTTGCCGACTTCCCAGGCGCGCAATTGCTGGGTAGCCGAGAAGCCGTCGAGGATCGGCATTTCGCAATCCATCAGCACCAGGTCGTAACGCTGGGCTTTCATTGCTTGCAAGGCTTCTTCGCCATTGCTGGCGGTGTCCGGCTGCAGGTTGAGTTTGCCTAGCATGCCGCGAATGACCTTGGTCGAGATGCTGTTGTCTTCGGCCACGAGGATGCGGAAATCGCTGGGTACTTTTACCGGCAGGGTTGGGCCGGTGGGCAGGTTCGGCGAGACGCTGAGGCCTTTGTTTCGTTGGGTCAGCTCATCCGCCAACGTGGTCTTGAGGGTGTAGCCGGCCACCGGTTTGGCGAGGATGCGTTTGATCCCGGAGTTGCGCGCAATGATCTTGCTCGGTGCATTGCTGATACCGGTGAGCATGATCAGCAGGATGTCGTGGTTCAGGCTGGGGTCTTCCTTGATCTTCGCGGCCAGTTGCATGCCGGTCATGCCGGGCATGTTCTGGTCGAGCAAGACCACGTCGAAGTAGTCACGCAGGTGCGCCTTGGTGCGCAGCAACGCGAGCGCCTCTTTGCCGGACGCCACGGCACTGACGTTCAGGCCCCAGGCGCTGCACTGTTGCACGAGCACTTTGCGGCAGGTGTCGTTGTCGTCCACCACCAGCACCCGTGCACCCTGCAGCGGGCCATCGAGGTCGGAGGTCGGGTGTTCGAGGCGGTCCGGGTCCAGCGGCAGGGTCAGCCACAAGGTGCTGCCCTGGCTGCTGCCACTCTTGATGCCAAACTCTCCGTGCATCAGGCGGATCAGCTGACGGGCAATCACCAGTCCCAGATTGCCGCCCAAACGGGTGGCCGAGAGGAAGTTTTTGCTGTGCAACTCGGCGTGCATCAGCGCATCGCGTTCTTCGGCGTCCATGGGGTCGCCACTGTCTTGCACGGCGATGCGCAGGCGCGGTTTGGCGCTGCGTTCGTCCAGGGCGACGACGATCAGGATCTCGCCTTCATCGGTTTTCTTCAGGGCGTTTTCCAGCAGGCTCAACAAGGTCTGGCGCAAACGCGTCGGGTCACCGCTGATGACCCGCGGGACTTGCGGCTGGATAAAGCTGATCAACTCGACGTTCTGCTGTTCGGCCTTGGCGCGGAAGATACTCAGGCAATCTTCGATCAGTGCGTTGAGATCGAACTGCACATCGTCCAGTTCGATCTGCCCGGATTCGAGCTTGGAAATGTCGAGAATCTCGTTGATCAGGGTCAGCAGTTCGTTGCCGGCGCTGTGGATCGTTTGCACATAGTCGCGCTGCTTGACCGAGAGCGGCGTGCCGAGCAGGAGCTCGGTCATGCCCAGCACGCCATTCATCGGGGTGCGGATTTCGTGGCTGATCTTGGCCAGGAATTCGGCCTTGGCATTGATCTCGGCGTTGCTGGCCGCGAGGTCACGGCTGACGCTGAAACGGTCCTCGGTGATGCTGCGCTGGCGTTCGCTCAGGGCAATGCTCATCAAGAGGCCGCTGATGCAGATGAACACCAGTAAAATGGTGATCAGGCCTTGCGGTTCAATCAGGGTCAGCCCCAGCAGGGCCGGCAGGATAATCAGTGTCCCGAGGTTGAACACCACCATGGCCGCCACAAATAGCCGCGCCGGGCGATAGCCTTTCTGCCAGTGAAAGGCGCTGACGAACAGCATGGTCAAACCAGCGAGGGCGACCAGCGCGTAGGTGATGATGTTCAGTGGCAGCGTGTTGACGAACAGCAGCAACAGGCTGCAGACCATGATGAGCAGTATGTCGCCCAGCAGCAGTTTGTTCAGCGGATGCGGGCCGAGTGGGGCAAAGAAACGATAAGCGAACATCAGGCCGCACGGTGCGGTCATCAGCAAGGCGAGGTACGCGCCGGGTGTTTGAATGGCGTGCCAGTTCGGCAACCATGGCCCCACCAGGTTCAACAGCAGCGCCAGGCTGAGCATCAACAGCGCTTCGCAGCCGGCCAGCCAGAGGCTGCTGCGCGAACGGGTGTAGGCGTAACGAATGAGGTTGTGCAGGATCAGCATGCCGATGCAGCCGAACAGCAGGCCATAGATCAGCGTCTGATTCTGGTTGGCCGCGGTCGTGACCGCCGATTGCAAGGTGATAAAAGGCCTCAACTGGTGGTCGGAAACCAGTCGCAGGTACACGTCGAGGGGTTTGTCGCTTTGCGGCAACGGCAACATGAAGTCACTGCTGGGCAGTGGTCGCTCGGCCTGGGCCTGCTGGGTGCCGGTGTTCAATTGCTCGATCAGCGTGTCGCCGTCCAGCACATACAGATGAAGGCGCGACAGGTCGGGCGCGAATACCCGCAGCAATTGTTCGTGTTTGCCCGGCGCGAGCCTGAAGCGCAGCCATAACGCGCCCTCGGGCTCGGCCGCGGTGAGGCGGTCGAGTTCGATGGGACTGAATTGATTGGTGTAGCGCGCGGAACGGATGTCGCTCAGCTGCAGGTCGCCCTGTTCGTCGAGCAATACCGCCCAGCCACTGCCTTGCGCGGCCTGGGCCGGGAGCATGCAGAGCAAGGTCAGCAGAGTGACGGTTAAACCTATGGCAATCCTGAGCCAGCGCACGGCGAAATCCCTTCGTAGGTTGATGCCAGAATATAACTATGCGCGGCGCCCGAATAGTCCGGCAAGGGCCCAGCGCCCTTGCCTCGCCGAATGGCGGGTCTATTCCTGATTTTCACCACGCTCGCGGGCAATGGCACGGTAGCCAATGTCCTTGCGATAGAAACAGCCTTCCCAATCGATTTTGGCCGCCAGCTTGTAAGCCTGCTGCTGAGCAGCATCGACGCTGGCACCCATGGCCGTGGCGCACAGTACCCGACCGCCGGCCGTTACCACTTGACCGTCCTTGAGCGCAGTCCCGGCGTGGAAGACTTTGCCTTCCAGTGCCGCGGCTGCATCCAGACCGTTGATGGCCACGCCTTTAGCGTAGTCGCCAGGATAGCCGCCAGCGGCCAGCACGATACCGACACTCGGACGTGGATCCCATTGCGCTTCGACCTTGTCCAAAGCTTGCGCCAGGGCTGCTTCGACCAGCAACACCAGGCTCGACTGCAAGCGCAGCATCACCGGTTGGGTCTCAGGGTCGCCGAAACGGCAGTTGAATTCGATAACTTTTGGGTTACCAACCTTGTCGATCATCAGACCGGCGTACAGGAAACCCGTGTAGACGTTGCCTTCCTCGGCCATGCCGCGCACGGTCGGCCAGATCACCAGGTCCATGACGCGCTGGTGCACTTCGCTGGTAACCACTGGGGCCGGGGAGTAAGCTCCCATGCCGCCGGTGTTCGGACCGGTGTCGCCGTCGCCGACGCGTTTGTGGTCCTGGCTGGTGGCCATCGGCAATACGTTCTTGCCATCGACCATGACGATGAAGCTGGCTTCTTCGCCATCGAGGAACTCTTCGATCACTACGCGCGAACCGGCGTCGCCGAAGGCATTGCCCGCCAACATGTCGCGCACGGCGTCTTCGGCTTCAGTCAGCGTCATGGCCACGATCACGCCTTTGCCGGCGGCCAGGCCATCGGCCTTGATCACGATCGGCGCGCCTTTTTCACGCAGATAAGCCAGGGCCGGCTCGATCTCGGTGAAGTTCTGGTAGTCTGCGGTTGGAATCTTGTGGCGAGCCAGGAAATCCTTGGTGAAGGCTTTCGAACCTTCCAGCTGCGCGGCGCCAGCGGTCGGACCGAAGCAATCGAGGCCGCGGGAGCGGAACAGATCGACCACGCCAGCGACCAGCGGCACTTCCGGGCCAACGATGGTCAGGGAAACGTTTTTCTCGGCAAAATCAGCCAGCTGCTCAAGGGCCAGTACGTCGATGGCAACGTTCTCGCACTTGGCTTCAATGGCGGTGCCGGCGTTGCCGGGGGCCACGAAAACTTTCTGCACGCGCGGATCCTGAGCCACTTTCCAGGCCAGGGCGTGTTCACGGCCACCGCTGCCAATGATCAAAACATTCATTTCAAAAACCTCGGATGACGCTAATTCGGGAAGGCACCCCGCGGGGTGCCTGCATCTGCCATACACCGAACCTGTAGGAGCGAGGCTTGCCCGCGAAGGCATCACCTCGGTTTCATTGATGCACCGCGGCGGCCCTTTCGCGGGCAAGCCTCGCTCCTACAAGAGCAACAATCAGTGACGGAAGTGGCGCATGCCAGTAAAGACCATGGCGATGCCGGCTTCGTCAGCAGCGGCAATCACTTCCGCATCACGCATCGAGCCGCCTGGCTGGATCACCGCAGTGATGCCGACCTTGGCCGCGTTGTCCAAACCGTCGCGGAACGGGAAGAATGCGTCGGAGGCCATCACCGAGCCTGCCACCTGCAAGCCGGCGTGTTCAGCCTTGATCGCAGCGATACGCGCGGAGTTCACGCGGCTCATCTGGCCGGCGCCGACACCGATGGTCTGACGGTTCTTGGCGTAGACGATGGCGTTGGATTTAACGTACTTGGCGACTTTCCAGGCGAAGATCAGGTCGTTGATTTCCTGTTCGGTCGGCGCGCGCTTGGTCACGACTTTCAGGTCTTCGGCGCTGATCATGCCAATGTCGCGGCTCTGCACCAGCAGGCCACCATTGACGCGTTTGTAGTCCCAGGCAGCGGCGCGGTCAGCCGACCACTCGCCGCAAGCCAGCAGGCGCACGTTGGCTTTGGCCGCCACAATGGCGCGGGCTTCTGCGCTGACGCTTGGGGCAATGATCACCTCGACGAACTGACGCTCGACGATCGCCTTGGCGGTTTCTGCATCCAGTTCGCGGTTGAACGCGATGATGCCGCCGAACGCCGATTCAGTGTCGGTAGCGTAGGCCAGTTCGTAGGCCTGACGGATGCCGCCTTCGGCGTCCGGGCTCACGGCCACGCCGCACGGGTTGGCGTGCTTGACGATTACGCAGGCGGGCTTGACGAAGCTCTTCACGCATTCCAGCGCGGCGTCGGTGTCGGCCACGTTGTTGTACGACAGCTCTTTGCCTTGCAGTTGGGTCGCGGTGGCGATGCCGACTTCGGCCGGTTTGGCTTCCACGTAGAACGCCGCGCTCTGGTGCGGGTTCTCGCCGTAGCGCATTTCCTGAGCCTTGACGAACTGGCTGTTGAAGGTGCGCGGGAACTCGCTGCGACCTTCGGTGCTGAGGGTTTCTGCCGCCTGGTTCACGGTGCCCATGTAGTTGGCGATCATGCCGTCGTAGGCGGCGGTGTGTTCGAAAGCCTTGAGCATCAGGTCGAAACGCTGAGCGTAGGTCAGGCCGCCGGCCTTGAGGCCTTCGAGGACGCTGGCGTAATCGCTGGCGTTGACCACGATGGCCACGTCTTTGTGGTTCTTGGCCGCCGAGCGAACCATGGTCGGGCCGCCGATGTCGATGTTCTCGATAGCGGTCGGCAGGTCGCAGCCAGGCTTGTTGATGGTGGCTTCGAACGGGTAGAGGTTGACCGCTACCAGGTCGATCGGCTTGATGCCGTGCTCGTTCATGATGGCGTCGTCGATACCGCGACGACCGAGGATCCCGCCGTGGATTTTCGGGTGCAGGGTTTTCACCCGACCGTCCATCATTTCTGCGAAACCGGTGTAATCCGCGACTTCCACTGCGGCAACACCGTTGTCGCGCAGCAGCTTGAACGTTCCGCCGGTGGAGAGGATCTCGACGCCCAGGGCTTCAAGCTCTTTGGCGAATTCGAGGATCCCGGTCTTGTCGGAAACGCTGATCAAGGCGCGGCGGATCGGCAGGCGGGTAGTCTGGTCGGTCATTTCAATTTCCATCAAAAGCAAAGGAGTCAGCAAAAAAGGCGACCGTTTTTACGCGGGCGCCTTTCTGGTTTGATTGAATGCTTACAGCAAATCGTACTGCTTGAGTTTCTTGCGCAGCGTGCCTCGGTTCAGCCCGAGCAGCTCGCTGGCCTTGGTCTGGTTGCCCTTGACGTAGTTCATCACGCACTCGAGCAGGGGAGCCTCGACTTCGGACAGCACCAGGTTGTACACATCCGTGACGGCAGCGCCCTCAAGGTGGGCGAAATAATTGTGCAGCGCCTTCTCGACACTCCCGCGAAGGGTCTGACCTTCTTCGCTTGGCGTATTGAGGTGCTGTTTCAAATTCACGTTGTCGCTCACGGGTGTTGTTCCACTCACTAAAGTCTCGGTCATCATCGTCATGCGGCCACCCACTCTCCGTCCCCTGCCAGGCTCTTATAACGTTCGGCGAAGAAGCCCTGAACGTTGGCGCATTGTGCTTCCGTATCTTCCAAACGATTGAACTGGGCGCGAAACTCCCTGGCGCCCGGCAAGGTTGCGAGATACCAGCCCACATGCTTTCGAGCAATGCGTACGCCCATCACGTCTCCGTAGAAAACGTGCAGTGCAGCCAGATGCTCTAGCAGAATGCGTTCCACCTCGATCAGCTCCAGCGCCGGGAGTTTCTCGCCGGTACGCAGGAAATGATCGATCTCACGAAAAATCCATGGCCGCCCCTGGGCAGCCCGGCCTACCAGCAGGCCATCGGCACCGGTCGCGTCGAGCACGTACCGGGCCTTCTCCGGCGAATCGATATCGCCGTTGGCGAAGACCGGCATCGACACCGCCTGCTTGATCGCGGCGATGGTGTCGTACTCCGCTTCACCGGTGTACAGATCGGCACGGGTGCGGCCATGCACCGCCAGCGCCGTAATGCCTGCCTGCTCGGCGATCTTCGCCACGGTCAGGCCGTTCTTGTTGTCCCGGTCCCAGCCGGTACGGATCTTCAGGGTGACCGGCACATCAACCGCGGCCACCACGGCCTGCAGGATCTCGGTCACCAGTGCTTCATCCTTCAACAGTGCGGAACCGGCGGCCTTGTTGCAGACCTTCTTCGCCGGACAGCCCATGTTGATGTCAATAATCTGTGCGCCCAGTTCGACGTTGGCCCGGGCCGCATCCGCCAGCATCTGTGCATCACCACCGGCGATCTGTACCGAGCGTGGCTCGGGATCACCTTCGTGGATCATGCGCATGCGCGACTTGCGGGTGTTCCACAAACTCATGTCGCTGGTGACCATTTCCGAGACTACTAGCCCTGCGCCCAATCGCTTGCACAGCTGACGAAAGGGTTGATCGGTGACGCCCGCCATGGGGGCGAGGATCAAGCCGTTGTGCAATGTGTATGGACCGATGCGTACCGCCGACATAGGACTTCCCTGTTGTGGGGCCGGATCATGAGAGTTCGAAAAAGGGTTGGCATGATACCCGCTCTCGATGACTGGATAAAGGCTGAATTGAACAAAATCTGAACAGTTATTCTGTTATCGCCAGCGGTTTGGTATGAGCGGTCTCTGTCAGAAATGTGCCGTCAAACCGGTAGCACTGAACCGTTTCACTCGGGCGAGTGGAAGCTCAGGCTGTAGTTCACGGCTTTCGCCCCGGGATCGAGAATATCCAGTGCGATGTGGATCGGCGTTTGTGGTGGCATTTCAGCCATGCCTTCGAGATCGCCGTTGAGGTACTCGCCGGGCTTGAAACGACGGCTGGCGATCAGGTGACCATTGAGGTCGGCGAAGCGCAGTTCCAGCAGCGGGAACGGCTGGGAGAACGGGGCGCGGTTGTAGATGATCGCGTCGACCACCAGCGCGCCGCTGAAGTCCGGGTGGCTGCGGACCACCAGGTTGCTGCTTTTGATTTTCGCGATGTCGACTTTGGACGGCACCGTGCAGCCGATTTGCGGGCACAGTTGCTGGAACCACGGACGGTATTGGTCCTGCCGCGCCAGTTCGTCGAAGTGGTAGGCAATGTACTGGCCGGCGAGCGCGGCGGCACCCAGCACAATCAGCAGGAGCCAGAAGAACCGCCGGCCCCAGGGTGAGCGGCGCTTTTGCCAATCCAGTTGCAGCGGGTCGTCGGTCAGGTCGTGCAACGCTTCCACGCGCACAGCCGGTTCGCGCTTCTTGCGCAAGGGCTCGATCGAAGGCAGGTCGTCGTCGATATCGTCGGTCGCCGACAGGCGCTCGTGATGCAGCGGGGCGTCGAGCGGGTCGTGCAGGCGCAACTGGGGCGGCACGGGTTCATCGTCCAGTTCCACCGGTTCCAGGGACAGCGAAGGTTCGGTGCGCTCGTGGAGGCTCGGTTCGAGCTCCAGTTCCGGCAAGTCATCTTCAGCCGCCTGCGCACGATCGGCAGCCGATTCGCTGAAGAGGCTGTCGGACCAGGGCTCTTCGGTCTCGACGTGATCGCGGCGCGCGCTCAGGCTGTCTTCGCGGTGCCGGCCGAATTCCGTGGTCGGCTGGATTTCCCGTTGTTCGAGTCGGGCGAGTTCTTCGTCCAGGTCGAGGGTGTCCAGATCCAGTTCGGCGGCGGTCCATTGCTTTTGGCTGATGGCGCGCTGCGCTGGCGCTTCGACAATGGCCGGGGGCACCGGCGCGGGCGCATCTTTGCCGACCCGTTGCTCAAGCAACTGCTTGGCGGCGTTGAACACCTGCAAGCAGGAGCCGCAACGAACCACTCCGCGGGCCACGCTCAATTGAGAGTGACTGACGCGGAAACTGGTTTGGCAATGCGGGCACTGGGTGACGAAGCTGTCGGTCATGCGGCGATCCGGTTTATGCAGGCGTCCATTCTAGCGCCGACGGCCAGTGATGCGCACCCAGCCATCGCGATTGGCGATCGGGTCCAGATCGAAGTCTTGAGCGTAGGCCTTGGCGACGTCTTCACCTTGCTCGGCAAGGATGCCCGACAGCGCCAGACGGCCGCCCGGCTTTACCAGGCTGGACAATTGCGGTGCCAGGGAAACCAGTGGGCCGGCCAGAATATTGGCGACCAATACGTCGGCTTGAACTTGCGGCAGATCTTCCGGCAGGTACAGCGGAAAGCGTTCTTCGGCAATGTTATTGCGCCCGGCGTTGTCCCGGGACGCTTCCAGCGCCTGCACGTCGATGTCGGTGCCGACGGCTTGCTTGGCACCCAGCAGCAGGGCAGCAATCGCTAGGATCCCCGAGCCGCAACCGAAGTCCAGGACGTTGCAATCCTTCAGGTCCTGGCCGTCGAGCCATTCCAGGCACAGCGCGGTGGTCGGGTGCGTGCCGGTACCGAACGCCAGGCCCGGATCCAGCAGCAGGTTCACCGCGTCAGGTTCAGGCGCGGCATGCCAGCTCGGAACGATCCACAGGCGCTGGCCGAAACGCATCGGCTGGAAACCGTCCATCCAGCTGCGTTCCCAATCCTGGTCTTCGATGATTTCGCTGTGATGCTCGGGCAACGGGCTGCCGGTCAACAACTCAAGGTGGGCCAGCACGCTGGCGGGCTCGGTGCCACCTTCGAACAGCGCCAACAGGTGCGTGTGCGACCACAGCGGGGTGGTATTGAGTTCAGGTTCGAAGATCGGCTGATCCTCAGCGTCCATAAAGGTCACCGACACGGCGCCCACTTCAAGGAAAGCGTCTTCGTAGGTTTCGGCTTGTTCTGGGCTGATGGCGAGACGGACTTGCAGCCAAGGCATGGCGGGCACCTTTGAAAAATATTGATTGCAGCCTAGCGGGCTGCGAGAAGCGCGCAAGTTTACGCGAGCGCGGCGCAGAAGACGACTGCGTGCTCTTCGTGGGAGCGAGGCTTGCCCGCGAACCAGTCGACGCGGTGCCTCTGGTAGGTCGCGTCATCGTTCTTCGCGGGCAAGCCTCGCTCCTACAGGAGGGCGGATGATATGAAATGTCCAGAAACAACAAAGCCGCCTTCGGGCGGCTTTGTTGGTCTGGATTACAACTTAATGCTGGCCCCTTGCATTGTTGGCGGTGAGCCATTGATGTCCTCTGCTCGTCAGACGGTAGCGTTGCAGGCGGCTGTTAGGTTGTCCGGGAAGCGTCATTTCAAGGGCTCCGGCAGCGATGGCTGGCAGTATGTAAGCCTTGCGGAAGTGATCCGCGTTTTTCAGGCCCATGGCGGTCTGGAGTTCTTGCCGGCTCATGTCGCCATCAACGACCTTCAGCAATGCAGCGACTTCCATGGTGACTTCCATGGTGACTTCCCCGCTGTTTACCCCTGCGCTCTGTGATTGAGGGTGTGCGGGAAGCCGTACGACGTACGAAATCCGCTCTTCGTCGGTCTCAAACAGCGGTGCCGGTGAGCCATTGAGTGCCATGACCTTGAGGATTTTGGGGATGCCCGTCGAACGGCCTTCGGTCAGGTCCAGTTCTTTCAGGAACTCGCCAATTCGCCGGTTACGATATCGACGGCTCACAGCGCGGCCTATCCGCAGATCCTCCATTCGAATCGAGCGGTCAGGCCCCGGGAAACTCAGAATGACCAACTCGTCTTGACTGATACGGACCTCAATGGGGTCGCGTTCCTCATAGGAACGGTGATACACGGCGTTCACCAGCGCCTCTTCAATTGCAGCGAATGGGAAGTTCCAGATCCGTGTAGCCTCAGCGCGATCTGCGTGTTTGATCACTGTTTCATGCAGGTAATTGCGCTGTATATAGGCCAGTGATTCGCGGGTTATGGTTGCGAGTGGGCCTTTGAAGATCTTTTCATCAAAGCGATCACCGCCAGCACCCTCGGGAAACCACAGCACATCAATCTGTGTGCCTGGGAAGAACCGCTCAGGGGCCGAACTAAAGAACATCAAGCCCACATTCTTGGGCCACGGCGACTCGGCCGGTCCGCCCACGACATTCATTTTCCGCCCCAGCGCCTCGATAGGCAGGTCCGTCGCATCCTCAGCCAGAGCACTGCCCACTTCTTGCAGAAAGCTATGCATCAGAGGTTTGGAGAGATCACTGACGCGAGCTCCCAGATTGAAGCGATCATCGAAAGGTACCTTGGCAGCCAGGCTCAAAAGTTCTTGCTCGGTTTCACCCTTGGCTTCCACTGTGCTGCTGTAGCGACGGATGTAGTAGTGCAGGCGTCTATGTTTTGCCGTCACTGCGGCCGGGGCTTTATAGGGGCGATTTTGCCCGCCTGGTGCCCACAGTACGATCAACTTGCGGCCTTCGACCTCTTGCACGCTCAGCACTGGAAAGTAGGCGGGCTGAATGGATTGGCAGCCGCGAGCAATTCGAGTTGGACCTTGTCTAGCACCTTCTCGTCAAGTCCCTGTGGCGGGAAAACAGGCTGGCCGTTGGCATCACAATCCTGCCCAATCACCACATAGCCACCGCCCAGATTTTCAAAGTCGTTGGCGAAGGCGCAGAGCGTGCGAATAATCGGGTCAGGATTCCAGCCTGTTTTGTATTCGATCCGCTCACCCTCGACGGTACGCTGGCGCAGGAGGTCGTTGAGATTGATGGGTAGCTTTTCAGGCATGGGCGGGCTCTGGTTCGTCGGCGTTGCGCTGATTTGGAGCTCGATTATAGACAGCCCGGACAGGCTGATGCCTGTCAGTTAAGCCCCGCAGGGAATGGATGAAATCTCCAGAAACAACAAAGCCGCCCGAAGGCGGCTTTGTTGATCGGGCTAAAGCTTAGTGCTTGTCGCCAGCCAGCTTGTGTTCCAGGTAGTGGATGTTGATTCCACCTTTGCAGAAGCCTTCGTCGCGGACCAGGTCGCGGTGCAGCGGGATGTTGGTCTTGATCCCGTCGACAACGATTTCGTCCAGCGCATTGCGCATGCGCGCCAGGGCTTCGTCACGGGTTGCGCCGTAGGTGATCAGCTTGCCGATCAACGAGTCGTAGTTCGGCGGAACGGCATAACCGCTGTACAGGTGCGAATCGACGCGAACGCCGTTGCCGCCTGGCGCGTGGAAATGCTTGACCGTGCCTGGGCTTGGCATGAAGGTTTTCGGGTCTTCGGCGTTGATCCGGCATTCAAGTGCGTGACCGCGGATGACGACGTCTTCCTGGGTGTACGACAGCTTGTTGCCAGCGGCGATGCTGAGCATCTCCTTGACGATGTCGATGCCAGTGACCATTTCCGAAACCGGGTGCTCAACCTGAACGCGGGTGTTCATTTCGATGAAATAGAACGCGCCGTTCTCGTACAGAAACTCGAAAGTGCCTGCGCCACGGTAGTTGATGTCGATGCACGCCTTGACGCAGCGAGCGAGGACTTCGGCGCGGGCTTTCTCGTCGATGCCCGGTGCCGGCGCTTCTTCGAGAACCTTCTGGTGACGACGTTGCAGCGAGCAATCGCGGTCGCCCAGATGGATCGCGTGACCCTGGCCATCGGAAAGCACCTGGACTTCCACGTGACGTGGGTTGGTCAGGAATTTTTCCAGGTAGACCATCGGGTTGCCGAACGCCGCGCCTGCTTCGGAGCGGGTCAGTTTCGCCGAGGAGATCAGGTCTTCTTCTTTATGCACAACGCGCATGCCACGACCACCACCGCCGCCAGCGGCTTTGATGATCACCGGGTAACCGACTTCGCGACCGATGCGCAGCGCGGTTTCTTCGTCTTCAGGCAGCGGGCCGTCGGAACCCGGAACGGTTGGAACGCCTGCAGCGATCATGGCGTGCTTGGCCGATACCTTGTCGCCCATCAGGCGAATGGTGTCGGCTTTCGGGCCGATGAACGCGAAGCCGGAATTTTCCACCTGTTCGGCGAAGTCGGCGTTTTCCGCAAGGAAACCGTAGCCGGGGTGAATGGCGGTAGCGCCAGTCACTTCAGCGGCCGCGATGATTGCCGGAATGTGCAGGTAAGAGTGGGCGGCCGAGGCCGGACCGATGCAGACGGATTCGTCTGCCAGGCCCAGGTGCATCAGCTCTTTGTCAGCCTTTGAGTAAACGGCGACGGTCTTGATGCCCATCTCTTTGCAGGCGCGCAGGATGCGCAGGGCAATCTCACCGCGGTTGGCGATCAGAACTTTTTCCAACTTCGCAGTCATCAAAGTCTCTCCGCGGTTCAAACGATGGTGAACAGCGGTTGGTCGTACTCAACCGGCTGGCCGTCTTCGACGAGGATGGATTCGATCACACCGCTGGTTTCAGCTTCGATGTGGTTCATCATCTTCATCGCTTCAACGATGCACAGGGTGTCGCCTTTCTTCACGGTCTGGCCCACTTCAACGAAGGACGGCGAGGACGGCGAGGATTTGCGATAGAACGTACCGACCATCGGCGAACGGGCAACGGTGCCGTTCAGCGCTGGCGCGGCCGGAGCAGCAGGGGCGGCAGCAGCCACCGGGGCAGCCGCAACAGGCGCGGGCGCCGGCGCATGCATTGGCGCCGGTGCGTAGTACTGCTGGGCCGGGGTCTTGCTGTGACGACTGATACGTACGGACTCTTCGCCTTCCTTGATCTCGAGCTCGTCGATGCCGGACTCTTCCAGCAATTCGATCAGTTTCTTAACTTTACGGATATCCATGAATCATCAACTCCCAAGGGTCGGTCAGGGGCGTTTAACGCTTGTAGTTCAAGTCGTTGCCTGTGTTTCAAGCTGTTCTAGCGCGGCCTCCAAGGCCAGTCGGTAACCGCTGGCGCCAAGGCCGCAGATCACTCCCACCGCAACGTCGGAGAAGTAAGAGTGATGGCGGAAAGGTTCGCGTTTGTGCACGTTAGACAAATGCACTTCGATGAATGGGATGCTCACCGCCAGCAGCGCGTCACGTAATGCGACACTTGTGTGCGTAAAAGCTGCTGGGTTGATCAGAATGAAGTCCACACCTTCGCTGCTGGCAGCGTGGATGCGGTCGATCAATTCGTATTCGGCGTTGCTTTGCAGGTGCAGCAAGTGGTGGCCGGCTTCACGGGCACGGCGTTCCAGGTCCTGGTTGATCTGCGCCAGTGTCGTGGCGCCATAGGTGCCCGGCTCACGGGTGCCGAGCATGTTCAGGTTGGGTCCGTGCAGAACCAGTAGCGTCGCCATCTGCTGTTCCTTGTTATCTGTGTGCAATTGTCAGAACCCGGCGACTATGCCGCAAAGCCTTTGTGACTGTCCAGTTCTATGCAATAGCCAGCACGATGGCCGATGTTTGCGCGAAATATATGACCGAGTGATTAAATCCGGTCATTTGCTTTCGCAACACGTTCGGCGAAGTCCCTGGCGTTGATCTCGCCGATCACCCGCACATCTGCACGTTCGACGCCGTCCTTGCCGAAAAACATCAGCGCCGGGGGGCCGAACAGTTTGTAGCGATCGAGCAGGGCGCGTTGCTCGGCGTTGCTGGCGGTGATGTCGAAGCGGATCAATCGATAGCCTTTGAGACGCTCGACGACCTTGGCATCGTTGAGCACCTCATGTTCGATGACTTTGCAGCTGATGCACCAGTCGGCATACCAGTCGAGCAGCAGCGGTTTGGCTGAGGATTTGGCGTCAGCGAGGACACGATCCAGCTCGGCCGGCGTGGTGATTGTTTTCCAGTTGCTGCTGTCTTGCGGTGGTTCGCTGCTCGTGACGATGCGTGGCTGGCCAATGGGATTCAGCGGATCGGTCTGGCCACTGAACGCGCCATACCAGCAGGCCAGCGCGTAAAACAGCAGGAACATCCCGAGCAATTGCCCCAGGCGTTTTCGCGGCGGTTTGTAGACGAACTCCAGTGCGCCCATGAACAACCCGACGCCGCCGGACAGCAAGCCGATCAGCAGCAAGGTGATCTGGCCCGGCATGACTCGACTGAGCAGACCGATCGCCAGCCCCAGCAACAACACGCCAATCGCGTTTTTCACATAGATCAGCCACGGCCCGCTTTTCGGCAGCCAGGCAGCGCCACCGGTGGCCACCAGCAACAACGGTGCGCCCATGCCTAGGCCGAGCATGAACAGTTTCAAACCGCCGCCCAGCGCATCACCGCTGGCGCTGATGTACAGCAACGCGCCGGCCAACGGTGCCGAGACGCACGGCGAAACCAGCAGGCTGGACACCACGCCCAGTACGGCCGCGCCCCACAAGGAACCGCCTTCGGTGCGGCCGGCGATGCGGTCCAGCCGACTGCTGATGGCGTGCGGCAGCTTGAGTTCGAAAACGCCGAACATCGCCAGGGCAAACACCGCAAAAAACAACGCGAACGGCACCAGCACCCACGCCGATTGCAGCCGCGCCTGAAGATTGAGCTGCGCACCGAACATGCCCATCAACGCCCCGAGCAGGGCGAAGCAAACGGCCATCGGCAGCACGTAAGCCAGGGACAGATTGAAACCGCGCCAACCACCCACCTGGCCGCGCAATACCACGCCGGACAGGATTGGCAGCATCGGCAGTACGCAAGGGGTGAACGTCAGGCCGATACCGGCGAGGAAGAACAGTGCGAGTTCGCGCCAGCCCCAACTGGTGGTGGCGCTGCCGGTGCCATCGATGCTCAGGCGTTCGGTCTCGGGCGGATAGCACAGGCCTTTGTCCGCGCAGCCCTGATACGTCACCGCGAGGGTGAAGGCGCGTTGATCAGTGCGCGGCAGTTCGACATCGAGAATGCCGTGGTAAACCTCGACGTCGCCGAAGTACTCGTCGTGCTTCTGTTCACCCTTGGGCAGTTGCGCCGCGCCCAGGCTGACATCGACGGGGTCGGCGCGAAATTGAAAGCGATGGCGATAGAGGTAGTAACCCTCGGTCGCGACGAAACGCAGCTTGATCGATTGCGGCGTGCTCTCGACCAGGCTCAGCTGAAAGGCTTCGCGCACCGGCAGGAAGTCAGCGCTGTTGTTGATCGAGCCAAGGGTGGTACTGGGCCGACTCTCCAGCAACCCGGCGGCGCTGGCCGGCAGGGCGAGCATTAAAAGCAGCAGGCAAAGCAAACGGCGCATGACAATCTCGCGTATCGAAAGTGAGGGCATGATAGCGGACAGTCACACGGATTGCCCCGACCCTGTAGGAGCGAGGCTGCCCGCGAAGAACGATGACGCGGTTTGTCTGAAAGACCGCGTCGCCTGGTTCGCGGGCAAGCCTCGCTCCTACAGGGTTGTGGCGATTTATCAGACGCGGAAGGCCTGGACGGCTGTGTGCAGTCGTCCGCCGAGCACAAGCAGATTCTCCCCTTGCTCACGCCCCTGGCCAATGCGCAGCAGGTTATCCCCGCCCAATTGGTGAATCCGCTCACTGTGATCGCGGATTTCGCTGACAGCGCCGCTCTGTTGGGCGGTGACATCGGCGATGCGCACGGCGGTGTCGGAAATGGTCTGGATCGCGCCGACGATTTTATCCAGCGCGCCGTCCGCCGCTTGCGCCTGGTTGGCGGTGGCCTCGGCATGTTCGACCTGGGCGCGCATGCCTTCCACCGATTGCCGAGCGGCGGTTTGCAGGCCGGCGATCAGCGTCTGGATTTCCGCCGTGGCGCCGGCGGTGCGTTGTGCCAGTGAGCGAACTTCCTCGGCCACCACCGCGAACCCCCGGCCCATTTCCCCGGCGCGGGCCGCTTCGATGGCCGCGTTCAGGGCCAGCAGGTTGGTCTGGTCGGCAATCGAACGAATCACCGTCAACACACCACCAATGGTCGCCGACTCCTCAGCCAGATGCTCGATCATCTGCGCATTGCCTTGCACTTCGCCCACCAGCGCATGCAGGCCGGTCAGGCTCAGGCCGATGACTTTCTGTCCATGCTCCACCGCCAGCCCGGCATGGCGACTGGCATCGGCGGCCTGGCTGGCATCACCGGCGACTTGCTGGATGGTTGCTTCCAGCTCGCCGAGGGAATCGCGGATCAGTGCGGTGTCGCCGGCCTGATGTTCGGCGCCGCTGTGCAAGTCGTTGCTCAATTCGGCCAGGGTGCGGCTGCTGCCGGCGACCTGCTCGGCGTTGAGGCGAATGGTCCCCACCAGGTCCACCAGATAGGCACGCAAGCGGTTCAGCGAGGCTTGAATGTCATGCAGTTCGCGATTGGTCTTGCCCAATTCAATGTCCCGGCTGAAGTCGCCTTCGGCCCAGGTCGAGAGCGCAGGTGCCAGGTTGGTCAAGGTTCTGGCGAGGCGTCGTTGCAGGGTGTCAATGAGCAGCGCGATCAATAGAATCAGGCCGATCATCAGCCCTTGCATCAGCCGTACTTCGCTCTGGATCTGCCCGTGCTGGGCGCGAACCACCGGTTCCAGCCCGGCGATGGCCTGCTGCACGGCGGTGATTTTCAGGTGAGTCGCGGCGCTGAGGTCGGCGCGTTTCTGAATCTGATCGCGGGTGCGCGTCAACTCGGCCGGGTAGCGGGTGAGGAGGCTGTTGAGTTCGCGCTTGAGGCCGACACCCGCATCTTCGGCGGCGGCTTTTTCAGTGTTCTCCAGGCCCATCATCGCGGCGAAATCATCGGTGCTCGATTCACTGCTGCTGGTCACGCCCAGCAACGGCAAGGCGTCCAGAAGTCCAGCCTGGGCGCGGATGTTGCTGACTTCGCGCTCGACATCGGCCGCCAGTTCGCTGCGACCGCTGCTGACCAATTTGTCCCGGGCCAGGGACAATTTGCCCAGGTGCTGCGACGCGGCGAGCAATGGCGTCAGGTAGGCCGCGTTGGTGCTGGCGTATTGGCTGAGCTGATCGAGGCTGGCGCCCAGCTCCCGCTCGGCTTGCAGTAGCAATGCTTGCGGGTCGCCCGCGAGTTTGCCGGCGGCCAGCAGGTCGGTTTTGCTGAATTCGTCGAGGTTGGTCAGGCTCGGGCGCAGGGTTTCGGCCAATGCCGGCGGAAATTCACCGAGTTCCTTTTGCAGGCTGTCGATGGCCTGGCTGGCGCTGCTCAGGCGCAGGGCATCGCCGCTGGCGAGGTAATCCTCGATGTTGCGCGCGACTTCGTTTTGGAATTGTTGGGACAAACCCAGGTAACGCTCCATCAACAGATACGGACGTTCCAGGGCCTTTTGCGACCACCAGAGGGTCGCGCCGAGGGCTACGCAGACGGCGACTAAAAGGAGGGTATTGAGATTGGTCAGCAGCTTCAGGCGCATCGCGGGTCTACCAACGGCAGAATGGTAAGCGCCTGAAGTTATTGCGTTTGTGTTACAGGGTTATGACCGAAAGGGTCGTTTCCGATGAAAAAGTGGCACTTTGCTTTGACGTCCGCGCGGCTTGTACGCGATTGCGTCCGGCGTGCTTGGCGCGGTACAGCGCTTCGTCTGCCTGGCTGGCCATCATCAAGCCGTCGGTGTTTTCGCACAGCTCGACCACCCCGGCGCTGAACGTGCACCATAAATCCTGGGGCTGGGCAGGGTAGTGAATCTCGGCAAAGCGCTGACGGATTTCATCCAGGACTTTGTAGGCCGATTCGAGATCGGTGTCCGGCATGACGATGGCGAACTCTTCGCCGCCGTAGCGGCCAATGAAGTCGGTCTTGCGCAGCCGTTGCTTGAGGAACAGCGCCAGGCTCTTGATCACCCGGTCGCCCATGGGGTGGCCGTGGCTGTCGTTGACCCGTTTGAAATGGTCGATGTCGAGCATCGCAAAGCTCAGCGGCTTGTCTTCGCGGCGAGCGCGGAAGCTGCAGTCTTCGAGCAATTGCAGGATGTGCGTGTGGTTGTACAGCCCTGTGAGGCTGTCGCGAACCATCCGAGCCTTGAGATTGCGTGCCCGTGCCGCGCGGTTGCGCACGGTGGTGATCAGGTGGCGCGGCTTGATCGGTTTGGTCAGGAAGTCGTCGCCGCCCTCGCTCATGGCGTCGAGTTGCTTGTCCAGGTCGTCTTCGGCCGACAGGTAAATGATCGGCACGCTGACATAACGATCGTTATGGCGGATCACCTTGGCCAGTTCGGTACCGGTGCAGGCCGGCATGTACATGTCGAGAATGATCAGGTCCGGCTGGAAATCCGCCAGCTCGGCCATCGCCTGAATCGGCTCGATCAAGGTTCGGGTGACGATCCCGGCGCTGTTCAGCAGGCGCTCGGTGTGCAGCGCCTGGGCGCGGGAGTCGTCGATGATCAGCACTTTATAGGGTTCGTACTGGGCGACGCAGGTCAGGACTTCGATCTTCTCCAGCAGGCTCGAGGCTTCGAGAGTGCCGGTCAAGAATTCCTGGCCACCGGCACGCACGGCGGCGAGACGGGTCGGGGTGTCGGTTTCGTGCAGGCTGAAAAACAGCAACGGCAAAGGCTCATCCAGGCCGACCTGGGCTTCGGCAGCCAGTTTCAGGCCGATACCGGTGCCACTGAAATCCACGTCCATGACAATCGCCGCAGGCAAACGCTCGACCATTGAGGAGCGAAACGCCGATACGCTGTCCAGGGACTGGGCACTGAGCCCGAAGAATTCCAGTTGCTTGGCCAGGCGCTCGGCGCGCTCGTGATCCTGCAGCATCACATAGATCGGTTTGCGCAGCGGCGGCAGAAAGGTTTGCTCGAACTGGTCGCCATGACGCAAGCCGGTGCGCGACAGGCGCTGCATCAAGCGATTGAGGTCAGTGATCAATCCGCTGCTCAGGCGTCCGCGATTGGCGTCGACAGCCTCCAGCGATTGGCCGATGTGGCGCGCCAGTTGGGAGTGTTCCGGTTGTTCGAAGCGCTCGGCGAAACGCAGCAGGCGCAGGTTGGCCTCGCTCAGTTCCGATAGGTCGGTGGTGGACCACTCACTGCGTTGCAGGCGTTGCCAGATCTCAAGAATTTGACGTGCCTGATGAATTACCCGCTGGGCAAAGTGGTGCTTGAGGCGCTCACGGCTGGGGTCTTCTGGCTCGGTCATATCCTGACTACTAGTTAGGGTGCATGCTGAGGTCGACTGGTGGCTCTATGCTAGCACCTCTTTTGTATTGGATGAGTGTCGTACGTCAATAATCTGCAAAGCGATGCGATTCAGTTTCTGACCGAGTGGTCTGAATTGTGTCGTTATCACGCTGCGGAGGCCCGGTGGGCTTGGGCTTCGGAAGCTACCTGCGTCATTTCAAGGAAACGGCAGGGTGAGTTTCGGGTCTCGTCTGTCAGGGATTTTTGATTTTTCGCGGGTGTGATTGGGGCGGGATTTTTGGCGGGTAGGGGTCAGGGATTCCCCTATAGGCCGTTGGCAGCATCATGGCGTCAAGACGTTAGTCGCCGACTGACTTGCTGAAGTCTTTGGCATACCTAACCGCCGCACCGCTATTGACGCTTCACGAAATGCAGCAGATTTCAATGAGCCTCATCGGCGTTGTCGCTTGAATTCATCGGCAACGGTTACCGCGGGTTCAGTCATGATTTTTCGGGATAAACCCAACGACGGGTGCCGGCCAAAGGCACGTTGTTGTATGGTTGTGGTCGAACCGATGAACTCAAGTGATTGAAAGGATATCGCCATGCTGGACTGGAAGAACCGCGCGGGCAGCGCGCCTGAACGTGCCGCCGAACCGAAGTCGGCCACCCGCAGTTATGTTGGCGGCCTGTTGTTCAGCCGGGCGCTGGCCACTCTGATCGGCCTTTATCTGCTGGTAGCGATTGCCTTGGGCTGGTACTGGAGCCAGGAGCCTGCGCTGTTCCCGGTTCAGCAAAATGCCCAACTGGCTGCCGAGAAAGAAGGCAAGCAGATGGTCATCGGCTACACCACGGTCGAAACCCTCAAGACCGTTGCCGGTACGTTGCTGACCAAACCCGGTGGCTATATTTCCAACGACCGTTTCCCGCCGGGCCTGTGGATGGACAATACGCCGAGCTGGGAATATGGCGTGCTGGTCCAGGTTCGCGATTTGAGCCGTGCCTTGCGTAAAGACTTCGCCCGTTCCCAGTCGCAGTCCACCGAAGACGCCGACCTGGCCAAGGCCGAGCCGCGTTTCAACTTTGACAATAAAAGCTGGGTGCTGCCGTCCAGTGAGTCCGAGTATCAGGAAGGCATCAATTCCCTGAGTCGTTATCAGACGCGCCTGTCCGATCCGAACCAGAAGAGCGCGCTGTTCTTCGCCCGCGCTGACAACCTGAACAACTGGCTGGGCGATGTCGGCACCCGTCTGGGTTCGCTGTCGCAGCGGTTGTCGGCCAGTGTTGGCCGGGTCAAGCTCAACACCGCGCTGAAAACCGAAGTTGTTGCTCCGGGGCAGGTGCCGCAGGTTGACGAAGAAATCGTCGAAACCCCGTGGATGCAAATCGACAATGTGTTCTACGAAGCTCGCGGTCAGGCCTGGGCCTTGTCTCACCTGCTGCGCGCCATCGAAGTCGACTTCGCCGATGTACTGGCCAAGAAGAACGCCACGGTCAGCGTGCGCCAGATCATTCGTGAACTGGAAGCGTCGCAAGAACCGGTGTGGAGCCCGATGATCCTCAACGGCAGCGGTTTCGGCGTGCTGGCCAACCACTCGCTGGTCATGGCCAATTACATCTCCCGGGCCAACGCCGCGGTGATCGATTTGCGTCAACTGCTCAATCAGGGCTGAGTCATGGTCGATAACGCGAGGGAAGCCGCCCATCGCGCGGCGTCGGATGCCGAACAGATCGCCTGGGTCGACGAGCAGGACAACCTGCTCGGCGCCCTGGTCCGTGCCGACCTGCGTGAGCGCGGGCTGATCGGGCGGGGCACTTATATAATGCTGTTCAATTCCGCCGGTGAGCTGTGTGTGCATCGGCGCACCCTGAGCAAGGCGATCTATCCGGGGTATTGGGACGTGGCGGCGGGAGGCATGGTGCTGGCCACTGAAACCTACGCGGAATCGGCGGCCCGGGAGCTGGAAGAAGAGTTGGGGGTGAGCGGCGTGGAACTGACCGCTCACGACCACTTTTTCTTTGAAGACACCGGCAACCGGCTGTGGTGTTCGGCGTTTTCGGCGGTGTGGGACGGTCCGTTGATCCTGCAACCGGAGGAAGTGCTCGAAGCACGCTTTATCGCCATTGATCAGGTCATGCAGGAAATCCAGCAAAAGCCTTACTGCCCGGACTCTTTGGCTGCGTTGAAGCGCTATCTTCGGTTTCGTGGTCAGGACGTCGCAAAAGAGGCATAAATTGGCGCTGATTGGCTCTTAGCAAGTCGGCTTTTTGCCGTTACACTGCGCGACCTTTTCAAACTGAACCGGCATTGCTGTTCTGTAGGAGCGAGCTTGCTCGCGATGGACGTTAACGATAACGCGTGCGTTCAGCATGAACGCGTCGTCATGGCGTTCTTCGCGAGCAAGCTCGCTCCTACAGAATGAACCGTGTAGGAGCGAGCTTGCTCGCGAAAGATGTAGAGACGACACGTGCAGCCTGATGCCGCGCGTTTTCGTTGAAGTCCATCGCGACAAGGTTGTACCGTTTCAGTAGCGCTGCCCCTGCCTGAGTGGGGCTTCGCGGTCGATGGCACCTGCCCAGGTGCCGCGACCAGTCTTTGTCCTCCCAAGAGGATTGCCGGTGGCCAAAAAAGCCGCATCCTTCGCCGCCCTTGGTGGCCTGGTATTTTCCACCGACGCAGGTCGTCATTGCCCGGATTGCAGTAAACCGGTGGACGCCTGTATCTGCAAACAGACCGTTATCCCGGCCGGCGACGGCATCGCTCGCGTGCGTCGCGAAAGCAAGGGCCGTGGCGGCAAGACGGTGACCACCATCACCGGCGTGCCGTTGGCCGAAGACGCGCTCAAGGACCTGGCCACCACGTTGAAGAAACGGTGCGGCACTGGTGGAGCGTTGAAAGACGGAATCATTGAAATCCAGGGCGATCATGTCGAGCTACTCTTGGGCGAGCTGATCAAACTCGGTTTCAAAGCGAAGAAGTCCGGCGGCTAGCAGCCTCTGTGAAAACCACCCTCGGCTTGATCCAGTCCTGACAGCAGGCCTGGCGTCGCCTACATGGTTTTCACAGAGCCTGTTCTGACTGGTTTCTAAACTCACTGCGGTCGGCGAGGTCTATCCCTCGTTGACGAACCGTCATTTTCATTCTTTAGACTGCGCCGGCCTGAACTCAGGCGACGCACTATGACTTCTTTATAGGGGACTTCGATGTCCGTACGACGCACACGTAAAGACGATGGCAGCCAATGGACCGTTGCGGACAGCCGCAGTGTCTACGGGATTCGCCATTGGGGGGCCGGGTATTTCGCGATCAATGACGCCGGTCGCGTCGAAGTTCGCCCGAACGGTCCGACCAGTTCGCCTATCGATCTCTTCGAGCAAGTCGACCAGCTGCGCAAGAGCGGCTTGTCCTTGCCACTGTTGGTGCGTTTCCCGGATATCCTGCAAGACCGCGTGCGTCAGCTGACCGGCGCGTTCGACGCTAACATTGAGCGTCTGGAATACCAGAGCAAGTACACCGCGCTGTACCCGATCAAAGTGAACCAGCAAGAAGCGGTGATCGAAAACATCATCGCCACTCAGAACGTGTCCATCGGTCTGGAAGCCGGCTCCAAGCCTGAGCTGCTGGCCGTGCTGGCCCTGGCGCCGAAGGGCGGCACCATCGTCTGTAACGGTTACAAGGACCGCGAGTTCATCCGTCTGGCGCTGATGGGCCAGAAGCTCGGTCACAACGTGTTCATCGTGATCGAGAAAGAATCCGAAGTTGAGCTGGTGATCGAAGAAGCGGCGTCGCTGAAGGTCAAGCCACAGGTTGGCCTGCGCGTGCGTCTGTCGTCCCTGGCCTCGTCCAAGTGGGCTGACACGGGCGGTGAGAAATCCAAGTTCGGTCTGTCGGCGGCGCAATTGCTCTCGGTGGTCGAGCGTTTCCGCGCGGCGGGCCTGGATCAGGGCATTCGCCTGCTGCACTTCCACATGGGCTCGCAGATCGCCAACCTGGCGGACTACCAGCACGGCTTCAAGGAAGCGATTCGTTACTACGGCGAACTGCGCAACCTCGGCCTGCCGGTGGACCACATCGACGTCGGTGGCGGTTTGGGCGTCGACTACGACGGTACCCACTCGCGTAACGCCAGCTCGATCAACTACGACATGGACGATTACGCCGGTGTCGTGGTCGGGATGCTCAAGGAATTCTGCGACGCGCAGAGCCTGCCGCACCCGAACATCTTCTCCGAGAGCGGCCGCTCCCTGACCGCGCACCACGCCATGCTGGTGGTGCAAGTGACCGACGTCGAGAAGCACAACGACGACGTGCCGCAGATCGAGAACAAGGAAGCGCTGCCGGAAACCGTACAGTGGCTGGTGGACCTGCTGGGTCCGACCGACATCGAGATGGTCACCGAAACCTACTGGCGCGCCACGCACTACATGAGCGACGTGGCCACCCAGTACGCCGATGGCAAGCTGACCCTGGCCGAGAAAGCCCTGGCCGAGCAATGCTATTTCGCCGTGTGCCGTCGCCTGCACAACTCGTTGAAAGCCCGTCAGCGTTCCCATCGCCAGGTGCTCGACGAACTCAACGACAAGCTCGCCGACAAGTACATCTGCAACTTCTCGGTGTTCCAGAGCCTGCCAGACACCTGGGCCATCGGCCAGGTCCTGCCGATCCTGCCGCTGCACCGTCTCGACGAAGAGCCGCTGCGTCGTGCGGTGCTGCAGGATCTGACCTGCGACTCCGACGGCAAGATCAAGCAATACGTCGACGAGCAGAGCATCGAGACCAGTTTGCCCGTGCACGCGCTGAACGAGGGTGAAGACTACCTGCTGGGGATCTTCCTGGTCGGCGCTTACCAGGAAATTCTCGGCGACATGCACAACCTGTTCGGTGACACCGACTCGGTGAACATCTACCAGAATGCCGACGGCAGCGTGTACCACGCGGGTATCGAAACCCACGACACCATCGAAGACATGCTGCGTTACGTGCACTTGTCGCCAGAAGAGCTGATGACCCACTACCGCGACAAGTGCGCCAGCGCCCGCATCACGGCTGCCGAGCGCACCCAGTTCCTCGACGCCCTGCGTCTGGGCCTGACCCGTTCGTCTTACCTGTCTTCTTGAGGTAAGTCGTCACTGTCATCAGGTTGTCTGAAAATGTTCCGCACGTCTGCGGAAATTTCAGATGACCTGGTGCGGTGGCTCTCTCTTTCCACGCGATACTTCCCACACGCCCGGCTATCCAAGCCATATGGTCTTCTTTTCACGTAGGCCATTTCCTAAGTTGTACTTCGGCACTCTACTCGGCCATGTCTCTCAGCGAGAATCCCCGGCCGCCCCTCCTGTAGAGAATCGCCGATGTTCGATCCAGTCAACGAGCCTTCATTTCGTCTGGATGTAGCAGGTCTGCCCGACGCCTTTGAGGTCCTGGCCTTTACCGGGAGAGAAGCCATCAGCGAGCCGTTCGTGTTCGACGTCGATCTGTTGATCAAAGACCCGGCACTCGACCTTGCGAGCCTGCTGTACCGTTCGGCCTTTTTGCATATTGGGCCAGAGGGGAACGGTTTCCACGGACAATTGCATGAACTCGTTCAGCGCGATCATGGCCCGACAGCCCGGCTCTGCCACGTGCGGCTGGGCCCCAGGTTGACGTGCCTTTCCCAGCGTTTCAGCCAGCGAATTTTCAGCGCCCGTTCAGTGCCACACATCCTCGACCAGGTGCTCAGGGAACACGGCATTGCCGGCCAGGCGCGGCGCTTTGAGTTGAGTGGCGATTACCCACCCCGAGATTTCTGTACGCAATACCGGGAATCGGACCTGCAATTTCTCCAGCGCCTGTGCGCCGAAGAGAACATTCACTACCACTTCGAACACGGCGCTCGCGGGCACTGTGTGGTCTTTGGTGCAGGGCAGGGGAATTTTCGCCAGGGTGAAAATGCGCTATTCCAGATCGAAGGCGAGCAACCGGCGGTGCGTCAGTTTTTGCTTCAGGGCTGCGCCGATGCAGCGGCGCAAAGTGCCGAAGGTCACACGGACCTGACGACACTGCGCAGTGGTCGGCTGATGCGCTTGTCCGGCCATCCGTTGACCGAGTGGAATCATCTCTGGCTGCTGACCCACGTCGAACATCAGGGTAACCAGGAACCGGGCACTCCCTACCGCAACCAGATTCGTGCCATCCACTGGGAGGCGCCTTTCGTCACGCCACAACCTGCGCTGAAACCGAGGATGCACAGCCTGCAACGGGCCTGGGTGGTGGACATCGATGAATCGAGCCCCGATCCGTCCAGACTGGTGGCTGTGCAGTTTGACTGGCTCTATCAGGGCGAGGGCGCGGTACCCAGCCACTGCTGGCTGCCGTTGGCCGCAGAACTCACGGGGGCAAGCGTTTCGCCGTTGAATGAAGGGACCGAGGTGGTGGTGAGTTTTGTCGAGGGTGATCCGGATCGACCGCTGATCAGCGGCGTTCTTCATCATTCGACGCCTGTCGAAAAGGCTGAGGTGCCCGCGACCGAGGCGGTCCAGGTTGTCGAGGGCCTGTCGCAATGGCTGCGCTCGGGTGAGCCCTTGATGCTGCTGTGTCTGATGCCCGGTGGCGGCAGTTTCAGCCATTGCACGCAAGCGCTCTGCACCTGCCGGGTGGCGATGGAATTTGGCCGGAGCGGTGCGGCATGATCGCCGGGCGCCCGCAATGGCTATTGCTGGATGTGCCGGGTGCACCGCAGGCGGGTGCGCTGCTGCAACAGATGCAGGCTCGGTGGTTCTGGTTGTTCGACGGCACGGAGCTGCATGCATTGCGCGAACACGGGCCAATCCTCGTCGACCTGCGGACATGCCCTGCGTTGACCGGTTTATGCCACAGCGAAGCGCACATCTGGCGTGGCTTGCTGCTGCTCAGCGAGGCGTCGTCATCACAGTTGCTGGCGCATTTGCGCCGCATGCTCACGGTCAGTTTCGGCCTGCATCACCGGGCCTTGTTGAGTTACTACAACCCACACACCGCCAGTTACTTTTTTGATGCCTGCGATGCCCGGGAACTGAGCCGCTGGCTCGGGCCTATCAGTCAGCTGCGCTGGTTTGGCGGGACCTGGGCCGACCGCGCGATCGGCAGTGAGTGCTGGCAGCAGTTGCTCAATCCGGGGCTTGTCGTCAATCCGTTAGGCGTCGAAGAAAGTCTCAGCCCTGGCCAACGGGAAAAACTGCAAACATGCCTGCTGGAGCAACACACCTGGCGTTGGAGCCTATCCACCGCGACCGACTACATCACCCTATGGTCCCATGTGCAGGAAGGGCTGGCGCTGGACTTCAGCGAACGCCCGGTGCTCGACGACTGGTTATGGCTACGCTTGCAGCACCCCGGCGCTGTGTTGGTGCAACCGTTGATGGGCGCCACCCAGCAGGAGCGTCTCGATGGGCTACGCGATGCGTGGCAGAACGGTCAAGCCTGAAGGCGAGTTCAGTGGGCTCGTCCGGCGAACCAGCCGTCGTTCTTGCGTAGAAACCAGGCGAATGCGCCCAGGGTCAGGCTGCGCAGCAACATGAACAACAAGAACGTTATCCACAGTCCATGGTTGCCAAAACCTTGCAGCGCCCAGGCGAACGGCAGCAGCAGAACCACCGTCAGCAGCATGCCGTTGCGCATTTCCCGGGCGCGGGTGGCGCCGATGAACAACCCGTCGAGCAGGTAACTCCAGACCGCAATCAACGGCAGTGCGGCGAGGTATGGCAGGTAGATGAACGCGGTGTAGCGCACGCTTTGAATGTCGGTCTGCATCTCGATGAACAGATGCCCGGCGAACAGGAACAACACGGCAAAGCCCAGGCTCGCCAGCAACGACCAGCCGCAAGCCACCACCAATGAGCGGCGCAGCGCCTCCCGGTTGCGCGCGCCGATGGCATGCCCGCACAACGCTTCCACGGCGTGGGCGAGTCCATCGAGGGCGTGCGCGGTCAGCAGCAGGCCGTTGAGCAGCAGCGCATTGGCGGCGACGGTGGCATCACCCAGCCGCGCGCCCTGCACGGTGATCAGGAAAAATACCGATTGCAGCGCCAGGCTGCGGATGAAGATGTCGCGGTTGACCGCCAACAGCGGTCGCCAGCTCTGCCACACGGCCAGCGCGGCCCAGGCGATGTGGCCGGGGTAAGCGCGCAGGGCCTTGCGGGTCATCAGCAGGCCGATCAGGGCGCCGGTCCATTCGGCGATCACCGAGGCCCGGGCGGCGCCGACCACGCCCCATTCCAGACCGAGGACGAACCACAGGTTCAGCGCGATATTGACCAGATTGGTGCTCAGCAGAATCGCCAGCGGCGCCCGGGCGTTCTGCGTGCCGAGGAACCAGCCGACCAATGCGTAACTGGCCAATGCGGCCGGCAGGCCGAACAGCCGGGTGTGGAAGAATTCGCGGGTCAGCTGATCCAGCTCTGCCGAGGGTTGCATGAAGTGCAGCGCGACGCCGCTCAATGGCACCCCCAGCGCTCCCAACACCACGGCCAGGCCCATGGCCAGTAACAGGCCTTGCAGCAAAATCTGCCGCAGCGCCGCACCGTCCCCGCGCCCGGCCGCCTGGGCGGCGAACCCGGTGGAACCCATGCGCAGAAAACCCATCGCCCAGGCCAGAAACGTATACAGACTGGCCCCGACCGCGACGGCGCCCAACTGATGGGCGTGGGGCAGGTGACCGATGACGGTGCTGTCGACCAGCGCCACCAGCGGTACGGAAATGTTCGAGAGAATCATCGGCGCGGCCAGCGCCCAGACCCGACGATGAGTCGGTCGGTCGCGCCAGTCGGCAATCAGGTTGGACATGCAGGCTCCTTGGGGAGCGGGCATTGTAGCGACACATCTGCAATGCCGCTCCCACAGGGATTTGTGGTGTCAGTGAATAATCCAGCTCAACAGCCAAAGGCCCAGCAGCAACCAGATAATCCCCATGATGATCGATGCATTCATGAACGCCCGAATCGCCGACCACAACAGCATCAACCCCAGGATCAACGCGATGATGTTGATGATCGACGTGTCCATGCCCAGTGCACGGGACATCCCTTCGACAAAGTTGCTGCCCGCATGGCTGAGCAGATTGAACAAGCCACTGAGGCCATCAACGATGAACCGGATGACCGAACCGAGCGCTTGGCCGAGCCATTCGAAAAAGCTTTCTACCTGCATGTGAGGATCGTCCTGATGAGTGTGATGGCGATTGGGCCATTATCGCGATGTCGAGTTCCCTGATACCAGGAGCGTTTGAGTATGGCGCAAAGATTCCCGCCCGTTGATGAACCCTGCAGGAGCGAGCTTGCTCGCGAAGAACTCTAGAGCACACGTTTTATCCAGGATGCACGCATTATCGTTGACGTCCATCGCGAGCAAGCTCGCTCCTACAGGAGAAGCTTGCCATCCCCGGCCATCCCCCCGAAGCTATACGCCTTCAGGAGAGCCCGATGAACCTTGTTGAACTGACCGAACGCCTGCACGCCATCCGTGACCGCAATGACTGGCGGCAATTTCACAGCCCGAAAAACCTGGCCATGGCCGCCAGCGTGGAAATGTCCGAGCTGGTGGAGATCTTCCAGTGGCTGACCGAAGACCAGTCACGTCAGTTGCCGGCGGACAAACTTGCTCACGCCGGGCAGGAAGTCGGTGACATCGTGCTTTATCTATTGCTCCTGTGCAGTGAGTTGGGGTTGGACATGAATGAAGTGGTGCGCAGCAAACTCGCGGACAGCGAACGGCGGTTCAGCTGATGAGCGACCGTCATTTCGATCAACTGGCGACCCGTTTCGCCGAAAAAATCTACGGCGGTGCCAAAGGCGCGATCCGTCTGGCGGTGCTTCAGGCCGATCTGGCCGAAACCCTGCCGGACCGACCGCTGCGCGTACTCGACATCGGCGCCGGCCTTGGCCACATGTCATTGTGGCTGGCCCAGCGCGGTCATGACGTCACACTGGCCGAACCTGCCGAGCCGATGCTTGAGGGCGCCCGCCAGCGCTTCGCCGACGCCGGGCAGACGGCCACGTTCATTCAGGCGCCGTGGCAGGATCTGCTCGGTCAGCTCACCGAACCTTACGACCTGGTGCTGTGCCACGCCGTGCTGGAATGGCTCGCCGAACCCCACGCGATCCTGCCGGTTTTGCATCAGCTCACTAAACAAGACGGCTGGTTGTCCCTGGCGTTCTACAACCGCGACGCGCTGATCTACCGCAACCTGCTCAAGGGCCACTTCCGCAAGATGCGCAAGAATGACATGGCCGGCGAGAAGCAGAGCCTGACCCCGCAACAGCCCCTCGATCCACGAGAACTGGCGGCGCAACTTGAAGGCCTGTGGCAGGTCGAAACTCAGAGCGGGGTGCGGGTTTTTCACGACTACATGCCGGTGGAGTTCCAGGCCCGCGCCGAGCTGGTGGACTTGCTCGAAATGGAACTCGCCCACCGTCGACACCCAAGTTTTGCCGGGCTTGGGCGCTACTTGCACTGGATCTGTCGGCCGGTCTGATCGGAGCGCGAAATGAAAACTCGTTCAGGGTTACTGGTGATCTGTCTGGGGTTGGCGGCCTGTCAGGGCAGCAACCCTTATGTGGCGACCTCCAACCCTATACCACCGGCGCCGCCTCACGCGGCCAACACCTTCGATCGCAGCGCGTATCCGGCACCGCCGCGTGACTATGCACGCTATCGCAGCTGGGCCTGGCTCGACGGGCAGTTGCCGCCGGGCACGGCGTGGGCGGATTCGGCGCAGGTCGCCGAAGCGGTCAGTAATGCCCTTGATCAACGCGGCTTGCGCCCGCTGCATGACAATCGTCCGGCGGACCTGTTTGTCAGCGCCGATCTGCATCTGGAAACCCGCCTGCGCCAGGTTCAGGACGACTACGGTTACTACGGCGGTGGTTATGGCGGTTATGGTGGTTACAACCGTTATGGCAGCGGTTATGGCCTGTACAACACGGTGCCGATTGTTCGCACTTATCAGGAGCAGGTCGTGGTGGTGCGGGTGGATATGTTCGATGCCGGCACTGGGCAACCAGTGTGGAGCGCCAGCGCCGAAACCAGCAATCGCGGCAGTCAAAGCGAACGCGCCGATGCGATCAGGAAGGCTGTAGAAAAGGCAATGTCGGCGTATCCTCCTAATTAGCTTCTGTCGTTAAGAAGCATTGCGCAGGTTCATGTCTTCTATCGGAGAACAATCATGTTCCGCCGTCTCGCTTTACTGGCTGTGGCTGTGCTGCTCAGTGCTTGCGCGGCCAACCAGGTGAATCATGATTATGATGCCAGCCGCGATTTTGCCGCTTATCGCAGCTGGAGTTGGAAAGAGCCCGCTCTGCAATATCGCCCCGATGACCCACGGATCGAAAGCGACCTGACTGAACAGCGCGTCCGTCAATCGGTTGCCGATCAGCTCGAGCAGCGCGGCTTGCGTCCTGCCGCTGCTGGCACCCGAGGTGACTTGAGCGTGCAGACCTACCTGATCGTCGAAGAGCGCCAGCAGCAAGTGACCACCAACTATGGCGGCGGTTGGGGTAATCCATGGAACGGTTATTGGGGCGCGCCGATGTATAACGAAACCCGTAATGTCAGCTACAAGGTGGCGACTATTCAGATTGATTTGCTTGATGGCAAGGATGGCAAGCTGGTGTGGCGAGGCAGTGATGAGCAGATGCTCAGCCGCACGACGAACCCGTCTGATCGCAGTACGGCCATTCGCGAAACGGTCGGGCGGATATTGGCTAACTATCCTCCCCGGTAGGTGGTTTGGCGGCCTGAAAGCCGACCAAGTTCTTGGTTGATTTGTGTGTATATCCGTTGCTGCGGTAACGGCTGCTTAGGGTTTCGCCCTTACGGCGACTCACTTTTTTTTCAAACGCCAAAAAAAAGTAAGCAAAAAAAGGCTCGCCCCGAGCGTCCGGCCCCTCGCTTAGGCTCGGCGTTCCTTCGTTCCGGTATCCATCCGGGGACACTGCCCTCCGGTCTGCTTCGCGACGACCTACATGCAGCGTGTTCGACTGCGTCGAACGGCGCTGCGCGCCACTCCCCGGATGAACACCTCCACTCAGCCTGCCGAAGGGGCGGGTGGATCAAGATCAAAAGCTGAAGGCGAGCTAACGCTCGGCCTGATGAGTGGTGAGAAGCAGAAGCGAACGCCGCTCTGCTTTTGATTTCTGTAGGAGCGAGGCTCGCCCGCGAAGGCGTCCTTCAAACCGACCAAATCCTCACATTTACACCACTCAAACTGTGGGAGCGAGCCTGCTCGCGATGACGGCCTTCGATCCTACCCATCCCTCACTGATACACACCACTCAAAATGTGGGAGCGGGCTTGCTCGCGAAGGCGCCCTGACAGGCGCCAAAAATCCCCCCCGCCAAACACTCAGGCAACCGGCCGCCAATGCCCAACCATATGTTCAATATCGCCCGCACCCACCAGCTGCAAATCCCCACTGGACCCTGCCGCACTGGCCATTAACGTCACTTCGCTCGGCAACCGCACCGGCTTGCGAAATTGCACTTCAATCTCGACATTGGCTGTCGGCAGGTGCTCGGCCAGTGCCGCCAGTGTGCGCGCCTTATTCCACAGTCCATGGGCGATGGCCGTCGGGAATCCGAAGAGTTTTGCGCTGGCGGCGCTCAGGTGAATCGGGTTGTAGTCGCCGGACACTTTGGCGTATTGCCGGCCGATGTCTGACGGCGCTTCCCAGCGGGCGACTTCGGTCATGGCCAGTGTCGAGGCCAGCACTTCTTCGATGGGTTCGCCGTCGAGTTTTACCCCGCGGCACAACATCCGGCTTTGCGCTTCCCATAGCGGCCCCAACTGATCGTCGAGCGTCGTCACCAGATCGAACGTCGCACCTTTGGCGTGCGGCTGCAGGTTTTGCACCTGCACGCTGATCCGCGCGCGATTCACGCCGCCCATGGGGCGCAGCACGCGGATGCGGTTGCTCAAGTGGATCAGCCCCAGCAGCGGGAACGGGAATTCCTTGGCGGTGAGCAGTTGCATCTGCAAGGCAAACGCGAGGATGTGTGGATAAGTCGGCGGCAGCAGGCCGTTGTCGGTAAATCCACAGACATTGCGATACGCCGCCAAACGTTTTGGATCAACGTTGATCCAGCAACGCAAACCTGAATCGGGAAGAGTGGTGCCGGTGATTTTGCGGCGCGTCGCGGCCTTGGCGTACAGCGGCGGCAGGCTCGGTTCGCGGTTGAGTGTGTGCCAGTCGATGATCATGCCTAAGCCCCCAAAACACTTTGTCCACAGACTCGCAGCGCTTGCCCGGTGAACGCGCCGGTGCCCGGTTGCGCCAGCCACGCCACCGCTTCGGCGACGTCTTGCGGCAAGCCGCCCTGGCCCAACGAACTCATGCGCCGACCCGCTTCGCGCAAGCCGAAGGGCAGGTGCGCGGTCATCTGGGTTTCGATGAACCCCGGCGCGACCGCATTGATGCTGATGCCGCGCTCCTTGAGCAGCGGTGCCCAGGCCTGGGCCAGCCCGATCAGCCCGGCCTTGCTGGCGGCGTAATTGGTTTGCCCGCGATTGCCGGCGATGCCACTGATGGACGCCAGCAGAATCACTCGAGCGTTGTCGCTCAAGGTGCCGCTGTCGAGCAGGGCTTTGGTCAACACCTGCGGTGCGTTGAGATTGACCGCGAGCACCGCGTCCCAGAATTCCGGGGTCATGTTGGCCAGGGTTTTGTCCCGAGTGATACCGGCGTTGTGCACCACGATGTCGAGGCCGTCGGGCAATTGTTCGATGAGCTGTGCGGCGGCGTCTTCGGCGCAGATGTCGAGGGTGATGCTGCGCCCGCCGAGGCGGGCAGCGAGGGCTTCGAGGTCGGTCTTGGCCGGTGCCACGTCGAGCAGAATGACCTCGGCACCATCACGAGCCAGAGTCTCGGCGATGGCGGCGCCGATGCCGCGCGCCGCGCCGGTGACCAGTGCCTTGCGGCCGGACAGTGGACGAGTCCAGTCCGACACTTGGATGTCGCAGGCCTCCAGGCGAATCACTTGTCCGGAGACGAACGCGCTTTTCGGCGAGAGGAAAAACCGCAACGGACCTTCCAGTTGATCCTCGGCACCTTCGCCGACCTGGATCAGCTGCAAGGTGCCGCCGCTGCGCAGTTCCTTGGCCAGTGAACGACTAAAGCCTTCCAGCGCGCGTTGGGCACTGGCGGCGAACGGGTCGCTCAAGGTCTGCGGCGCACGCCCGAGAATCACCAGGTGCGCGCTGTGATCGAGGTTTTTCATCAACGGCTGAAAGAATTCACGCAGCTGTTTGAGCTGATCGGTTTGCACCAGGTCGCTGGCGTCGAATACCACGGCCTTGAGCTTGGGGCCGTGGCCGGGAATCCAGGCCGTCGCCAGTGAAGGCTCGGCGCCGTAGCTGTAAATCGCATCAGTCAGGCGGTTGGCGAAAGCGCTGACTTTCTCCGCCAGCGGACCGCCGCCGATCAACAGCGCCCCTTCGACGGGACGCAGCCGGCCGGCTTGCCAGCGCTCCAGCCGAACCGGCGACGGCAGACCCAGGGCCCCGACCAAACGATGGCCGATGGACGAATTGGCGAAGTCGATATAGCGGTCAGACATGGAACGCGCTCCAGCAGCTGGGGTTCAAAGTGTGGACCACGAATGGCGATCAGTCGTTCGATCCATGAGATTAGGCCTACGCTTGATCACTGTAGGAGCAGAGCTTGCTCGCGAAGGCGGTACGTCAGTCGGAATTAATGTAGCTGACACACCGCCTTCGCGAGCAAGCTCTGCTCCTACACGGGCGGTGGCCTCAATAGAATTGAAGGAGCTTTTCATGACTCAGCTGCGCCGCGTCGCGATTATCGGCGGTAACCGTATTCCCTTCGCCCGTTCCAACGGGCCGTACGCAACCGCCAGTAACCAGGCGATGCTCACCGCAGCGCTCGAAGGCTTGATCGAACGCTTCAACCTGCACGGCCTGCGCCTGGGCGAAGTGGCGGCGGGGGCGGTGCTCAAGCATTCGCGGGACTTCAACCTGACCCGCGAATGCGTGCTCGGCTCGCGGCTGTCGCCGACCACCCCGGCCTACGACATCCAGCAAGCCTGTGGTACCGGCCTTGAAGCGGCGTTGCTGGTGGCAAATAAAATCGCCCTCGGCCAGATCGACTGCGGCATCGCCGGCGGTGTCGACACCACGTCCGATGCGCCGATCGGCATCAACGAAGGCCTGCGCAAAATCCTCCTGCAAGCCAATCGCGCCAAGACCACCGCCGACAAACTGAAGACTTTTTTGCAGGTGCGTCCGCGTCATCTGATCCCGGAGTTTCCCCGCAACGGCGAACCGCGCACCGGCCTTTCGATGGGCGAACATTGCGAGTTGATGGCGCAAACCTGGAACATCCCGCGCGCCGAGCAGGATCAACTGGCGTTGGAAAGCCACCAAAAACTCGCCGCCTCTTACACCGAAGGCTGGCACAACGACTTGATGACGCCGTTCCTCGGCCTGACCCGCGACAACAACCTGCGCCCGGACCTGACCCTGGAAAAACTCGCCTCGCTGAAACCGGCCTTCGAGAAAAGTGCCAAGGGCACCATGACCGCCGGCAACTCCACGCCACTCACCGACGGTGCGTCGCTGGTGCTGCTGGGCAGTGAGGAATGGGCGAAGGAGCGCGGCTTGCCGATTCTCGCGTACTGGCGCGATGGCGAAGCGGCGGCGGTGGATTTCGTCAACGGGGCCGAGGGCCTGTTGATGGCGCCGGTGTATGCGGTACCGCGCTTGCTGGCGCGCAATGGCCTGACCTTGCAGGACTTCGATTACTACGAAATCCACGAAGCCTTCGCTGCGCAGGTGCTCTGCACGTTGAAGGCCTGGGAAGATCCAGAGTATTGCAAAACCCGTCTCGGTCTCGATGCGCCGTTGGGTTCCATCGACCGCAGCAAACTCAACGTCAAAGGCAGTTCACTGGCGGCCGGGCATCCATTTGCCGCTACGGGTGGGCGCATTGTCGCCAACCTGGCCAAGTTGCTCGATGCGGCGGGCAAGGGGCGAGGGTTGATCTCGATCTGCGCCGCCGGTGGCCAGGGCGTGACGGCGATTATCGAGCGCTGAGCAGTTCGGCGTCCTGCGGCACGGTGTGTTTGCGGTTGGCGTAACTCTCGGCCATCACCGAGCAGACGATCAGCTGCAACGGGTGGTAGATCATGATCGGTAGCAGAATCAGCCCCAGGCCTGGGTTGGCACCGAAGATCAACGCCGCCATCGGCGCACCCGCCGCCAGGGATTTTTTGCTGGCGCAGAACACCGCTGCGATCTCATCGGCCTGGCTGAACTTCAAGGCGCGCGCGGTGCGGGTGGTCATCCACAGAATCACCGCCAGCAGCATCGCGCTGCCGATCAACGCCGTGAGAATCACGCTGTCGCCCTGTTGCTGCCACATCCCCGACACCATTGAATTGCAGAACGCCGCGTACACCAGCAGCAGGATCACCAGCTTGTCGACGACGTTGGTGTAGCGCTTGTGCCGAGCGAAAAACTTGCCGAAAAACGGCCGCACCAATTGCCCGAGCACCAGCGGCAACAACAGCATGGCGCAGAGGTCGAGCAGGGTTGAGCCGAGGTCGATGCCCCCGGCGCCGCTGCCGACCACGAAACTCACCAGCAACGGTGTGATGAAAATCCCCAGCACGCTGGACAGGCTCGCATTGAGAATTGCCGCCGGCACGTTACCGCCCGCGCTGCCGGTCAACGCCACCGAAGACGAGATGGTCGAGGGCAGGGCGCAGAGGTAGAGGAAACCGAGCATCAGCAGAGAAGGAACATGCGAGCCCAGCAGCTTGTCGCTCACCAGCCAGATCAACGGGAACACCGCAAAGGTGAAACCCTGGACCATGACGTGCAGTTTCCAGTTTTTCAAACCCTGGCTGATCTGCTCGCTGGACAGGTTGACCCCGTGCAGGAAGAACACCAGGAACACACCGATGTTGATCACGTACTCGGCATGCATGCCACCACCGGTGGCGCCGAAGCTCGGGAAGAAATACGACAGCAGCGTGGCGATCAGCATGCCGCACAAGAACCAGTCGGTGACGACGCGTTTGAGGTGTTTGAAGGCATGCATGACAGGCACCGAATACATTTGTAAGAAATGGTGACTTAGCCTAACGTCGGCCTAATCAGCCGTCTTGCGACATAAGGCCAATCAATGCCGACTAACGGACAACTTTCCCTCGAGCGGACGATTCCGACCCTGTCGGCGTTGCCGCGTGCGTTGTATGCGCGGGCGGAAAGCTTGAACGCCGGTTCGTGGACACCGCCGCATCGTCACGACTGGGTGCAGTTTTCCTACGCCATCAGCGGCGTGCTTGGCGTGCACACGGCCGAGGGCAGTTTCTTTGCGCCGCCGCAGTGGGGGATCTGGATTCCGGCAGACCTGGAGCATCAAGTCGTCACCTCGATGCGCGCCGAGATGCGCAGCCTGTACGTGCGCCGCGAGGATTGTGAGTGGGCGGACGGGCGTTGCCGGGTGCTGGAAGTGACGCCGTTGGCGCGGGAGCTGATCAAGAGTTTTTGCCTGCTGCCCGTGGAATACCCGCAAGGCGACAGCGCGGAGTCGCGGCTGGTGAATGTGCTGCTGGATCAGTTGGCGAATCTGCCGGAGGTCGGCTTTTCCCTGCCGTTGCCACGTCATCAGCGATTGCTGGGGTTGTGCAACGAACTGATTGAAAGCCCGGAGCGCAACGTGACCTTGCAGGAATGGGCGCAGCGGTTGGGGACGTCGGAGAAAACCTTGATGCGCTTGTTTCAGCGCGAGACGGGCTTGAGTTTTCGAGGGTGGCGGCAGCGGATGCGGCTGCTGTCGTCATTGAGTTTGCTGGAGGAGGGCGACAGCGTGACCAATGCCGCGCTGTCTTGCGGGTATGACTCGACGTCGGCGTTTATCGCGGCGTTCAAAAGCCTGTTCGGATTTACCCCCGGCGAACTATTCAAGCAGTAACAGCGCAAATCAAATGTGGGAGCGGGCTTGCTCGCGAAGGCGGCGTGTCAGTCAACGAAGATGTCGACTGGTACATCGCCTTCGCGAGCAAGCCCGCTCCCACACTGATCAGTGGTGTTCGAGGAGATCAGGTCCTGAACCGTCGAACCAACCCATCCAGCTCATTCGACAACCCGGCCAGGCTCTGCGAATCCAGCCGCGCCGAGTTCGCCAGTTCTGCCACCAACTGCGCATCACCATGAATCTGGCTGATGTGCCGGTTGATGTCTTCTGCCACCTGATGCTGTTGTTCCGCCGCCGTGGCGATTTGCGTGTTCATGTCGCGAATCACATCCACCGACTCGCGAATCAAGCCAAAGCTGCTGCGCGCTTCGCCGATGCGGGTCACCGATTGCTGGGACACTTCCAGGCTCGCATGCATCTGCTGCGTCACTTGGCTGGTGCGCTTGGCGAGGTTGCCGAGCAGGCCGTCGATCTCCGCCGTGGAGTCCGCCGTGCGTTTGGCCAGGGCCCGCACTTCGTCAGCCACTACGGCAAAACCACGCCCTTGCTCACCGGCCCGCGCGGCTTCAATGGCCGCGTTCAGCGCCAGCAAGTTGGTCTGTTCGGCAATCGAGCGGATGGTGCCGAGGATCGACTGGATGTCGTTGCTGTCGCGTTCCAGTTGTTGCATCGATTGCGCCGATTGTTCGATTTCCTGGCTCAGGCGATCGACGCTGGTCACTGCCGCATCAATCTGCTGCTGACCTTCGCGCGCCTGACGCTGGCCACTGTCGGCAGATTCCGCCGCCTGGCTGCAAGAGCGCGCGACTTCGTTGGCAGTGGCGACCATCTCGTGGAACGCCGTGGACACCATGTCCACCGCTTCACGCTGGCGGCCGGCCGCTTCGGCCATGTCGCTGGAGACCTGGGTCGAGCTCTTGGAGGTGGCGAGGATCTTGGTCGCGGCGCCGCCGATGCTCTGGATCAGGTTGCGAATCGCCGCCAGGAACTGGTTGAACCAGTTCGCCAGTTGCGCGGTTTCGTCGCTGCCACGGATTTGCAGGTTCTTGGTCAGGTCGCCTTCACCTTGCGCGATGCCTTCCAGGCCGCTGGCCACGCTGCGGATCGGGCGCACGATGACGCTGGCGAAACTGGCGCCGACAACGGCGAAAAGCACGGCCAACACGGCGGCGATGATCGCGATCAGCCAGGTCAACTGGGTGGCCGAGCTCATCACGTCGGTCTGCTTGATCAGGCCGATGAAGGTCCAACCCAACTGCTCCGACGGCCAGACGTTGGCCATGTAGCGTTCGCCATTGAGTTCGACTTCCACCAGGCCTTTACCGGCCTTGCCCAGTTGCGCGTAGCCCTCGCCGAGGCTGCTCAAGGCTTTGAAGTTGTGTTCCGGTTGCTTCGGGTCCACCAGCACGGTGCCGGTGTTTTCCAGCAGCATCAGGTAGCCGGTTTCGCCGAGCTTGATCTGTTTGACGATTTCGGTGAGCTGCTTGAGCGTCACGTCGATACTGACCACGCCGCCATTGGTGCCCAGCTTGTTGTCGATGGTGCGCACGGTACTGACGTAAGTCGCGTCATCCTGAGCCCAGTAATAAGCCTCGGTGCGAAACGGCTTGCCCGGCTTGGCTTGGGCGGCCTTGTACCAGGGGCGCTGGCGCGGGTCGTAGTTGTTCAGCTTGGCATCGTCCGGCCACGACACATAACCGCCCGCGGCCGTACCGAGAATGGCATAGGCGTAGGAAGGATGGCTGTTGCCCAGGTCCTGCAGGAGGGCGAAGACTTTTTTGTCCGCCTCGCCTTGAGGAATACTTTCGGCGTTGGCGCTCATGTAGGTCTTGAGGCTGTCGTCGGAATTCTTGATCAGCGGCTGGGTGGCCAGGTAATCGACGTTCTGGCTGATGCCGTCGAAGAACAACTGCATGGCATTGCTGACCTGACGGATCTCGCGGGCACTGCCGTCGACGAACGCGTCCTTGGCATCACTGCGCAGGTTCAGCACAACGAGCGTGGCGACCAGCACCACCGGCAAGCAGGCGATGATTGCAAACGCCCAGGTCAACTTCTGTTTGATGTTCATCCGCGCTCCAGATTTTCTTGTAGGCCCACGCAGTGCAGATGACTCGCGGATTATTGGCAGCCGTAAACGTTTTTGATCACCGGGTTCCCTGGTGCGCCATCGTTGTTTTCTGTCGAAACGATTGTCGGACAAATCACTCTGTCACTGAGGACTTCGGCTGCTGGAGGCGGAAATTGAGGACTATTGAGAAAAATCCTACGAAGGGTATGAACTGGAGTGTCAGCTTCTGTCGCAAATGCCCGCAAAGCCCTACCGCAACACGTGACGCAGGCTCAGCTATGATCCTGGACGGATGATGACGGGTGGCGGGTTTGCCGGGATATTCCGGCACATTGTGTGCTTATTAATGTTCATGGGAGCGTTCATAGGTCGGCAACCCCTCCCCCGAATGAGTGGATTGCCGTATAACGAATGACTTTCGCGTGTTTGGTAATAAAGGACCCACAATAAAAGCTGATGAAGACTCCAAAACGCATTGAACCCCTGATCGAGGACGGTCTGGTCGACGAGGTGCTGCGCCCACTCATGAGTGGTAAAGAAGCAGCTGTTTATGTGGTGCGCTGCGGTAACGAGCTACGTTGCGCGAAGGTCTACAAGGAGGCGAATAAACGCAGTTTCCGCCAGGCGGCCGAATATCAGGAAGGCCGCAAGGTACGCAACAGCCGGCAGGCCCGGGCCATGGCCAAGGGTTCCAAGTTCGGCAAGAAAGAAACCGAAGACGCCTGGCAAAACGCCGAAGTGGCGGCGTTGTTCCGTTTGGCCGGTGCTGGTGTGCGGGTTCCCAAGCCTTACGACTTCCTGGAAGGCGTGCTGCTGATGGAACTGGTGGCCGACGAGTACGGTGATGCCGCACCGCGTCTGAACGACGTGGTGCTGGAACCGGACCAGGCGCGCGAATATCACGCGTTCCTGATCTCGCAGATCGTGCTGATGTTGTGTACCGGTCTGGTGCACGGTGACCTGTCCGAGTTCAACGTGCTGCTGACCCCGACCGGCCCGGTGATCATCGACTTGCCACAAGCGGTGGACGCGGCGGGCAATAACCACGCGTTCAATATGCTGGAGCGGGACGTGGGCAACATGGCGTCCTACTTCGGGCGGTTTGCGCCGGAGTTGAAAAAGACCAAGTACGCCAAGGAAATGTGGGCGTTGTACGAAGCCGGCACCTTGCACCCGGCCAGCCTCTTGACCGGCGAGTTCGACGAGCCGGAAGAGATCGCCGACGTTGGCGGGATCATGCGCGAGATCGAGGCCGCCCGCCTCGATGAAGAGCGCAAGCAAGCGGTGCGCGCCGCTGATGACGCGCCCCCCGGCAAAACCGAAGAACCGCCTCCACCCTGGATGCAGTGATCGGTTAACCCAAAACCCGGCTTCGGCCGGGTTTTTTTGTGGATGCCTGCCAACGAGACCTCCAAACACTGGAGATCAAATGTGGGAGCGGGCTTGCTCGCGAAAAGGCTAGCACATCCAACATCATTGTCGCCTGACAGTCCGCTTTCGCGAGCAAGCCCGCTCCCACACTGGATTGTGGGGGGCCGCCGTTTTTGTGCCCGACCCAAAACCCTGTGGGAGCGGGCTTGCTCGCGAAGAGGCCATCACCTCCAACATCAGGTCGCCTGACAGTCCGCTTTCGCGCGCAGGCTCGCTCCCACATACTGGCCGCACTCGTAACACTCCACACTCAAGGATTGAATGTGAACTCCACCCGCAACGCTCAACTGATCATCGCCGCCCGTCTGATCTCGGATTTCGGTGCCTTCCTCAACATGGTGGCTCTGGCCACTTACGTCTACCTGCTCAGCAACAGCGCCATGAGCGTCGGCATCTTCCTCGCGAGCCGCGTGGGCGGAGGCATTTTTGCCAGCCTTATAGGCACGACTTTTTACCGGCGCTGGGCCGGGCGCCTGCCGCTGATTGCCTTTGATCTGTTGCGTGCTGTGTTGCTGGGGCTGTTGCTGGTGTTGCCGGTCGCGCAACAAGCACTGCTGCTACCCGTGATCGCCTTCGGCCTGGGCTTCGGTAATTCGATGTTCGCCATCGGCCTTAACAGTCAGTTGCCGCACTTGATCGACGGCGAACACTTGCTCAAGACCAACGCCTGGATCACCTCGGCGTCGTCAGCGGCAATGGTCGGCGGGAGTCTGGTGGCAGGGCTGTTGGTGGCGGTGTTCGGCTTTGAAACGGTGTTCGCGTTGAACGTGGCCACGTACCTGCTGGCCGCGTTGTTCATCGTGCCGCTGCGCTTTTCCAGAATCGCGCCCAGTGCCGAGCCAGCCAATGAGCGGGGAGAGTGGCACGCCCTGCGCCAGGGTTTGCGAAGTACACCGGTGGTGGCCACGATGCTCGCAGTCACTATGGCCGACACCCTTGGCAGCGCTGCGCACAACGTCGGTTTCCCGATCATTTCCAGGCTGCTCACACCCGAATCGGCCAGCACCACGCTGGGCCTGATGCTGGCGGTCTGGGCCTGCGGAAAACTCATCGGTGCGCGAATCGCCAGCCGCCTGAAAGGCTCGGGAAACGTGAACCTGGAGCGGCGATTCTTCTTCGGCGTATTGCTGATGTCGTGCGGCTTCATCCTGATGTTCCAGCAGCACACGCTCTACGGTTTGCTGCTGTTTGCGTTGCCGGCGGGCTTGGGCGACGGCTTTTCGGAAGTCGGCCTGATGTCGCGTCTGCAACGCGAACCGGACAGCCTGCGCCTGCCGATTTTCAGCTTCCTGACCCTGCTGCAAATGACCGGGTTTGGCGTCGGCATGCTGATCGCCGCGCCCTTTTATTCGTGGTGGACGCCGGGTGCCGTGGTGCTGCTGTTCCATGGCATTCCCCTCACCACATTGCTGGTGGTGAAGGGCTTGGCCATCAGGGGCGAGCGGGTGCGGCGCAGCAGCCAGACTCAAGGTTCTTGAGAATCGGGCAGTCCGGGCGATGGTCGCCATGACAATGCTCGACCAGGTCCTGCAGGGTGTCGCGCAACTGACCGAGTTCGAGGATTTTCTGGTTGAGCTCGTCGATGTGCTGGCGGGCCAACGCCTTCACGTCAGCACTGGCACGCTGGCGGTCCTGCCAGAGGGTCAGCAGTTTGCCGACCTCTTCCAGTGAGAAACCCAAGTCCCGCGAACGCTTGATGAACGCCAGGGTGTGCAGGTCGTCGGCGCCGTACACCCGATACCCGCTGTCGGTGCGATGGGCCGCCTTGAGCAAACCGATGGACTCGTAATAACGGATCATCTTTGCGCTCAGGCCGCTTTCGCGGGCCGCTTGGCCGATGTTCATTGAGTGTCCTCCAGATCCTTGGGTTTCCAGGTTTTCAACAGTAGCGCATTGCTCACCACGCTGACGCTCGACAGTGCCATGGCGGCGCCGGCCAGCACCGGGTTGAGGAAGCCAAAAGCCGCCAACGGAATGCCGATCAGGTTATAGACGAACGCCCAGAACAGGTTCTGCCGAATCTTCGCGTAGGTTTTGCGGCTGATCTCCAGCGCCGCCGGCACTAGCCGTGGATCGCCGCGCATCAGGGTTATCCCGGCCGCGTGCATGGCCACGTCGGTGCCGCCGCCCATGGCGATGCCGATATCAGCAGCGGCCAGGGCCGGGGCGTCGTTGATGCCGTCGCCGACCATTGCGACCACGCCGGTTTTCTTTAGTAGGGCGACAGTGGCCGCTTTGTCGGCTGGCAGCACTTCGGCGTGGACATCGCTGATGCCCAGCGCCTCGGCAACCACTTTGGCGCTGCCACGGTTGTCACCGGTCAGCAGGTGGCTGCTGATGTTCCGTGCGCTGAGTTGTTGCACGGCTTGCAGGGCGCCGGGTTTCAACGTGTCGCCAAAGGCAAACAGACCCAGCACTCGCGACTCGGGGCTTTGTTCGATCAGCCAGGACAGGGTCCGGCCTTCGGCTTCCCAGGCGGTGGCGGCGTCCGCCAATTCACCGGCGTTCAAAGCGCTTTCTTCCAACAAACGACGATTGCCCAGGGCCAACCGACGACCGTTCAACGTGCCCGCAATGCCGCGCCCGGTCAGCGACTGGCTGTCGCTGACATCGGCCACGCTCAAATGGCGTTCGGCACACGCCTCCAGAACTGCCTTGGCCAGCGGGTGTTCACTGCCGCGTTGCAGGGCGCCGGCCAGTTGCAGCAGGGTGGCTTCGTCAGCGTCGATGGCGCTCAAGTGAGCAATGCGCGGCGCCCCCGAAGTCAGCGTGCCGGTCTTGTCGAACACCACGGCGCTGACTTCATGCGCACGTTCCAGCGCTTCAGCGTCCTTGATCAGAATCCCATAGCGCGCCGCGACACCGGTGCCGGCCATGATCGCGGTCGGCGTGGCCAGACCCAGTGCGCAAGGGCAGGCGATTACCAGCACCGCAACGGCGTTGATCAGCGCCGTTTCCATCGGCGCGCCATACAGCCACCAGCCGATCAAGGTGGCCAAGGCCAGCAGCAGAACAACAGGCACAAAGACCTGGCTGACTTTATCCACCAGTTTCTGGATGGGCGCCTTCGCGGCTTGAGCGTCCTCCACCAGACGGATGATCCGCGCCAGCACGGTTTCCGCGCCGAGCGCCTGGGTACGCACCAACAACCGGCCTTCGCCATTGATCGCGCCACCGGTGACCTTGTCGCCAGGTTGTTTGGGCACCGGCAGGCTTTCGCCGCTGATCAGCGCTTCGTCGGCGTGGCTCTGACCTTCGACCACTTCGCCGTCCACCGGGAAACGTTCGCCGGGTTTGACCATCACCAGATCATTGAGGCGCAACGCGCTGATGGCGACATCCTGTTCTCGGCCGCCGATCACTTGAATCGCCCGCTCCGGGCGCAAGGCTTCGAGGGCGCGAATGGCGCTGGCGGTCTGGCGCTTGGCGCGGCTTTCCAGGTATTTGCCCAACAGTACCAGGGCGATCACCACCGCAGAGGCTTCGAAATACAGGTGCGGCATGCCCCCGGCGGCGGTGGCCCATTCGTAAAGACTCAAGCCGTAACCGGCGCTGGTGCCGAGGGCGACCAGCAAATCCATATTGCCGGCCCCGGCGCGCACGGCTTTCCAGGCGGCCACATAAAAGCGTGCACCGAAGATGAATTGCACCGGCGTGGCCAACGCAAATTGCACCCAGGCCGGGAGCATCCAGTGCACGCCGAACGGTTGCAGCACCATCGGCAGCACCAGCGGCAAGGCGAGGGCGATGGCCATGATCAAGGCCCAGCGTTCACGGTGCAGGCGGGCTTGTTGGTTGTCGGTTTGTGGGTGTTCGACTTCCCAGACGCTGGCGCTGTAGCCGGCTTTGGTCACGGCCGCGATCAGGGTTTGCGGATCGACCTGACCGAGCAGTTCGAGGTGGGCGCGTTCGTTGGCCAGATTGACGCTGACGCGCTTCACCCCCGGCACTTTGGCCAGCGCACGTTCGACCCGGCCGACACATGACGCGCAGGTCATGCCATCGATGCTCAATTCCAGGTTCTGTTGGGGCACGCTGTAGCCGGCTTGCTGCACGGCGTCCATCAACGCTGGCAGGCTGTCGCTGGGTGCTTGAACCCGGGCCTGTTCGGTGGCCAGATTGACGCTGACAGCACTGGCGCCGATGACTTTGCTCAAGGCACGCTCGACACGCCCGGCGCAACTGGCGCAGGTCATGCCGGCAATCGGCAGATCGAAAGTGGTGGATTCGGACATCGGTCACGCTCCCTGTAGAAGATGCCTACAGGATCAACCTTGCCATGCGGGCAAGGTCAAGCGCCAATCTACAAATTGCCGCAGGCTGGTTCTGGTCGGGCAGGGCGACCGGGTCGGGCCTCTTCGCGAGCAAGCCCGCTCCCACATTTAATCGCGTTCTCCCGGAAGAATACGGTCGAATGTGGGAGCGGGCTTGCTCGCGAAGAGGCCATCACAGCCAACACAAATGTGAAGGTCAGTATTCGAGGGCGGCAGGCTTGAGGTACATCCCTTCCTGCGTCATCGCAATCCGGAACTTCAGCACATCCCCGGCCTTGAGCGTGATGATCTGCGAACCCGGTGCGAGCATGCCCGGATTGCAGCCCGGTGCCTGCCCCGGCAGCAGCTTGAGGCGCAATGACACATTGCCCGGCGGCAAATTGAACGAAGTGCTCTGTTCCTGGAACAACCGCGCCGACAACTGATCCTGGATGTACACACCGATCTCGCAGTTGGTCGACACTTCCAGGCGCTCGCGGGAAATGATCAGCACGCCATAGTCCTCCCCGGCAGCATTGACCGAGGGCACGGCGGCGAAAAGGCTGAGGAAGCCAAACAGGCTGAGAGCTGGCCAGCGCATGGCTGAATCTCCTGAGGTCGAGTCATTGATGGACGCAGCTTGGCCGAGCGCGACGCCGATTGCCAGCCCGGCAGTTTGCGACAGAACTTGACCTTGCCATGGTGGCAAGCTCGAGACTGCAGGCAACCTCACTCAAGGAGTCACCCCATGCAAGTGTTCAACGTTGAAGGCATGTCCTGCGGTCACTGCGTCAAAGCCATCACCCAGGCGCTGCAAGCCAAGGACCCGGCCGCCAGTGTGCGGGTCGATCTGGCGGCGAAGGAAGTTGGCGTCGAGAGTGCGCTGACGACTGACCAGGTAATCGCCGCCATCACCGAAGAAGGCTACGCCGCCAAAGTCGCCTGAGCAGATTTTTTGTAGGAGCCGAGCTTGCTCGCGAAAGCGGTGGCACATTCAACCTCTCAGTGACTGTTCCACCGCCTTCGCGAGCAAGCTCGGCTCCTACAGGTTTTAGGGTTTGTCGGGGTTTTTTATTAGTTAGCGACCTATCGGAATGTTCAAGGCGTCCCTGCGCGGCTAGACTGTCGGGCTGCCGACCTTTGTCCAACGGGATGCCCGATGAACTTCCGCATCATTCTGATTCTTGGCGCCTTGAGCGCATTCGGTCCGCTGGCGATCGATTTCTATCTGCCCGCATTCCCGGCAATGGCGCTCGCGTTCGGCACCGATGAAAAACACGTCCAGTTGACCCTGGCGGCTTATTTCCTGGGTTTGTCCCTTGGTCAGCTGGCTTATGGCCCGGTGGCGGATCGTTTCGGGCGACGCATTCCCTTGCTGACCGGTGTCGGTTTGTTCACCGTTGCGTCCGTGGCTTGCGCCTTTGCGCCGAATCTGGAATGGCTGATCGGCGCGCGTTTCATTCAGGCGTTGGGTGGTTGCGCGGGGATGGTGATCTCGCGGGCGGTGGTCAGCGATAAGTGCGATGCGGTCGGTTCGGCGAAGGTCTTCTCGCAATTGATGCTGGTGATGGGGTTGGCGCCGATTCTGGCCCCCATGCTCGGCGGGCTGTTGGTCAACACCACGGGCTGGCAGTCGATCTTTCTCGTGCTGACCGGTTTCAGTGCCCTGGCCGGACTGGCCGTCGCGCTTGGGCTGCCGGAAAGTCTACCGGCCCATGTGCCGCGTCAGCCGTTGTCGGGGGCGTTGCGTCAGTACGGTCGGCTGCTCTCGGACCCGATCTATCTCGGCCACGCCTTGACCGGCGGCATCGCCATCGCCGGGATGTTTTCCTACATCGCCGGCTCACCGTTCGTCTTCATCAAACTGTACGGCGTACCGGCCGAACATTTCGGCTGGCTGTTCGGCCTCAACGCGGCGGGGTTCATTCTGGTGGCGCAGATCAACGCGAGAATGCTGGCCAAGCGTGGCCCGGCGTTTCTGTTGGCGCGCACGGTATGGATTTACGTCGGTGGCGGCCTGGCGCTGCTCGCCGTCAGTTCAATGCACACCGAGCAGCTATGGCCGTTGCTGATTCCACTGTTCATCTGCATCGCCAGCCTGGGTTGCATCCTCCCCAACGCCTCGGCTTGCGCGATGAACGGTCAGGGCGCCCGGGCCGGTAGCGCGTCGGCGATGCTCGGTTGCCTGCAATTCAGCGTCGCGGCCGGGGCCGCGGCGCTGGTGGGGGTTTTACACGATGGCAGCGCCGTGCCGATGGCCATGGTCATCAGCCTGTGCGGAATTCTGGTGGTGAGCGTCGCGATGCTCACCCGGCGTTTGCAAAATGCCCGGGCACTGGCACAAGCCCAGGCCTGAGGATGGCCTCAGCCAGCAGCGCGCTGCTGCTGGACGGGAATTTGATGAGGAGCTTGCAGGCGCGCTTCAAGGGTGCGGGTGAAGGCGCGAGCTTCGGCTTCGCTACGGAACGTCACAGCATGCTGGTCCAGGCGGACTTGCCAGCAGGATGTTGCCACTTCTTTTATCAGGATCTTCATTGCTGATCTCTCCTCTCGTAAAAGATGTTCTGTAAAGAGGGTGCCGCGGAGTTTCGATTGTAGACCCCGAATACGATCACCATTGTGACAACGGTCAACTCTCGGACTGACGGTGTCGTCCGGGCGGACGACACTGTTTCAATCTATTTCAGAACCCTTCAAGCACGATCTTGCCTTTGGACCTTCCGCTTTCCAGCAGCTCATGAGCACGCCGCAGGTTAGCCGCGTTGATGGTCCCGAAGTGCTCGCCCACCGTGGTTTTCAACGTCCCGGCATCAATCAGCCCGGCCACGCGGTTAAGCAATTGGTGTTGCTCGATCATGTCAGCGGTTTCGAACAGCGAGCGGGTGTACATGAACTCCCAGTGCAGCGACAGGCTCTTGCGCTTGAGCTTGGTCACGTCCAGCGCCTTCGGATCATCGATCAAGGCCAGCTTGCCTTGCGGCGCCAATGCCTCGACCAATTGGTCCAGGTGATGATCGGTCTGGGTGAGGCTGGCCACGTGGGTCACCTGATCGAGGCCGGCGCGTTTCAATGCTTCGCTTAATGGCTGGCTGTGATCGATCACCAGGTCGGCACCCAGTTCACGCACCCAGCTCTGGGTTTGCGGGCGCGACGCGGTGCCGATGACTTTCAGCCCGGTGAGCTGGTGGGCCAGTTGCGTGAGGATCGAACCGACACCGCCGGCCGCGCCGACGATCAGCAGGCTCTGGCCTTCATCGGTGTTGCCTTCGCGCACTTGCAGGCGTTCGAACAGCAGTTCCCAGGCGGTAATGGCTGTCAGCGGTAATGCGGCGGCTTCGGCGAAACCGAGGGTTTTCGGCATATGGCCGACGATCCGCTCATCCACCACGTGCAGTTCACTGTTGCCGCCGGCACGGGCGATGGAGCCGGCGTAGAAGACCTTGTCGCCCGCCTTGAACAGCGTGACTTCACTACCGACCGACTTGACCACTCCGGCCACGTCCCAGCCCAACACTTTCGCCGCGCCACCCTCGGGCTGGACGTTCTGACGAACTTTGGTGTCCACCGGGTTCACCGAAATGGCTTTGACTTCGACCAACAGGTCACGCGGGCCGGCCACCGGTTCTGGCAGTTCGATGTCTTGCAGGGATTTCTCGTCGCTGATTGGCAGGGAGGCGTAGTAGGCAATGGCTTTCATAAGGGCGCTCCGAAAAAGTAATAAAGGAAGGGTCAGGCCACGGTACGCAGGCGCTTGAGATCGAAGTGTTCGAGAAAGTCCCCGGCCTTGGCGCGAAAGTTCTGGATATGCGCGCTGGCGTCATGGGCTTTTAGGGCTTCGTCGCTGCTCCACTTTTCGATCATGTAGAAAGCCAGAGGATTGGCGAGGTCCTGATGCAGATCGTATTGACCGCAACCCGCTTCGGCGCGGGTCGGTTCCAGCAGCGCGCGCAGGTGCTGTTCGAGGGCAGCTTGCTGGCCGTCTTTGGCGATGAGGGTGGCGATGGCGGTAAACGGCTGGGACATGGTCGACTCCGGGAATGGGATGATTTCGATGGCACAGATGATTGGTTATTTCTCTGCAAGATAAAACCCGCTAAAAGAGCAGTCTCTTTCAATATTTTTTTGATAATCAGGGTTGAAGATGCTGCGTTTCGATGATTTGCAGTTGTTCGTTCGGGCGGCGGACCTGGGCAGCCTGTCGGCGGCAGCGCGTGGCATGGACATGTCGCCGGCGGTGGCCAGTGCGGCGTTGAAGCGCATCGAACAGCAACTGGGCGCCCGCTTGCTCGCCCGATCGACCCGCAGCCTGCGCCTCACCGCCGAAGGCGAGGGATTTCTCGAGTACGCCCGGGCGGCCCTGAGCAATCTCGATGAGGGCCGTCGTTTGTTGGCCAGCGGCCAGGATCAGGTCAGCGGGATTTTGCAGCTGTCGGCGCCTTCGGACTTCGGTCGCAACCTGCTGTTGCCATGGCTGGACGAGTTTCAGCGTGAGCATCCGAAGCTCACCGTGCGCTTGCTGCTCGGCGACCGCATCGCCGACCTGTTCCGGCAACCGGTGGACATTGCCCTGCGTTACGGCGAGCCGGAAGACTCCAGCCTGGTGGCGTTGCCCATCGCCCCACACAACCGCCGGGTGCTCTGCGCATCACCCGAATACCTGGCCCGGCAGGGCGAGCCGCGGCAACTGGAGCAACTGGCCCAGCACAATTGCCTGTTGTTCATGCTCGGCAGCCGCGTCCACGATCACTGGAGTTTTCACGACGGCAAACGCGAAGTCAGCCTGACCGTCAGCGGTGATCGTTTCAGTGACGATGCCGATGTGGTGCGTTTGTGGGCGGTGGCGGGTGCCGGGATCGCTTACAAATCGTGGCTCGATGTCGCCGCCGATGTAATGGCCGGTCGATTGAAAGTGCTGATGCCGGAGCTGCTGTGTGAGCGCGCACCGCTGAATCTGCTGTGCGCCCATCGCGCACAATTGAGTAAGCCGGTGAACCTGTTGCGGGAAATGCTTGCCAGCCGATGCGCTCGGTTAAGCAGTCATTTTCCGCCGTTATCGGGTATCGATCATTAGTCGCAGGTAAAAAGCGAAATTTCACTCAGGAACTATCAGCAGCAATGGTTTTCCGTGGGCAGGAACCGGCGGTTAACCCGCTTATACTAGCGCCCGCCTCATGCGCGCACCGTCGATCTTGCCACCTGGCGCTTCGCAACCACTGCGAAGCAATGGCCTGTGTGAGGGAGAGGCTTTGCTTAGGTTTATGGCGGATTGCACGTCTTGGCCGACGACACATAACGGGTCAAGATGTCTCTGAGCAGTAGACGAAACGATTCAACAGGGAGTGAATACATGGAACATGCACCTTGCATCAGTCAGATCGCCACGTTGCTGGCTGACCCAAAGCGCAGCGCAATGATGTGGGCCTTGATGGACGGCTCGGCGCGGCAAACCGAAGAGCTGGCCTTGTTGGCCGGGCTGTCACCGTCTTCGGCCAGTGCACACTTGGGGCGTTTGTCCGCTGGAGGTCTGTTGAAGGTCGAAGCCCGTGGCCGCAAGCGGTTCTTTCGACTGGCCGCGCCGGAAGTCGGCGCCGCGATAGAAGCACTGGCCAGCGCCACGCTGGCCAGCACGCCACGAGAACTCCCGGATATTTTCAAACGCACGGTCGCCGTTGCCAAACCTCAGGCTGCGCCGTCTTCATTATTGCGTGCCAGGCTCTGTGACGATCATTTGGGCGGCACCCTGGCCGCCGATCTCTACCAGCGTCTGCTGGATGCGGGGTGGATCGAGCAATTCGATCAGCGGGTCATGATCACGCACAAGGGCGCCACGCAACTGGCGACACGCGGTGTGTACATTCAGGCGCTGGCCCATCGCAACAGCAAGGTCGCCTGCGCGTGTCCTGACTGGAGCGAAAGACGCCCGCACATGGGCGGTTCACTGGGGGCGGCGTTGCTGCAACTGTTCATGCAGTCTGGCTGGTTGAGCCTGCCCAACGATTCGCGTGCCTTGCAGATCACCGCTGCGGGGCAGCGTGAAATCCATCGATTCGCCAAGGAAACCGAGCTGGAACTGGCGTTGTAGACACCTGCGCGATTGACGTCCGGGCGCTCGGGCGTCGTTCAGGGTTGTGGCCAGGTCGCATCCAGCAACAGCCTGCGGCGGCTATCGCGCACACTCGATCCAGGGACTTTCGGATTGGGGGGATGTGGCATGGAAACACGAGGCTTCAGCGCGGCAGAACGATTGGAACGGCTGCCCATCAGCGGTTATCACCGGATTATTTTCATCATCATTGCCCTGGCGTTTTTCTTCGACTCCATGGACCTGGCGATGATGACGTTCCTGCTCGGCTCGATCAAAACCGAGTTCGGCCTCAGTACGGCACAGGCCGGGTTGCTGGCCAGTTCGAGTTTTTTCGGCATGGTGGTGGGGGCGTCGCTGTCCGGCATGCTGGCCGACCGCTTCGGACGTAAACCGGTGTTCCAGTGGAGCATCGTGTTGTGGGGCATCGCCAGCTACCTGTGTTCCACGGCGCAGAACGTTGAAACCCTGACCTTGTTCCGCATCCTGTTGGGGATCGGCATGGGCATGGAGTTTCCCATCGCTCAGTCGATGCTGTCCGAGCTGATTCCAGCCAAAGGGCGCGGGCGTTATATCGCATTGATGGACGGTTTCTGGCCGCTGGGGTTCGTCGCGGCCGGGCTGCTGTCGTACTTCCTGTTGCCGGTGATTGGCTGGCGCGACATCTTCCTGGTCCTGGCGGTGCCGGCGGTGTTTGTCCTGGCGATCCGCTTTTTCATTCCGGAGTCTCCGCGCTGGCTGGAGCAGGCCGGGCGGCATGATGCGGCGGACAAGGTGTTGCTCGGTATCGAAAGCAAAGTCCGAGCCTCGCTGGGGCGCTCGGACTTGCCTGAGCCGATTCGACTGCCGCACGTGGCGAGTACGCCGGGCACTTTCTTTTCCGCGTTGCAGCAAATCTGGTCGCCGCTGTACCGCCAGCGCACGATGATGATCTGGAGTGTCTGGTTCTTTGCCTTGCTCGGTTTCTACGGCCTGACGTCGTGGCTCAGCGCGCTGCTGCAACAATCGGGTTTCGCCGTGACCCAGTCGGTGTATTACACCGTGCTGATTTCCCTCGGCGGGATTCCCGGTTTCCTGATGGCGGCCTGGCTGGTCGAGCGTTGGGGGCGTAAACCGGTGTGCGTGGTGACACTGCTGGGCGGCGGGGTGATGGCGTTTCTTTACGGTCAGAGCGCGGTGTTTGGCGGCAATGTCAGCCTGCTGATCGCTTCTGGGCTGTTGATGCAATTCTTCCTGTTCGGCATGTGGGCGGTGCTCTACACCTACACCCCGGAGTTGTACCCGACGTCGGCGCGGGCCACGGGCTCGGGCTTCGCTTCGGCGATTGGTCGAGTGGGTTCGTTGCTGGGGCCGTTGGTGACCGGGCTGGTGTTCCCGATGACCGGGCAGGGCGGGGTATTTGCGCTGGGGGCGATGTGTTTTGCGATTGCGGCGGCAGTAGTGTGGGTGTTCGGGATGGAGACGCGGGGCAAGACATTGGAAGAGTTGACTGAAGCAACACCGATCTAAAATGTGGGAGCGGGCTTGCTCGCGAAAGCGGTGTGTCAGCTACATAAATGGTGACTGACACTCCGCCTTCGCGAGCAAGCCCGCTCCCACATTGGTTTTGCGCTGGTCTTACGGTTTGACCAACCGCGCATCCAGGCTGTTCTGCGCCAAACGCTTGGCCTGATCCTGGGTCATGCCCAAATCGGTGTACAACGCGTGGAAGTTCTCGGTGACGTAGCCACCAAAGTACGCCGGATCATCCGAATTCACCGTCACTTTCACGCCACGCTCAAGCATGTCGAGAATGTTGTGCTGGGACATGTGATCGAACACGCAGAGCTTGGTGTTCGACAACGGGCACACGGTCAGCGGGATCTGCTCGTCGATGATCCGCTGCATCAGGCGCTCGTCTTCGATGGCGCGTACGCCATGGTCGATGCGCTGGATTTTCAGCAGGTCGAGGGCTTCCCAGATGTACTCGGGCGGGCCTTCTTCGCCGGCGTGGGCGACAGTCAGGAAACCTTCGTGACGGGCACGATCAAACACGCGCTGGAACTTGCTCGGCGGATGACCCATCTCGGAACTGTCCAGGCCGACAGCGACAAACGCATCACGGAATGGCAGCGCCTGGTCGAGGGTTTTCTCTGCTTCTTCTTCGCTCAAGTGGCGTAGGAAACTCAGGATCAAACCGCTGGTAATACCCAGTTGCTGCTCGCCATCTTTCAACGCGGCGGCGATGCCGTTGAGCACCACTTCGAACGGCACGCCACGGTCGGTGTGGGTCTGCGGATCGAAGAACGGTTCGGTGTGAATCACGTTCTGCGCCTTGCAACGCAACAGGTAGGCCCAGGTCAGGTCGTAGAAATCCTGAGAGGTGCGCAACACGTCGGCGCCCTGGTAATACAGGTCGAGAAACTCTTGCAGGTTATTGAAGGCGTAGGCCTTGCGCAGGGTTTCGACATCGCTCCACGGCAGGGCGATCTTGTTGCGTTCCGCCAGGGCGAACAGCAGCTCGGGCTCCAGCGAGCCTTCCAGGTGCAGGTGCAGTTCTGCCTTGGGCAGGGCGTTCAGCCAGTTGTACATAGTTGAAATCTCATCAGGTGCAATGGCGGCATTCTACAGATGCTTGCTGCAACAATTGGTAAAACCTGACCAGCAGGTTCATCAACGCGTTTCCGGTTCCCGTCGATAGGCGTAGGTATCGGCGAAGCGCGAGAGCAGGAACTGTGCGCAGGTGGTCGCCGGATATTTCGCCGGGTGCTGTTCATCCTGGCAACCGGGCAGGCATTCGATGGCCGTGTCGGGATGCGGCTCGGCGAAGAACGGCATCGAGTAACGGTCCACGCCCAGCGGGCTGATCACCCGATGCGGCGTCGACAGGTAACGGTCGTTGCTCCAGCGCGCCATCATGTCGCCGAGGTTGACCACGAAGGTGCCGTCGATGGGCGGCGCGTCGATCCATTGGCCTTTTACGTTTCGGACTTGCAGACCACCGGCGGCGTCTTGATACAGCACCGTGATGCAACCGTAATCGGTGTGAGCGCCGGCGCCTTGCTGCTCGGCGGAACTGGCGGTGTGGCGCGGCGGGTAGTGAATCAACCGCAGCACGCTGACCGGATCAACGAAGCGAGTGTCGAAGAAATCGCGCTCGATGCCCAGTGCCAGTGTCATCGCGCGCAACAAGGTTTGGGCGAGGGCCTGCATGTCGATGTAGTGCTGCTCCATCAGCGTTTCCCAGCCGGCCATCGCCGGATGGCGGTTAGGGCCACGCAACGGCCTTTCCGCCAGCACCTCGGGATGGTCAGCCGGCAGGTGCAGGCCCATATCGAAGGTTTCTTTCAGGTCGCTGGGTTTGCTCGGGTCGAGTTGCTCGGTGGCGATCGCGCCGTAGCCGCGGTGGTGACGGCTTTGGGTGATGTCGATCTGGAGTTTTTCGGTGGCGGGCAGGGCGAAGAAACGTTTGGCGCTGTCGAGCATGGCGTCGATGCGCGACGGGCTGATCGGGTGGCCCTTGATATAGAAAAAGCCCCATTCACGGCAGGCATGGTCGATTTGCGTGGCGACGGATTGCCAGGCGGGATGGTCATCGCTGTAGAGCGGGGCGATGTCGATGATTGGCAGACTGGTCATACTCAACCCTAAAAGCGCTGAAGGTCCTGTGGGAGCGGGCTTGCCCGCGATAGCGGTGTGTCAGTTACATCATTGTTGGATGTGCCGCCGTCATCGCGGGCAAGCCCGCTCCCACAGGTATTGTTTTGTTGGAAGGAATTACTTCGGAATGTCAGCCTTCATGCCTTCGACGTAGTAATTCATCGATGCCAGTTGCGCATTCGTTGCGCTTACTCCAGCCGGGATTTTCTCGACGCCCGCCTGATCCTTGATCGGCCCGGTGAACGGGTGGAAGGCGCCACTCTTGATATCGGCGATGATCTGCTCGGCTTCGGCTTTCACCGCAACCGGCACCAGATCGCTGATCGGCAGTTCAACCGTGCTTTCCTCCAGGCCACCCCAGTAATCCTGCGATTTCCAAATGTGGTCAAGCACGTTTTGAGTCGCCTGAATGTAGTGTGGCCCCCAGTCATTGACGATCGACGTCAGCACTGCTTTCGGCCCGAAGTGCGCCATGTCCGAAGCGTAGCCCACCGCATACACGCCGCGACGTTCGGCCGCCTGGATCGGTGCCGGGCTGTCGGTGTGCTGGAAGACCACGTCCACGCCCTGATCGATCAGCGCGTTGGCGGCATCGGCTTCCTTGCCCGGGTCGAACCAGGAATTGACCCACACCACTTTGATCTCGGTGCCAGGGTTGTACTTGTTCAGGGCCAGTTGAATGGCGTTGATGTCGCGGATCACTTCCGGGATCGGGAAGGACGCGACGTAGCCAATCTTCCTGGTCCTGGTCATCTTCGCCGCGAGGAAACCGCCGACGTAGCGACCTTCATAGGTGCGCGCCAGGTAGGTGCCGAGGTTCTTGTCCTGCTTGTAGCCGGTGGCGTGTTCGAACGTCACGTTGGGAAACTGTCTGGCGACTTTCAGCGTCGGGTTCATGTAGCCGAAGGAGGTGGTGAAGATCAGGTCGTACTTGTCCTTGGCCATGTTGCGGATCACCCGCTCGGCGTCGGCACCTTCGGCGACGTTCTCCACGTAATTAGTGGTGATCTGTGAACCGAATTTTTCCGCCAGCGCTTTGCGTCCCTGTTCATGCTGATACGTCCAGCCGTGGTCACCGATCGGGCCGATGTAAACGAAGCTGACTTTCAGCGGGTCAGCGGCACTGGCAGTCAGGCTGGCGCTCAGACCGATGGCCGCCGCAACGGCGCCAAGCAGCTTCTTCAACGGACGTTTGTGCATGAATTCGAACTCCATGTTGTTGTGAGGTTGGCAGGGTCAATGCAAATGACTGACCAACAGGACAACAAATGGCTGAAACCGTGTAACGGCCTTCGCGGGCGTATAGGTCCAGCGTGATCCCTGTAGGAGCGAGGCTTGCCCGCGAAGAGGCCCGCAAGGCCAATAAAAGTGCACGACTGAAACCAGCCGCCACCCACTGGTGCGCTAAGGTGTAACGAAACGTTAGCGCCGCCCCGCAGTCAGTAGCTCACCCCACTGATTTCGCCCCACTCGGCAAAAAGGCCCGCCATGCTCACATTCCTCAAGCAAGAAAGTTTTCTGCTGCTGGCCCTGATCGCTGCCGTCGTTGCCTATCCGATGGAGCACTGGATGCTCAGCAATGGCCAGCCCATCGCGCTGGTATCCGGGCTGGTGCTGATTGCATTCATCGTCGCTGCGTCCATGCGCGTCGCCCATCAGGCGGAACTGCTCGCCGAAAAAGTCGGTGACCCTTACGGCACGATGATCCTGACCCTGGCGGCTGTGCTGGTGGAAGTGGTGATCCTGGCGATCATGATGAGCAATGAAGCTTCAAAGACTTTGGTGCGCGACACGATTTATTCGGCGGTGATGCTCGACATCAACGGCATCCTCGGCCTGGCGGCGTTGATGGGTGGGATCAAGCACGGCGAACAGTCCTACAACGATGACTCGGCGCGCAGCTACAGCGTGATGATCCTCACCGCCATGGGCGTTTCCATGGTGGTGCCAGAGTTCATTCCCGAGGCCAACTGGAAGATGTATTCGGCGTTCACTATTGGCGCGATGGTGGTGCTTTACGCATTGTTCCTGCGCATGCAGGTCGGGCCGCACAGTTACTTTTTCAGCTACAGCTACCCGGAAAAACGCCGCAAAAAAGAACCCGCCGAAGAACCGCAGCCGATCAATCTGGCCCTGAGTATCGGCACGTTGGTGTTTGGCGTGGTGGTGATTGGCGCATTGGCCGAAGTGATGTCCAAGACCCTTGATCTGGGCCTGGAAGGGACGGGCGCCCCGCCGGTGATCACGGCGATCCTGGTGGCGGCGATTTCCGCGGCGCCGGAGATTTTGACCGCGTTGCGCGCGGCGTTGGCCAATCGCATGCAATCGGTGGTCAACATCGCCATGGGCGCATCGCTGTCGACGGTGATCCTGACGGTGCCGGTGATGGAGGCGATGGCGCTCTACACCGGCCAGCCGTTCCAGATGGCAATGACGCCGGTGCAGACGGTGATGATCTTTCTTACCTTGATCGTTAGTGCAATCAACCTTAACGACGGCGAAACCAACGCCATCGAAGGCATGACCCACTTTGTGTTGTTTGCGACGTTTATCATGTTGTCGCTGTTGGGCCTCTAAAAGCTTCGCGGGCAAGCCTCGCTCCTACAGGTTCGGCGCGATCCCTGTAGGAGCGAGGCTTGCCCGCGAAGGCGTCCGATCAGACGCCGCTGATCAACTGCCGAGCCGCCTGGCTGTGATCGGCGATCAGGCCTTTGAGATCCAACCCTTCCACCTGCCCATCAATCACCCGCCATTTACCGCCAATCATCACCCGGTCCGCCCGATCCGCGCCGCACAACAGCAACGCCGACACCGGATCATGACTGCCGGAAAAACGCAGCTCATCGAGCTTGAACAACGCCAGATCCGCCTGCTTGCCCACCGCCAGCTCACCGATATCGCTACGCCCGAGCAAACTCGCCGAACCCTTGGTCGCCCAACCCAACACCAGCTCCGGCGTGATCTTCTCCGCGCCGTAACGCAGCCGCTGAATGTACAGCGCCTGGCGGGTTTCGAGCATCATGTTCGAGGCATCGTTCGACGCCGAACCGTCCACGCCCAAGCCCAGTAACGCGCCCGCTGCGGTCAGATCCAGTGTCGGGCAAATGCCGGAAGCCAGGCGCATGTTCGAGCTCGGGCAATGGCAGATCCCGGTGCCGGCCGCGCCGAGGCGGGCGATTTCGTCCGGGTTGAAATGGATGCCGTGGGCCAGCCAGGTGCGCGGGCCGAGCCAGCCGACGCTGTCCAGGTAATCCACGGTGCGCAGGCCGAAGCGTTGCAGGCAGAAATCTTCTTCGTCGAGGGTTTCCGCCAGGTGCGTGTGCAGGCGTACGTCGAGATTGTTCGCCAGATCGGCGCTGGCGGACATGATTTCCGGGGTGACCGAGAACGGCGAGCAGGGTGCCAGGGCGATCTGGATTTGCGCACCATCGCCGCGTTCGTGGTACTCGGCGATCAAGCGCTGACTGTCGGCGAGGATCACTTCGCCTTCCTGCACGGTCTGCTGCGGTGGCAGGCCACCGTCCTTTTCGCCGAGGCTCATCGAGCCGCGCGTGAGCATGGCGCGCATGCCCAGTTCGCGCACGCTTTCGACTTGCACATCGATCGCATTTTCCAGGCCTTCGGGAAACAGATAATGGTGATCGGCGGCCGTGGTGCAACCGGACAGCAGCAACTCAGCCAACGCGACTTTGCTGGCGAGGGCGAGTTTTTCAGGGGTAAGGCGCGCCCACACCGGGTACAGGGTTTTCAGCCACGGGAACAATGGCTGATTGACCACCGGCGCCCAGGCGCGGGTCAGGGTTTGGTAGAAGTGATGATGGGTGTTGATCAGGCCCGGCAGGATCACATGCTCGCGGGCATCGAAGACGTGTCCACAGGGCGCGGAAGGTTGCTGGCCAGCGGCAAGCACTTCGACGATCAAGCCGTCTTGCAGCACCAGGCCGCCACGGGCATCGAGCGCGTTGGCCGTGAAAATGGCGAGGGGGTTTTTTAACCAGGTACGGGTCGCAGGCATGTTGGCCGGCTCCTCTGAAAGTGGGGTTCAGGGTTGCCAGCTCAGTGATTACCCTGTCTGCTGATCCAGGGTCGCCGGGGAGGCGAGGTGCGAAGTTTCGAACAAAAGCGCGTTGTGGGCAAGCCCGCCGCGCTCGGACCCGACGCCTGACCTGTAGGAGCGAGGCTTGCCCGCGAAGGCTGAGTGTCAGTCGACACCGATGTTGCATGAGACACCGCCTTCGCGGGCAAGCCTCGCACCTACAAGGTATTCAGGGGTTACCAGGGAATGGTTTCACCCCGGTAGTTCACGAAGTGATGCCCACCCTTGCCGGTATACGCATTCACCTGATCAACCAATCCGCGCGTGCTGGTGTCCACATCGATATCCGCACCTTCACCGCCCATGTCGGTCTTCACCCAACCCGGATGCAGCGACAGCACGGTGAGTTTTTGCTCGCCCAACTGCGTGACGAAACTGTTGGTCATGGAATTCAGCGCGGCTTTACTCGCCTTGTACAGCGCCAGTTCCGGGGCGTCCGGCATGGTCACGCTGCCGAGCACCGAGCTCATGAACGCCAGCACGCCGGTTTCCGCACGAATCTGCCCGGCGAAACGCTGGGCCAGGTTGATCGGCGCCACCGCGTTGGTGAAAAACAACTGACCAACTTCGGCCAGCGTCGCGCCACCCGGCGTCTGGACCTCGGGCCCTTTGACCCCGGCATTGACGAACAACAGGTCAAACACTTCGCCCTTGAGCTGTTGGCTGAGGGCGATGACTGCCTGCTGATCATCCATGTCGAGTTTCTCGATCCGCACCTTGCCCAAGGCCTGCAAGGCTTCGGCGTTCTGCGGGTTGCGCACGGTGGCGGTGACTTGCCAGCCGTCGGCCAGCAAGGTTTTCACCAGACCGAGGCCCAGGCCCCGGGAGGCGCCGATGATGAGTGCGGTTTTTGCCTTGGACATAAGTGGCTTCCTTGATAAATGAGGATCACGGATTCAATGGGCAACGTTGCCCGATGCGTTGCTGCAACTCCTGACGCAACGCACCGAGTTCGTCCATGCGGGTTTCAATCAGCTTGAGCTTGTCTTGCAGCAATTGCGTGACGGCGCTGTCCGGATCGGGCGACTGCCACAATGCGGCGACGCTGCTGCCGATCTCGCCGAGGGTAAAGCCCAGCCGTTGAGCGGTCTTGATGTACAGCACCAGTTGCACCATGTCCGGTGGATAGTCGCGATAACCGTTGGCGCTGCGTTGCGCCGCGATGAGTCCGCGCTGCTCGTAGAAACGCAGCGTGTCGCGGCTGACGGCGCTGGCCAAGGCTAATTCACCGATGCGCATCATGACGTCTCGAGAGGGCTTGACCCTGGAGCATACTCCAGGCTTTAGCCTTGTTGCTCCCTGATTTTTTGGAGCACGACGGATGTGGACTTCTGCGCAATATCGTCAACTGGTGCGCGGCAGCGCGTGGTACGACCTGATCGTCACGGCGGCGTTTGCGACCCCGTGGAGTTTTGCGGCGTTGCATGGGCTGTTGTCGAGTGTGAGTCAGGCGTTCAACTTGTCGGGCGAGTTGCCGGCGTTCGAGCCGATGCACATGCTGATGGCGAATCTGTTGGGCTCGATTGTGTGCGTGTGGGCGGTGCTGCGGATTCGTGATCCGCAGCAGATTTACGGTCGGTATGACGCGGCGGGCAGATTCCTGTTTTCAGCTTGGCAGCTGTATGCCCTGGTTCATGGTGCCAGTTCGTTGTTGGTGATTTTCCTGTTCTTTGAATTGGCGTGGGGTGTTGTTCAGGTGTTGCCTGTTCGGGCGCCTTCGCGGGCAAGCCTCGCTCCTACAAGAGCGACGCAAACCCCGTAGGAGCGAGGCTTGCCCGCGAAGAGGCCCGAACAGGCCACCGCCTAATGCCCGCCCTGCCACGGCTGCCCCAACGACACCGGCGCATACAACCGCGTCCGAAGCGCATCCCGCGATAACAGCACCAGCACCACAATCGTCGCGACATACGGCAGCATCGCCAGCAGGCTCGACGGAATCGCCAGCCCCAACCCCTGCGCCACCAAATGCAGGATGCTGGCGAGCCCGAACAGATACGCCCCCAGTAGCAACCGCCACACCCGCCAACTGGCAAACACCACCAGCGCCAGGGCAATCCAGCCGCGCCCGGCGCTCATGTTCTCCGCCCACATCGGCGTGTACGCCAGCGACAAATAAGCCCCGGCCAATCCAGCCATCGCGCCGCCAAACAACACCGCCAAGGTACGCACAGCCAACACCGGCAACCCCATCGCACTGGCCGCATCCGGGTTTTCCCCGACGGCCTGAATGATCAGCCCGACACGGCTTTTCAGAATCACCCAAGCCACCAGCGCAAACACCGCGAACGACAGATACACCAGCCAATCCTGGGCAAACAGCATCCGCCCGATCAGCGGGATTTCACTCAGATAAGGAATCGCCACCGGCTCGAAGCCCGCCAGCGGTTTACCGACCCACGCCGCGCCGACAAACGTCGACAGCCCCACGCCGAAGATCGTCAACGCCAACCCGGTGGCCACCTGATTGGCATTGAACACCAGCGCGACCAACGCAAACAGCGACGACAGCAACGTCCCGGCCAGCATCGCCAACAACACACCAAGCCACAGGTTGCCGCTGTTCAGCGCGACGATAAAACCGATCACCGCGCCAAACAGCATCATGCCTTCCTGCCCCAGATTGAGGACGCCGCTCTTCTCGCAGATCAATTCACCGAGAGCGACCAACAGCAACGGCGTACCGCAACGGACCATGGCGTAGAAAATATTGCTCAGCAGATCGATATCCATCACAGCGCTCCTGCGCGTACGGCGGTGGTTGGCGCACGGCGAACCCAGCGCAGGTTCAAACGCAGTCGATAAAGAATCAGCACGTCACTGGCCAGCAGGAAAAACAGCATCATTCCCTGGAACAATTGGGTGATCGCTTGCGGCAGGTTCATGCTCATTTGCGCGCTTTCGCCACCGATGTACAGCAGCGCCATCAACAGGCTGGAAAACAAAATACCAATGGGATTCAGCCGCCCGAGAAATGCCACGGTGATCGCCGCATAGCCGTAGCCCGGAGACACCTGCGGGACCAATTGGCCGATGGGGCCGGTGACTTCGCAGACCCCGGCCAACCCCGCCAAACCGCCGCTGATCAACAGCGCCAACCAAATCAGGCGCTTCTCGCGAAAGCCGACAAAACCGGCAGCGCGCTTGTCCAGCCCGAGCACTTTGATCTGGAACCCGACGAAGCTTTTCTGCAGCAGCACCCACACCGCCACCAGCGCGAGCAAGGCGAAATACACCCCGGCATGAACCCGACCATCCTCGATCAACAACGGCAACCGGCTGGCATCGCCAAACATCGCCGACTCTGGAAAGTTGAACCCGGCGGGATCCTTCAGTGGTCCGTGCACGCAGAACAGCAGCAGGTTCAGGGCGATGTAATTGAGCATGATGCTGGTGAGGATTTCGTTGGCGTTGAAACGCGTGCGTAACCACGCCGTCAACCCGGCCCACGCCGCGCCGGCCAGGGTGCCGGTGAGCAGGATCAACACCAGCGCCCAGCGGCTTTGCACATCGATGATGTTCACGGCCAACGCACTGCCGGCCAACGCGCCGAGCAGCAGCTGACCTTCAGCGCCGATGTTCCAGATCCGCGCTTGATAGGCCACGGCCAACCCCAACGCGCAGAGCAGAATCGGTAATGCCTTGACCAACAATTCAGAGACGCCATACACGTCGCTGATCGGCGCGATCAGCAGCGTGTGCAAGGTCAGCAACGGGTCGTGGCCCAGCGCGATAAACAGCAACGAGCCACAGCCCAATGTCAGGACCGCCGCCAGTAATGGCGAGCACCACAACATCAGGCGCGATTGCTGGCCACGGGGTTCGAGAGAAAGCAGCATGGGTAACTCCGTTAAACCATTGCGGACGCGGGTGATTGAGGGGCATCGAACTGGCCGGCCATCCAGCCGCCGACGTCGCCGAGCCGGGTGTCGACGGTCGCCTTGAGCGGCGACAGTCGACCGCTGCACAACGCGCCGAGCCGATCACAGATCTGGAACAGTTCGTCGAGGTCTTCGGAGATCACCAGAATGGCCGCGCCGGCATCGCGCAAGGCAATCAGCGCCCGGTGAATGGTCGCGGCCGCACCGACATCCACGCCCCAGGTCGGGTGCGCGGCCACCAACAGTTTCGGCTGTTGGAGGATTTCCCGGCCGAGGATGAATTTCTGCAAGTTGCCGCCGGAGAGGCTGCGCGCGGGTGCCTGTGTATCGGGCGTCTTGACCCCGAAGCGGCGAATGATGTCCTCGGCCAGGGCTTCAACCTTGCCGCGCTGGATCAGGCCTTTGCTCACCAGTCCCTGTTGAAATGCGGTGAGCAAGGCGTTGTCTGCCAGGCTCAACTCCGGCACCGCGCCATGCCCCAGACGCTCGGCTGGGACGAAGGCCAAGCCGAGTTTGCGTCGAGCATCCGGGCGCAAGTGCGCCACGGGTTGGCCGCCGAAACTGATCGTCTTGCCCTCGTTGCGGTGCAGGCGTTCTTCGCCGCTGAGCAAGGCCAGCAATTCATCCTGACCGTTGCCAGCCACGCCAGCGATCCCAACAATTTCGCCACTGCGCACTTCCAGATCGATGTCTTTCAGCGAGCAGCCGAACGGGTCCGGGTTGTGCCAGGACAATCCGCTTACGGCCAAAAAAGTATCGCCGCCCGTGACCTTCGGATAGTCCGCTATCAGCTCGGCCGCTTCACCGACCATCAACCGTGCCAGTTGCTGATCCGAACACTCGGCCGGCACGCAATGCCCGGCCACCCGTCCGCCGCGCAGTACGGTCGCGCTGTGGCACAACGCGCGGACTTCACCGAGCTTGTGACTGATAAACAGAATGCTGCAGCCCTCAGCCGCCAACCGGCGCAGGGTGACGAACAATTCCTCGGCCTCCTGCGGCGTCAGTACCGAGGTCGGCTCATCGAGAATCAGCAGGCGGATGTCCTGCATCAGGCAACGAACGATTTCCACCCGCTGACGTTCGCCGATGGACAGGCTGTGGACAAGTCGCTCCGGTTCCAGCGCCATGCCGTAGCGCCGCGACACCTCACGGATTTTCGGCTCAAGCTGTGTCGGCGTACCGGCCGCCGCGCCAATCGCCAGTGCAATGTTCTGCGCCACGCTCAGGGTTTCGAACAACGAGAAATGCTGGAACACCATGCCGATCCCCAGGCTTCGCGCCTGGGCCGGGTTGCGCAGGGAGACACGTTGCCCTTGCCAGAGCACTTCCCCCGAATCGGCGTGGGTGACGCCGTAGATAATCTTCATCAGCGTGCTTTTGCCTGCGCCGTTTTCACCGAGCAGGGCGTGGATTTCACCGGGAGCAATGCTCAGGTCGATGGCGTCGTTGGCCAGGCAACCGGGGTAGCGTTTGCTGATGTTGCGCAGTTGCAGGCGAGGCGTTTTATTGGGGATCGGCACGGGGTTGGGCATGACAGGCTCGGGTCGATGAAGTAATGCCTGTGGATAAAGCAATTTCCTGGCCATTGAGTCAGGAAAGCCGCAAAGCCTTAAAAGCCAAGGCGTTGAGTACGCGGCTTGGCGCAGTGCCGATTCAGACTCAGGCACCAATCGAGAGCAAAGCCGTTGATCAGGCTCGGTTTTTGCCCGTAACAATATGGTCAAAAAACGAGCAACCCCGCGCAAGCCATGCCGGATACGGGGCGGCGACAGGCATGAACGGGTTATCCACAGGTTGCTCCACAGTATTTGTGTGCAAGCGCAAAGGTCGGGCATAAGCACCGGGCGGCTATCTACTAAAGGTGATAAACCGCTCTAACTCTATGTTTTTATGTGAATTTGGCATTTTCGACAGTAGATTGGACGAAAAATGAACAAAGCCCGCAAAGCCGCATGACAGAAGGGTTACAGCCGTATGTGCTCAGGTTATCCACAGCCGGGTGCACAGCAGATGTGGGCAAGTGTGGAACGCACAGAAAATCACTCATGCCCAATCCCTGTAGGAGCTGTCGAGTGAAACGAGGCTGCGATCTTTTGACCTTGTTTTACCGCTGCAAGAGAATGCGCCCACGACTCAAATCCGCCAGCTGCAATTGCAATGTTTCAATCTGCCCTTCGCCAACAGCCAATTGCAGTTCAACCCCGTTGGCCGTGAAATCCTCTCGTACAACCAACCCACCCAATTCCGCCACCCGAAGCTTCACCAGCGCCAACTCGCCAAACGCACAGGCACAACTCACCGGCACCCGACTGATCAACTCAACCTTCGGCGCCCCTTGCAGGCATTTATTGGCACCGCCGCCATACGCCCGCGCGAGGCCACCGGTGCCCAGCTGAATGCCGCCATACCAACGAATCACCAGCACCGCGACCTGGTCACAATCCTGCGCTTCGATCGCGGCCAGGATCGGCCGGCCCGCCGTGCCGCCAGGCTCGCCATCATCGTTGCTGCGGTATTGGTCGCCAAACTTCCACGCCCAACAATTGTGCGAGGCGTTCAGGTCGCTGTGCTGTTCGATGAATGCCTGGGCTTCAGCGGGGTTGCTTATCGGCGCGGCGAAGGTGATGAAGCGGCTTTTGCGAATGTCTTCGCGGTATTCACAAAAACCGCTGAGGGTAAAAGGCATAAGCGTCTTAGATCGCTGGCGTCAGGCCGCAGCCCTTGAGAATGATGCGGGTCAGGTTGTTCCCGGCGTCTTCCATGTCCTGCTTGGTCAACTTGGTGCGCCCGGTGACACGGCAAATCTGGGTGGCGAAATCGGCGTAATGCTGGGTGCTGCCCCACAACAGGAAGATCAGGTTCACCGGGTCGACCGGGTCCATTTTGCCGGCATCGATCCACGCCTGGAACACCGCCGCGCGGCCCTGGAACCAGGCGCGATAGTCCTGGTTGAAATACTCGGTCAGGCATTCGCCACCGCTGATGACTTCCATGGCGAAGATTCGCGAGGCCTGCGGCTGGCGACGGGAGAATTCCATCTTGGCGCGGATGTATCGCGTCAGTGCTTCGGCCGGATCATCCTCGGCGGTCAGGGTGTTGAAGGTGCTGTCCCACAACTGGAGGATGTTGCTCAGTACCGCCACGTACAAACCGAGTTTGTTGGTGAAGTAGTAATGCAGGTTCGCTTTCGGCAACCCGGCATTCAGGGCGATGGTGTTCATGCTGGTGCCTTTGAACCCGTGACGGGCGAACTCGTCTTCGGCGGCTTTGATGATGGTCTCTTCGTTCTTCTGACGAATGCGACTGGCAGGTTTGCCGCCGTGAGCTGGGACTTCAAAGGTCATAGGCACTTCCGAACAGGTGGGTGGGTGCAGCCAATGCGTTGATAGCGCACCCACAGGCTCCAGACAAGTCCTGCCGCAATAAAACCTGCCCTCCAATTCCTGTAGGCGCCGAGCTTGCTCGCGAAGGCGGCGTGTCAGTCACCATTAATGTTGAATGTTAAGCCGCCTTCGCGAGCAAGCTCGGCTCCTACAGGGTTTCAGCGTGTAGCGGCGAGGCTCTCGAGGAAGCTTTCCAGCACCAAATGCGGGCGACGGCCTTTGCGGGTGACCGACGCGAGGCTCAGGTCATAAAACCGCGCTGTTGGTTTCAGTGCGCGCAGTCGGCCTTGCTGCACCCAGAGGGCGGCGTAGTGATCCGGCAGGTAGCCGATGTAGCGCCCGGTCAGGATCAAAAACGCCATGCCTTCGCGGTCGGAAGCACTGGCGGTGCAATTGAGCGCCTGGTAATGCGCCTGGATTTCCGCGGGCAAACGAAAGGTCGGGGCGATCGCGTCCTGGCTGTTGAGGCGCTCGTCGTCCAGTTGTTTGTCGTCGACATAAAACAGCGGATGGCCGACCGCGCAATACAGCAGCGAACGTTCGCTGTAGAGCGGCTGATATTCCAGCCCTGACAGTGCGCTGGCCTGCGGCACCACGCCGACATGCAAGCGACCATCGAGCACGCCTTGCTCGACTTCGTTGGGCGCGATCATGCGGATCTGAATCTGCACGTCCGGGCCGCGCTCCTTCAATTGCGCCAAGGCGTGGGTGATGCGCATGTGGGGGAGGGTGACCAGGTTGTCGGTCAGGCCGATGGTCAATTCGCCGCGTAAATGCTGGTGCAGGCCATTGACCTCGGTGCGAAAACTTTCCAGCGCACTTAATAGTTGCAACGCCGATTGATAGACCTCGCGACCTTCTTCAGTCAGGGAAAACCCGGCGCGACCGCGTTGGCACAGGCGCAAACCGAGGCGCTGCTCAAGGTCGCTCATCTGCTGGCTGATGGCCGAACGGCCGATCCCCAGCACCGATTCCGCCGCGGAGAAACCGCCGCATTCCACGACGCTGCGAAAAATCCGCAGCAGGCGGATATCAAAGTCACTGACTTGCGCCAATGGATCGGGTCGACGGCTGCTCATAGTTTAGTGAATACCTGACTGAACGTTAGAAGAGTTGGATTTCACCGACTTTATCCCCGTGGCAATTTAGCTGCAAGAACGCTTTTCATCTCCATGTCGCTCATTGCCCTGCGAGGTTTTGCCCCATGAACTTGCCCGAAAACGCCCCGTCTTCCCTGGCCAGCCAGCTCAAGCTCGATGCTCACTGGATGCCTTACACCGCCAACCGTAATTTCCAGCGCGACCCGCGACTGATTGTGGCGGCGGAAGGTAGCTGGCTGACCGACGACAAGGGCCGCAAGGTCTATGACTCGCTGTCCGGTCTGTGGACCTGCGGCGCCGGGCACACTCGCAAGGAAATCCAGGAAGCGGTCTCCAAACAATTGGGCACCCTCGATTACTCGCCGGGCTTCCAGTACGGCCATCCGCTGTCGTTCCAGCTGGCTGAAAAGATCACCGACCTGACCCCGGGCAATCTGAACCACGTGTTCTTCACCGACTCGGGTTCCGAGTGCGCGGACACCGCGGTGAAGATGGTCCGCGCTTATTGGCGCCTGAAAGGCCAGGCCACCAAGACCAAAATGATCGGCCGTGCCCGTGGTTACCACGGCGTGAACATCGCCGGCACCAGCCTCGGCGGCGTGAACGGCAACCGCAAAATGTTCGGTCAGGCGATGATGGACGTCGATCACCTGCCGCACACCTTGCTGGCGAGCAATGCATATTCGCGTGGCATGCCGGAGCTGGGTGGTATTGCTCTGGCCGACGAGCTGCTGAAGTTGATCGAACTGCATGACGCGTCCAACATCGCCGCCGTGTTCGTCGAGCCATTGGCCGGTTCCGCTGGCGTGCTGGTTCCGCCACAGGGTTACCTCAAGCGTCTGCGCGAGATCTGCGATCAGCACAACATCCTGCTGGTGTTCGACGAAGTGATCACCGGTTTCGGTCGTACCGGCAAAATGTTCGGTGCCGATACCTTCGGCGTGACCCCGGACCTGATGTGCATCGCCAAGCAAGTCACCAACGGCGCGATCCCGATGGGCGCGGTGATTGCCAGCTCCGAGATTTATCAGACCTTCATGAACCAGGCGACGCCTGAGTACGCGGTGGAATTCCCGCACGGCTACACCTACTCCGCGCACCCGGTGGCGTGCGCCGCTGGCCTGGCTGCACTCGACCTGCTGCAAAAGGAAAACCTGGTGCAGAGCGTGGCCGACGTCGCACCGCATTTCGAAAATGCGCTGCACGGCCTGAAAGGTTCGAAGAACATTATCGATATCCGTAACTACGGCCTGGCCGGTGCGATCCAGATCGCGCCACGTGACGGCGATGCCATCGTGCGTCCGTTCGAGGCGGGCATGGCGCTGTGGAAAGCCGGGTTCTACGTGCGCTTCGGCGGCGACACCCTGCAGTTCGGCCCAACCTTCAACAGCAAGCCGCAAGACCTTGATCGCCTGTTCGATGCGGTCGGCGAAGTGCTGAACAAGATCGACTGATTTTCTCTATAGAGGCGCCCTTCAGCGGGCGCCTGTGAACAATTTTTCAGGAGCGTTACATGAGTCTTATCCCGCATTTGATCAATGGCGAACTGGTGACCGAAGAAGGTCGTACCGCTGACGTGTTCAACCCGTCCACTGGCCAGGCGATCCACAAGCTGCCATTGGCCAGCCGCGAAACCATCCAGAAAGCCATCGACTCGGCCAAGGCTGCATTCCCGGCCTGGCGCAACACGCCACCGGCCAAACGTGCGCAGGTGATGTTCCGTTTCAAGCAACTGCTGGAACAGAACGAAGCGCGCATCGCGCAACTGATCAGCGAAGAACACGGGAAGACGCTGGAAGATGCTGCCGGTGAATTGAAACGCGGTATCGAGAACGTCGAGTTCGCGTGTGCGGCGCCGGAAATTCTCAAGGGCGAGTACAGCCGTAACGTCGGCCCGAACATTGATGCCTGGTCGGACTTCCAGCCGCTGGGCGTGGTCGCTGGTATCACTCCGTTCAACTTCCCGGCGATGGTGCCGCTGTGGATGTATCCACTGGCGATCGTCTGCGGCAACTGCTTCATCCTCAAACCGTCGGAGCGTGATCCAAGTTCCACGCTGTTGATCGCTCAGCTATTGATCGAGGCCGGTCTGCCGAAAGGCGTGTTGAGTGTGGTGCACGGCGACAAGGCTGCGGTGGATGCGCTGATCGAAGCGCCGGAAGTCAAGGCACTGAGCTTTGTGGGCTCGACGCCGATTGCCGAATACATCTACGCCGAAGGCACCAAACGCGGCAAACGCGTCCAGGCGCTGGGCGGGGCGAAGAACCATGCGGTGCTGATGCCGGATGCGGATCTGGATAACGCCGTCAGCGCGCTGATGGGCGCGGCTTATGGTTCCTGCGGCGAGCGTTGCATGGCGATCTCGGTGGCCGTGTGCGTCGGTGACCAGGTGGCGGATGCGTTGGTGGCCAAACTGACGCCGCAGATCAAGGCGTTGAAAATCGGTGCCGGTACGACCTGCGGCCTGGACATGGGGCCACTGGTTTCCGGTCAGGCGCGTGACAAAGTCAGTGGCTATATAGAAGACGGCGTTTCGGCCGGTGCCTCGTTGGTCGTCGATGGTCGTGGTCTGAGCGTGGCGGGTCATGAGGAAGGTTTCTTCCTGGGTGGTTGCCTGTTCGATAACGTCACGCCAGAGATGCGCATCTATAAAGAAGAAATCTTCGGGCCGGTGCTGTGCGTCGTTCGGGTCAACAGCCTGGAAGAAGCCATGCAACTGATCAACGATCACGAGTACGGTAACGGCACCTGCATCTTTACCCGTGATGGCGAAGCGGCAAGGTTGTTCTGCGACGAGATCGAAGTGGGCATGGTTGGCGTTAACGTGCCGTTGCCGGTGCCAGTGGCTTACCACAGCTTTGGTGGCTGGAAGCGTTCGCTGTTCGGCGACTTGCATGCATACGGCCCGGATGGCGTGCGTTTCTACACCCGCCGCAAGGCCATCACCCAGCGCTGGCCGCAGCGTGCGAGCCACGAAGCTTCGCAATTCGCATTCCCTAGCTTGTAAGTAGAAGGGAAGAAGGCCGGCCCCTTGGGGCCGGCCTTCTCGTTTCAGGGCTTTTTTGACGTATATGACAGAATTGTGAAAATAGGTGTTGACGGCAAATCCTGAGTGTCTATAATTCGCCCCACTTCCGGCGCAGTCGAAACGGAAAACTCCTTGGTAAACAAAGAGTTACGCAGTTTTCGGCAGCAGGTTGCTTCAGGTCATCGAAGCCAGGAAGGAGTTGTTTAAGGCAGTGTGTTGTCGCCTTATCAACGATTCGATCTTCTCGGTCGAAAGCAGCGGAAAAGAGGTGTTGACAGCAGCGAGTAACGCTGTAGAATTCGCCTCCCGCTAACGAGAGATCGGAAGCGCAAGTGGTTGAAGTTGCAAAGGA